>NZ_JBEYYJ010000002.1:132560-329152 GCF_040645475.1 Streptomyces sp. NPDC046759 | reverse complement strand
ACGACCGCGTCCAGGTCGACACGGTCGAGAAACGCGTCCGGATCGGTACGGGCCAGGACGGCGTCCGCGTCGATCCGGGCGAGGACGGCGTCCAGGTCTACGCGGGCCAGGACCGCGTCCAGGTCGATCCGGGCCAGGACCGCGTCCAGGTCCACCCGCGCCAGCAGCGCGTCCAGGTCCACCCGCGCCGACAGCCCCTCCAGGTCGATGCGCCGGACGATCCGGTCCACGTCCACGCGGTCCGCCACCGCGTCCACGTCCACCCGGGCGAGGACCGCGTCAAGGTCCACACGGGCCAGGACCGCGTCAAGGTCCACCCGGGCCAGGACCGCGTCCAGGTCGATCCGGGCCAGGACCGCGTCCAGGTCCACCCGCGCCAGCAGCGCGTCCAGGTCGATGCGCCCGGCCACGCGGTCGACGTCCAGCCGGTCGGCCACGGCGTCGAAGTCGATCTCGTCCACGACGGCCGCCGTCAGGGCCCGGACGAGCGTCCGAGCGAAGGACCGGGCCGCCTCGCGGGCCCCGGCGCGTTCCAGCGCTCCCCGCGCGCCCCAGGCGCGAATCCGGCGGTCCACCGTGCCCAGCACGGCCGGTGGCACGAACACCCGGGCCGCGGCGCGCGCCCAGCGCCCGGCCCGGTCGGCCGTGCCGAAGGCGGCGGACACCGATCGCCGCTGGACCGCGAGAGCGAGCCCGAACACCGCGTCCGGTACGGACGCCGACCTGCCGGATCGGGGCGGCGGCCACGGGCGCGCCGCGCAGACCGTCTGCGCGGCCATGTCGGCGAGGCCCACGACCACGCGTGCGACGCCCGTGACGACGGCCCGTTCGATGCCGTCCGCACCGGACCCGCCCTTCGGCGCCGGCGCGACCGGCCGGTCCCCGGTCCCGCTCATGCGGGCATCACACCATCCGGGCCGCGCCCTGCCTTCACCCGGCAGGGGTGAGCCGAGGGAACCGGGCGGAACGAGGACGCGGGCCAGGGCGCGGTGCGGGCGCTACGCCTTGCTGTGCGAGAACAGCTTCAGCACCGGAACCCCCACCCTGTGCCGGGCCCGGGAAGCCCAGTCCCGGTGGAAGAACTCCTCCACATAGTGGGGGTCGGTGAGCACGATCACCTCGTCCGCGGCCACCTCGCCGACCAGGGCCTTCAGCGCATCCAGCGGGTGGTCCTCGACCAGGCGTCCCTCCGCCGGGCTCCCCGCGGCGTGCAACGCCTGCACGGACACGTCGAGGGCCCGCTGTCCGACGCTCTTCGCCTCGTCACCCTCCGGGGTCTCGCCTTCGCGGACCGCCTCGTCGAGTTCGCCGAGCGCGATGTCGTCGATGGCCCGCAGCAGGCGGTCGGCCTGGTCACCGCGCGGCTGGAGAAGTACCTGGAAGGCCACCGGCTCGTCTCCGTGCAAGGTGGTGACGAACTCCACGTCGGCGGACGTCAAAGCCTTCTCGATCATCAGAACGCTTGTGAACACCAAACGCCTCTTCTCCTCCGTGGGCCCGGAAATAGCCCCTGCGGAAACCATCCTGCCCCGTGATCGCACGGGTAGTACCGGGACTAAGTCTGCCCTCCGGAAGCTAAACGGAGCGGCACATTCCGCCGATCTCAGGACCGACGGTAACGGCCGAACAGAAATCCGGCGTCCTCGAGGAGCGACGCGAGTTCGAACCGGTGCGGCACGGCGACCGCCGGCCCCCCGGCGATGCGCTGTGCGTCACCCGCCGTGAGCATGGGCGAGAGAGTGAGACAGAGTTCGTCCAGCACCTCGGCGGCGACCAGCTGGCCGAGCAGCCGGGGGCCGCCCTCGGTGAGCAGCCGGGTGTGTCCGAGGTCTGCCAGGGCACGCACCGCGCGCGTGGGGTCGACGCCCGTGCCCTCACCGGCGACGACCACCTTGGCGCCGGCCTTCTCGGCGGCGGCGACCCGCTCGGGGGCGGCCGCGGCTCCGGTCAGCACCAGCGTGGGCACCAGGGGCGAGGTGAACAGCGGGAGCGAGAAGTCCAGGTCCAGGCTCGCGGTGACGACCGCGATCGCCGGGGCCGGGCCCTGTCCGGCGGCCCTGCGGGCCTCGGCGAAATCGGCACGCGCGCGTGCGGGGCGGTACCCCTCCTGGCGTACCGTTTCCGCGCCCACCACGACCACGTCGGCGAGCGCCCGCAGCGTGCCGAAGATCCGCATGTCGGCGGCGCTGGAGATGGGCTGGGAGCGACCCTCGTGCTGAGCGGCGCCGTCGAGCGTGGAGACCATGTTGGCGCGCAGCCACGGCCGCGGGGCGCCGGGCACCGGTTCCGGGTAGGCGTAGGCGGTGGCGAGCTCGGCGAGACTCCACTCACGGTCGACGAGGGCGGTCGCGCCTGCGGGCACATGGGCCGCCCGAGTCCCGCAGACCCCGCTCGACCCCTCCCACTCGGTGGCCCCGCCGGAGGCCTGGGCTGCTGTTTCGTCGGTCACAGGGAACAGGCGTCGCATGTCGTGCAGTGTGACACGGCGCTTAGCATGGGTAACCGTGTCGTCCTCCACCGCAGCCCCCGGTTCCAGCTCCCTGACCGACGCGGGCCCCCTGTCCCTGTGCGCCCGCGAGCCGCACGTCCCGGCGGACCGGCTGGTCGCCGAGATGGTGCCGCCGCCGCGCTTCGACTCGGTCCGCTTCGCGACGTACATACCCGACCCGAACCAGCCCAGCCAGAGCGACGCCGTGCGGGTACTCGAGGACTTCGCGGGCGGGCTCGGCGGGGCGCACGCCTCCGGCGCCGGCCGGCGCGGCTTCTTCGGCTTCGGCAGGGCCAAGGCGCCCAAGGCCCCGGCCGGCCCGCGCGGGGTCTATCTGGACGGCGGTTACGGCGTGGGCAAGACCCACCTGCTCGCCTCCCTGTGGCACGCCACCCCCGCCGAGCCCGCGCTCAAGGCGTTCGGCACCTTCGTCGAGCTGACGAACCTGGTCGGTGCCCTCGGCTTCCAGCAGACCGTGCAGACCCTGTCCGGTCACCGTCTGCTGTGCATCGACGAGTTCGAACTGGACGACCCGGGCGACACGGTCCTCGTGTCGACCCTGCTCGGCAAGCTGGTCGACGCGGGTGTGGCGCTCGCCGCCACCTCCAACACGCTGCCGGGCAAGCTGGGTGAGGGCCGGTTCGCCGCCGCCGACTTCCTGCGCGAGATCCAGGGCCTGTCCGCCCACTTCCGCGCCCTGCGCATCGACGGCGAGGACTACCGCCACCGCGGCCTGCCCGAGGCGCCGAAGCCGTTCACCGACGAAGAGGTGACGAAGGCGGCGTACGCCACCCCGGGCGCCTCGCTGGACGACTTCCCGCATCTGCTGGAGCACCTGGCCAAGGTGCACCCGAGCCGGTACGGCGCGCTGACCGACGGGGTGAAGGCGGTGTGCCTCACCGATGTGCGGCCGGTGCCGGACCAGTCGACGGCGCTGCGCCTCGTGGTGCTCGCGGACCGGCTCTACGACCGCGAGGTCCCGGTACTGGCCTCGGGCCGGCCGTTCGACGGGCTGTTCAGCGAGGAGATGCTGAACGGCGGCTACCGCAAGAAGTACTTCCGCGCGATTTCCCGCCTCACCGCGCTCGCCCGCGACGCCAAGGGGCTCGTCGGCTCGTAGTCAAGAGCCGGATCGCGCCACACGACCGGCACTTTTCACGCTCTCTTGCGCTTGTGACGCGCAGTTGACCCTGCAAAGGACTTTGCAGGGTTAACTTGTTTCTTGACCGTCCATTGACCAAGACTTGGTCCGGGCAAGAGACGTGATGCGGCGGAAGGGGGCGCATGTTCCGAGGTACGACGGCCCGGGCCCTGTTCGCCGTCCTCGCCGTGGCGCTGCTGGGGTTCCAGCTCTTCACTCCCGCCGGACCCTTCGCATCCGCGCACACGCTCGGTCAGGCACAGGCCAAAGCCGAGACCGGAATCACCTCCCCGGCCGGGCCGGTGCGCGACGGGGTGGGCTCGCTGCGCGTTCCGGGCTGCCCGGGCGACCCCGTGGGCATCCCGCACCTGCGCGAGCGGCAGCGCTGCTCGTCCGCCTGCTGCGCACAGGAGCACCCCCTCATAGCCGGCCGGGCCGCCGGTGCCGACGCACCGAGCGCCCCCGGCGTCCCGGTCCAGCACGCCTCGAGACCCTCCGCAGCCCACACCCCGGCGGCCCTGCAGGTCTTCCGCTGCTGACCGGTGCCCGCCGCTCCCCCCACACCTGTCGTTCAAGTCCGACGCGCCCGTGCAGGCGCGCCAGGAGGAACTCACACACATGCAGCCCCTCATCGACAACGCCCGTACCTTCGGACAGCGCCCTGAGGAGTTCGCCGGGCTCGCCGAAGGCCAGTCCCCGCAGGTGCTGTTCATCACCTGCTCCGATTCCCGGGTCGTCCCGGCCCTGATCACGGGCGCCCGCCCCGGCGAGCTCTTCGAGCTGCGCACCGCGGGCAACATCGTCCCGCCCCACACCTCGCAGCACCCCACGAGCGAGGCCGCCACCATCGAGTACGCCGTGGAGGTGCTCGCCGTCCGCGACATCGTCGTCTGCGGTCACTCGCACTGCGGTGCCGTCGGCGCGCTGGTGCGCGGCGACGACCTGACCGCCGTACCCGCCGTGCGCGACTGGCTGGCGCACGCCACTCCGCGACCGGCCGGCCGGGCCGAGGATCCGGAGGTCGCCGAGGGCGTGCAGGCCCACGTCCTGACCCAGTTGCTGCGGCTGCGCTCGTACCCGTGCGTCGAGCGGCGGCTGGCGGACGGTCAACTCGGTCTGCACGCCTGGTACTACGAGGTGCACACCGGCGCCGTGAAGGCGCACCGCCCGCAGACCGACACCTTCGAGGCACTGTGAGCGCGCCGACGAGCGACCGGGCCACGCTCATATCCCGCCTCCCGCACCTCGAGCAGGACTTCGCCGCGTCCCTCGTCGTCTTCCTCGTCGCGCTGCCGCTGTGCGTGGGTGTGGCCGTGGCCTCCGGGGTCCCGGCCGAACTCGGCCTGGTCACCGGCATCGTGGGCGGCCTCGTGACCGGGCTGATGCGCGGCAGTAGCCTGCAGGTGTCGGGCCCGGCGGCCGGTCTGACCGTGCTCGTCCTCGAGGCGGTCGAGGAGTTCGGGCTGCCGGCGCTCGGCGTGATCGTGCTGGCCACCGGTCTCCTCCAGATGGGCATGGGCCTGCTGAGACTGGGCCGCTGCTTCCGCGCCATCTCGGTCTCCGTCGTCGAGGGCATGCTGGCCGGCATCGGACTGGTGCTGATCGCCGGGCAGTTGTATCCGGCACTGGCGGCCGAGGCACCCACCTCCGGTCTGCGCAAGATCGCGGGACTGCCCGGGGCGTTCCTGGACGCCCTGGGCGACGGCAGGGCGACGGCGTCGCTCGCGGTGTGCGCCGGCACCATCGCGGTGCTGCTGCTGTGGAAGCACGCACCGGCGAGGGTGCGTACGCTGCCCGGCCCGCTGGCCGCGGTCGGCCTGGCCACGGTGGCCGCGTCCGCGCTGGACCTGCCGGTGTCCACGGTCGAGGTGCGGGGCTTGCTGGGCTCGGTGCAGCCGCCGCCGATCAGCGCGTTCGGTGAGTTGGCGAGTGTCGGGCTGCTCGGCACGGTGATCGCCTTCACGCTGATCGCGTCGGCCGAGTCGCTGTTCAGCGCGGCGGCCGTGGACCGGCTGCATCCGGGGCCGCGCACCGAGTACGACAGGGAACTGGTCGCCCAGGGCGCCGGCAACACGGTGTGCGGGCTGCTCGGCGCGCTGCCGATGACCGCGGTGATCGTGCGCAGCGCGGCCAATGTGCAGGCGGGCGCCCGTACGAAGACCTCCCGCGTGCTGCACGGGGTGTGGCTGCTGCTGTTCGCCGCGCTGCTGCCGGGCGCGCTCGCCCATCTCCCGATCCCGGCGCTCGCGGGCATCCTGATCCACTCGGGTGCCAAGCTGGTCCCGGTCCGGGCACTCGCCGTGCTGTGGCGCGAGCACCGGGGGGAGGCGCTGATCCTGGCCGTGACCGCGGTTTCGATCGTGGCGGTCAGCATGTTCGAGGGCGTGCTGATCGGGCTGGGGCTGGCGGTGGCCAAGGCCGCCTGGCAGGCCTCGTACATCAGGCTGGAGGTCGTCGACAAGGGTGCGGGCCCGGTCGACGCCCGCCTCTCGGGCAATGCGACCTTCCTGCGGCTGCCGAAGATCCTGGACGGCCTGGAGTCGCTGCCCCGGGACCGCCCGGTCCGCCTGGACCTGTCCGGCCTGCACCATCTGGACCACGCCTGCCGTACGGCCCTGGCGAGCTGGGCCGAGCGGCACAGCGCGGTGGGGACGGAACCGGTGAAGCTGTCGGCGCCGGTGGGCTGAGGTCGCCCGCGGTGGCGGTGCCAGGGGGCTGAGCCCCCTGGTATCCCCCCGCTCCGTTCGGCCGGAAGTGGCATATCGTTACAGCAGCGGACAAAGCAAGGCCTCTCGGTGAGGAGGTCATCATGGTCCAGGAACTGCTGGGAGCGATCGCCGGAGCGGGGTGCGCCGGTCTGGTGTACCTGGCGATGGCTGCCCGGGTGGTCAAGCAGTACGAGCGAGGCGTGCTCTTCCGGCTCGGACGCCTCGCCGGTGAAGTACGGCCGCCGGGCCTGACGCTGATCGTGCCGGTGGTGGACCGGCTGCAGAAGGTCAACATGCAGATCGTGACGCTGCCGATCCCCGCCCAGGAGGGCATCACCCGCGACAACGTCACCGTCCGCGTGGACGCGGTGGTCTACTTCAAGGTGATCGACGCGGCGAGCGCACTGGTGAAGGTCGAGGACTACAAGTTCGCGGTGTCGCAGATGGCGCAGACGTCCCTGCGGTCGATCATCGGCAAGAGCGACCTGGACGATCTCCTCTCCAACCGCGAGAAGCTCAACCAGGGCCTGGAGCTGATGATCGACAGCCCGGCCGTCGGCTGGGGCATCCAGGTCGACCGGGTGGAGATCAAGGACGTCTCCCTGCCCGACACGATGAAGCGCTCGATGGCCCGCCAGGCCGAGGCCGACCGGGAACGCCGGGCCCGGATCATCAACGCGGACGCCGAGCTGCAGGCTTCCAAGAAGCTGGCCGAGGCCGCCCAGCAGATGTCCGGCACCCCCGCGGCCCTCCAGCTGCGGCTGCTCCAGACGGTGATGGCGGTGTCCGCCGAGAAGAACTCCACGCTGGTCCTGCCCATCCCGGTGGAGCTGCTGCACTTCCTGGAAAGGGGCAACCAGCAGCCCGCGTCGAACGGTGACGGAGAGCTCCGCTCCGGCTAGCGTGCCGTGCATGCGCTGGAGCATGGTGTGCGCCGTGGCCGCACTCGCCGTCGTGGCGGGGTGCGGGGACGGCGGCCGTACGACCTCGGCCCCGTCCCCCACCGCCGTACGGCGGCTGACCGTCACCAGCGAGGCCTATGCCGACGGCGGCTCCATCCCGCGGCGGCATACGTGCGACGGCGCCGACGTCTCCCCTCCGCTGGCCCTGAGCGGCGTACCGGCGCACGCGGCCACGCTCGCCCTGCTGCTGCGGGACACCGACGCCCCGCACGGCACGTTCACGCACTGGCTGATGTGGGACATCGACCCGCGCACCCGGCACCTGTCCGCCGGGGAGCGTCCGCACGGTTCGGCAGAGGGCCGCAACGACTTCGGCAGGCCCGGGTACGGCGGACCGTGCCCGCCGCGCCGGGACCGGCCGCACCGCTATGTCCTGACGGTCTACGCCGCCGATCGCCGGTTGTCGCTCGCCGCAGGGTCCACCGCCTCCGATCTGCTGCGGGCACTTTCGGGGCACACGGTCGCCATGGGCACGTTGACGGGCCGGTACGGGCGCGGATAGGGCGGCGCGCGGACAGTGCCCCGAGGGGCCGTCGTCCGTCCGCGGCGCCGCCGTGGCGGGTGGCCCGGTTCCCCGCGCCCCTGCGGAGGCGCGCGCCCTTGCACAGGTGTGAAGGACTCGAAGGGAAGGGCAGCGGTGGCGAAGAAGGGTGCGAAGGATCTCCGGGAGCTGCTGCGGCTCCCGCCGGGCGAGCCGGTCGACCTGGCCGCGTACGACACCCGGGCCACGCCCGGTGCCCCGGGCGGGAAGAGGGCGGCCCGCGAGGACACCGCGCGCACCGGTAAGCAGCTGGCCGTGCTGCAGGAGCGCTTGTGGGCCGCGAGCACGGCGGAGGACCGGCGGCGGGTCCTGCTGGTGCTCCAGGGCATGGACACCAGCGGCAAGGGCGGCACGGTCAAGCACGTCATCGGCCAGCTCAACCCGTCCGGCTGCCGGATCCGGGCGTTCAAGGCGCCGACCGAGGAGGAGCGGCAGCACGACTTCCTGTGGCGGGTGCGCGCCGCGCTGCCCCGGCCCGGCGAGATCGGCATCTTCGACCGCTCGCACTACGAGGACGTCCTCATCGCCCGCGTCCGGCATCTGGCCAGGCCCGCCGAGATCGGCAGCCGCTACGGTCTGATCAACGACTTCGAGCGCCGGCTCGCCGAGGACGGCGTGACCGTCGTCAAGTGCTTCCTCCACATCTCCTCCGAGGAGCAGCGGCGCCGGCTGCTGCGCCGCCTCGACCGCCCGGACAAGCACTGGAAGTTCGATGCCGGCGACCTCGACGAGCGCGCCCTGTGGCCCGCCTACCAAGAGGCGTACCAGCTGGCCCTGGAGCGCTGCGCGGCGCCGTACGCACCCTGGTACGTGGTCCCGGCGGACCTCAAGTGGTACCGGAACTGGGCGATCAGCCGCCTGCTGCTGGAGCACCTGGAGGAACTGGACCCGCGCTATCCGGAGGGGGACTTCGACGTGGCGGAGTGCAGGGAGCGGCTGCTGCGGGGCGCGTGAGGTGAGCGCTATGGCATGAGCGGTGTGACGTGAGCGCCGTGCCGTGATGACTCCGCGCACGCCACGAGATCATGGAAACCGGCGCGTCGCCACCCGAAATGGGATATTTACATACTAATCTCCGTGACTGTAAGCGGTCAACCCGTTACGGACCGCATCCGCACACTCACACCCATGGAGATGACATGCGCAGACTTCACAAGGCCGCCGTCCTGGTCGCGGCTCTCGGCAGCGTCGGTTTCCTGTCCACCGGCACCGCGTACGCCGGCGGGCACGGGGAAGACCACGGGGGCAACCACGTCCTGCAGAGCTCCCAGTGCAAGGACCACGACCTGAACCTCGACGTCCTGGGTGAAGTCGGGATCCTCAACGGCCTGCTGGGCAACGGGCTCAACGGCGAGGGCAACCCGGGTGCCCAGGCCACCCACATCGGCTCGACCATGGGCTGCAACAACAAGGCCTGGTAAGAAGCCCGACCAGAACCCCATGCCGGCGGAGAGGCGGCCTGGCAACCGGTGGGCCGGGCCCGCCACCGCCGGCATGGGAACGTGCGGCGACCTCACGTGCCCGCGGGCACGCTCCGCGGAGACACCCGGACGCGCGCGTGAGGTCGCCGCGCCCACCCGCGTGCGCGCGCAAGCGGACCGGGCAGCTGGGGAACGACCGCTGAGCGGGCCGAAGCCGGGTACCCGGCGGCCATGCAGAAGCAGCGGAAGGTCACCGACTCGTACTGGCTCCGCACCGCTCCGGGGCCGGCTCACCCCACGCTGGGCGAGGACCTCGACGTCGACGTGGCCGTCGTCGGCGCCGGCATCGCCGGGCTGAGCACCGCGCACGAGCTGGCCCGCGCCGGGCTGCGGGTGGCGGTGCTCGAGGCCGCGCGGGCGGCGGCCGGGGTCACCGGCTACACGACCGCCAAACTGACCGCCCAGCACACCCTCGTCTACGACCGGCTGCGGCGCACCCGCGGCCCGGAGGGGGCACGGCTGTACGCCCGCTCGCAGTCGGAGGCGATCGCGCACGCGGCGGCACTGGTCGAGGAACTGGGCATCGACTGCGAGTGGGAGACCCGGGACGCGTACACGTACGTGCGGGACCCCTCGCGCGTGGACGAGATGCGGGCGGAGGCGAAGGCGGCGCGGGAGGCGGGGCTGCCGGCGGCGTTCACGACGGAGACCGGGCTGCCGTTCCCGGTGGCGGGCGCGGTCCGGGTGACCGGACAGGCCCAGTTCCACCCGGTCAAGTACCTGCGGGCGATCACCGACGATCTCGTCGCGCGCGGCGGCCAGGTGTACGAGCGGACCCGGGTGGTCGGACTGCAGGAGGGCGGGGAGCCGTGCCGCCTGACGACCGAGGCGGGCCACACGGTCACCGCCCGGGACGTCGTGATCGCCACCCACTACCCGGTGTTCGACCGGGCGCTGCTGTTCGCCCGGCTCTCCCCGCGCCGCGAGCTGGTCGTCGCGGGGCCCCTGGGCGACGGACACCCCGACATCGACGGCATGTACATCACACCCGAGGAGAACACCCGCTCGGTGCGCACCGCACCGTTGGGAACGGACGGACAACGGCTCCTGGTGGTCACCGGGGAACACTTCACGCCCGGCACCGGCGATGTGCGGGCCGGATTCGACGACCTCGCGGCCTGGGCCGAGGAGCACTTCCCCGGTGTGACCCTGGACCATGCCTGGGCCACCCAGGACAACGACTCCACCGACACGGTGCCGCTGGTCGGCCCCTTCCACCCGGCCGCCCGGCACACCTACGTCGCCACCGGGTTCGGCGGCTGGGGACTGAGCGGCGGACTCATGGCCGGGCTGCTGCTGACCTCCCTGATCACCGGCCGGGACTGCGCCTGGCGCGAACTGTACGACCCACGACGGCTGAAGCCGGTGGTGCGCGAGGCGACGTCGTTGCTGAAGGCGCAGGCGGAGGTGGCCCGGCACTTCGTCGGCGACCGGCTGAAACCGCCGGCCTCGGTGGACGACCTGGCACCCGGCGACGGCGCGGTGGTCCGGGCCGACGGCGGCCGGGTCGCGGTGCACCGGGACGAGGAGGGCGCCCTGCACGCGGTCTCGGCCCGCTGCACCCACCTGGGCTGTCTGGTCTCCTTCAACCGGGCCGAACGTGCCTGGGAGTGCCCCTGCCACGGCTCCCGCTTCGCCGTCGACGGCACGGTGATCCAGGGACCGGCGGTCCGGCCGCTGGAGCAGCGGGACCTGTGAGGCTGTGCGAAGGCCGATCGCGGCCGCGCTCCCCGGGTCGGCCGCCGCGCGGGTGACCGTATCGCCGCGCCACCGGGCATATCGGCATACAAGCGGTCATCCAGTCCTACGTTCATACAGTGACCCCACGAGTACGCCGAATCACCGCTGTCTGCGCCCTGAGCGCGGCTCTCGCCGCCTGTGGTAGCGCGGGCCACACGGGCGGTGCCCGTCAGGCCCCGGCCAAATCCCCCGTCTCCGCCTCTCCGTCCGCTCCGCGTCCGCCCGTACTGGCCCCGGGTCCTGAGGGTCTGACCCCGGTCTTCGAGCACGGCCCGCGCACCCTGGGCAAGACCGTCGCGCTGACCTTCGACGCCGACATGACCGCCGCCGAAGGACCGCGCGCCGCCGCCGGCGAGCACTTCGACAACCCGGACCTCATCGGCGCCCTGCACGAACTGAAGGTGCCGGCGACGATTTTCATGACCGGCCGCTGGGCCGACGAGTACCCGGTCGAGGCCCGCAGCCTGGGGCACGACCCCCAGTTCGAGGTCGCCAACCACTCCTACAGCCACTACGCGTTCACCGACCACTGCTACGGCCTGCCCGCTGTCGGCGCCGGCAAGATGCGGTCGGACGTGGAGCGGGCGTACGCCTCCCTGCACAAGGCGGGCGTGTCGCACGCACTGCCCTACTTCCGCTTCCCCGGCGGCTGTTACGACCGGAAGGCACTGCGCGCGCTGAGCGGGCTCGGGTTGACCGCGATCCAGTGGGACGTGGTCAGCGGCGACGCGTTCGCCACGGACGCCGACGCGGTCACCCGGCAGGTGCTGGACGGGGTCAAGCCCGGCTCGGTCGTCATCATGCACTGCACCCGCAGCGCCGCCCCCACCACTGAACGGGTCGTCCGCGCGGTCGTACCGGAACTGCGCAAGCGCGGCTACCGGTTCGTGAAGGTGTCCACCCTGATCGGCGAGACCAGCGGTCACCGCTGACGGTGCCGGGACAGCCGGGATGACCGGTATGCGGTGAGCCGGACGGCCACGGCGAAGGCCGCGGCCTGAGCAGGGCCGCCCGGCCGGCAGTCAGCCGTCGCCGACACTCGGCAGTGAGAACGCGCAGGTGAGCGGACGATTGTCAGCTACGGTGGGCCATTTCGAGCAGTGCAAGCCGGCACCCGTGGACCGCTTTACCTCGTTCGGCCCACAGCGGTCGCTGCGGCGCATGAGTCACGGTGTCATGACACTGCGCCCCGCGCTCAGAGCGGATGCGCGGCGGGTCTCGCACTTCAGACGGGCGAACCCGTGTCAGTCAGCTTGGGAAGGTGGAGACAGTGACGCAGTTCAGCAAGGGCGATCGTGTGGAGTACCAGGGGCAGGACAACCAGAAGCACACCGGAGAGATCCGGCGTATCCAGGGTGAGTCGCCCCAGGCGCGGTACACCGTCCGCGACGAGAGGACCAAAGCGGAAGAGCAGGTCGAGGAGCGGAAGATCGAGCGGTCGCTGTAACCACAGCATCGTGATGAGTCGCCCCCTGCGAGGGTGGGCGACTCATCGGCGTGAGGGACTTGCTGTCCGGCGCCGGCCTGTCGAGGATCTGCTTCGCGAGTACGAATGAAACGCAGCCTGCCGTGCCCGAGGCTCCCGGCATCCTGTCCAGGGGCCCGGTCGTTTCCCGGTCCCCCCACGGCGTGGTGGCCTGTCGGTCCGGCAGGTGGTCAAGAGTTGCGTGGGGCCGCCTGGATGTGCCGTCTCATGACATTGGTTGCTCGCGGTCAGGCTTGGCGTGCGTAGGACGCGAGGCGATCGGCGAGCGCGATGACGAGGTCGCGCAGTTCATCGGGGCGCTCGATGACGAACGGCCGGTCGAGTGAGGCGAGTACGGGAGGCAACCAGTCGAGCCGCTCCGCCCGTAGCTGGACGCGCAGCCAGCGCTCGGTCGCCCGGTCCTCGCCTGCCGTGGGCGCGTGCTCCTCCAGGCTCGCGACGCTGGCGGGAAGATGGGCGCGGATCTGCCCCATCGTCCCGTGGATCCGCAAGGTCACCTCATGCCGGTACTCGGCCGTGGCGAACGCTGACAACACGCGCTGCGCCGGACCGGTACCCACGGGCGCTTCGAACGAGCCGGGCAGCGTCCGCGCGTCTGCGATGCGATCGAGCCGGAAGGTTCGGTCCGCGCCGATCTGGGCGTCTTTGCCCGTGACGTACCACCGGCCCGCATGGGCGACGATCCCGTACGCGTGCAGCATGCGTTCGCTGCGCCGTCCGTCGCGGTCGGTGTAGCGGATCGAGACCGGTCGACGGTGGCGCACCGCATCGGCGACGGTGAGCAGGACCTCGGCGTCCGGGGTGTCGAAATCACCGGGCTGATCCGTGAAGGCGAGGGCTTCCAGGAGTGTGTCGAGCCGACGGGCGATGCGCTTGGGCAGCACCCGCCGGATCTTCGCCGATGCCGTCTCGCTCGCCGTGCGCTCCATCGTCGTCAACCCCGCTCGGCGACCGGCGACCAGGCCGAGCAGCACGGCCAGCGCCTCGTCGTCGCTGAGCATGAGCGGAGGCAAGCGGTACCCGGGAGCCAGCCGGTACCCGCCGTAACGGCCGCGCACCGATTCCACCGGCACGTCCAAATCGATCAACTGGTCCACGTACCGCCGCACCGTGCGCCCTTCGACGCCGAGCCGGTCGGCGAGTTCGGCCACCGTCCGGGTGCCGCCCGACTGCAGCAGCTCCAGGAGTGTCAGCACGCGGCCGGTGGGTCGAGACATGGTCGCAGCCTAACGCGAATACAGGACCGATCCTGTCCCCTATTTCTCCTAGCCTGCGCTGTGCACACCTCCAGCACGGCCAAGGAGATCCCCATGGACTTCGTCTCGATCCGCATCATCACCAGCGACGTAGCGCGCCTCGTCGAGTTCTACGAGCGCGCCACCGGGGCGCGGGCGATGTGGGCCACCAAGGACTTCGCCGAACTCAGGACCGCAGGCGCCACCCTCGCGATCGCCGACACCCGCACCGTCCCGCTGTTCGCCCCGGGCTCTGCCCGCCCGGCAGACAACCACAGCGTGATCACCGAGTTCCTCGTCGACGACGTGGACCGCGTGCACCAGAGCCTGACCGGCTTCGTCACCGACTTCGTCACCGAGCCCACCACGATGCCCTGGGGCAACCGGTCACTGTTGTTCCGCGACCCCGACGGCAACCTCGTCAACTTCTTCACCCCCGTCACCCCAGCGGCCATCGAAAAGTTCGCACGCTGACGCCACGCACAGCCGCTCACGCGGGAGCCCTGAGATCCCAGGCTCCCGGTGAACGCGGCCGCCGAGTCCGGGAGCGCCACCAGCAGGATTCGAACCTGCGCACACGGCTCCGTTGGCCGCTGTTCAGTGGGGGGATTTCGTCGCCACCCGTTGCATGAGAGGTCCGCGCCCCCGCGACGGGGCCATAAAAGGGGCACGGACCTGCGCCCCTTAGAGTTGGCTGGTGTGAGCCAGAGTCTGCCGTCCCCCGGGAACAGTCCCTTCCAGGCCGAGCGCAATCCGCGCGACGAAGCACCCCAGTTCGTGCTGCCCCTCGTCGTACGGATCGAGCGGGATGCGCCGCCCGCGCGCACGGACGCGCTGGAGACGGCCGCCCGGGCGGTGCTCGTGCTGCTCGGGGACGAGCGGGCGCACGGCGACGGCGAGTGGGCGGAGGCGGTCCGCGACTGGGAGGACGCGCGGATCCGCAAGGTCGTCCGGCGGGCACGGGGCGCCGAGTGGCGGCGGGCCGAGGCGCTGCCCGGGATCACGGTGACCGGCAAGTCTGCACAGGTGCGGGTCTTTCCGCCGGTCCCACTCGACGGCTGGCCCAAGGACCTGGCCAAGCTCCAGGTGTCCGGCACCGAGCTGGACGACCCCGAGGGGCCGGCCGCCGCCGACCCGGCCCATCCGGTGCTGTGGCTGAACCCAGGGCTGGAGATGTCGGCCGGGAAGGCGATGGCCCAGGCCGGGCACGGCGCCCAGCTGGCCTGGTGGGCGCTGTCCGATGCGGAGCGCACCGCCTGGCGCGACACGGGCTTCGCGCTGGCCGTGCGGACGGCCGACCCCGCCGACTGGGCAGGGCTGACCGGCAGCGGGCTGCCGGTCGTACGGGACGCCGGCTTCACGGAGATCGCTCCGGGCTCGTGCACGGTCGTCGCCGACCATCGGGCGCTGCGCTAGGAAGGACCGATCAGGAAGGACCGATCAGGAGGGACCGACGACGCGGGTCGACGGGCGGGTCGACGGGCGCGGGTCGTCCGCGGCACGCGGGGCGGACCGGAGCCGGCGCAGCGGAAGGAGCAGGAGGACCTGGGCGAGCCCGCCCGGAGCCACCGCTCGACCGCCGCGGTGCTCTCCGCCTCCGCCGGACCGGCGGTGACGGAGCGGGAGTTCGTTCTGCCGAACCTGGGCGGCGTTCCGGGCGGCCGGGCCGCCGGCTTCCGCTTCGTCGGCCATGTGGTGCACGCCTGGGACGTCGCCGCCCTCGGCACCGCGGTGGACCTCCCCGGACACGTCGTCGTCGCCGCGCTCGCCGCGGGCCGCCAGGTACCGGACGGTCCCGGCCGGCCCGGCCCCGGTTTCTCCTCCGCCCCGGCCGTGGACGTACCCGAGGACTCCGGCCCGCTGGTGGCGGCGCTGCGCCTGCGGGGACGTTTTGCGGCGGTGTCCGGCAGGGAGCTGAAGCTCAAATGTTGCTCTGAACCCGGCTCCGGGGGATTCGGGGCCGGCCGCCGGGGCCATACCCCCGTCATTCGAAGGAGGGCTCGAGGGGCTCGCCGTTCGGAGGAGGGGGAACCATGGGGCGACTGGGCACGGGGATCGGCTGGCGGCCGGAGATCGCGGACGCCGTGGAGCGCATGCCGGGCGTCGACTGGGTGGAGGTCGTGGCGGAGAACATCTGCCCCGGCCATCTTCCGGCATCACTGGTGCGGTTGCGCGAGCGCGGGGTGAGCGTGGTCCCGCACGGCGTCTCCCTGGGCCTGGGCGGCGCCGACCGTCCCGACGCGGTCCGGCTGACGGCGCTCGCGGAGCGGGCCGAGGCGCTGGGCGCGCCGCTGGTCACCGAGCACATCGCCTTCGTCCGCGCGGGCGGGCCGCTCACCGCCTCCCCGGGCCTGGAGGCCGGCCATCTGCTGCCGGTACCCCGCACGCGGGACGCGCTGGACGTGCTGTGCGAGAACGTGCGCATCGCCCAGGACGCCCTTCCCGTGCCGCTCGCCCTGGAGAACATCGCCGCGCTGTTCTCCTGGCCGGGTGAGGAGCTGACCGAGGGACAGTTCCTGTCCGAGCTGGTCGAGCGCACCGGCGTACGGCTGCTGATCGACGTGGCCAATCTGCACACCAACCACGTCAACCGGGGCGACGACCCGGCCCGGGCGCTGGCCGCGCTGCCCGTCGAGGCGATCGCCTACGTCCATGTCGCGGGCGGCTTCGAGCGCGACGGAGTCTGGCACGACAGCCATGCGCACCCCGTGCCGCGGCCGGTGCTCGACATCCTGACCGACCTCGCCTCCCGCACCGCCCCGCCCGGTGTCCTGCTGGAACGGGACGAGAACTTCCCCGAACCGGCCGAGCTGGAGCGGGAGGTGGCCATGATCGGGGAGGCGGTGCGGGCCGGCCGCGAGCGGGCCCGCCAGGGCACGGGGGCCGTTGCCGTGGGCGGGGCGGCGGGCGGGGGTGTCGCCCTTCTGGCACGGCCTGCGGTCGCCTCCCGGGAGCGGCTCGCAGTCGCCCAGGCCGCCGTCCTGTCCTCGCTGGTGGCCGGGACGCCGGTACCCGAGGGATTCGACCGGGTCCGCATGGGGGTGCAGGCGCGAACTCTCGCCGCGAAACGGGCGGACGTGGTGGCGAAGGTGGCGCCGGAGCTGCCGGTCCTGCTCGGTGAGGGGTACCGGGCGGCGTTCCTGGAATACGCGCGGGAACGGCCGATGGGCGGGGGGTACCGGCGGGACGCGCTCGACTTCGCCGGGCATCTGCTGGAGACGGGGCGACCGGAAGACGCCGGGGCCCGGCGGAAGCTGCGGGAGTGGTGGCTGGACCGGGCGGGCCCGGCCCCGAGGCCGAGGGGGCGGGTGGCACGGGTGGCGCGGGTGACGCGGAGGGTCCTGCTGCGGGACCGCGTCTGAAAACGTCCCCACGGGACCGGGGAACCGCGCGACCGGCCACGACACACCCGCGGACCCCGGCGCGCACCGACACCCCACGACGCCCCGCACCCGGACGACGACCACACCGCACCCGACCGGGACATGAATCTCACCGAGTAATATGCCTGCCCGCACCCCACCCTCATGCACACTCGCGTGCGGTGCGCTACAGGAGGCGCCATGCGACCCCGACCCCCGATCAAGGGCCGAGGCATATTCAACGGCACCGGGCTGGTCATCGCCGCCCTCGCGGCGACCGCGGCGGCACTGCTCTACCCGGTCCTGTCCTACGCCGACCGCCAGGACGCCACCGACGCGACCGTGTTGAGCACCCAGACCGTGACGACCCCGTACGGCCCCCTGTCCGCGCAGGACCGCGACTTCCTCGCGAAGGTCCGGCTGGCGGGGCTCTGGGCGCTGCCCGCCGGCGAGTTGGCGGAGCAGAAGGGCACCGCGGCCGCCGTGCGCACCGCGGGCCGGCACCTGGTCGACGGGCACACCTCGCTGGACGCCCATGTCCGCACCGTGGCCACCCAGCTCGGCGTCCCGCTGCCCAACGAGCCGAACGCGCAGCAGAATCAGTGGCTCGACACCCTGAAGGCGGCACAGGGGCAGGACTTCGACCGCCAGTTCACCGAGATCCTCCGGCTCGCCCACGGCCGGGTGTTCGCGCTGGTCGGGCAGGTACGGGCCGCCACGCAGAACTCCCTGGTCCGCGATCTGGCCGACGACGCGAACGCGACCTTCCTGGACCACATCAAGGCCCTGGAGGCGACGGGGTACGTCGACTTCGCCGCCCTCGCGCGCGATCTGGCCGCCTCCCCCACTCCCGTGCCGTCCCCGCCCATGGTCGACCCCGGCGCCGCCGAGCCGGTCGCACCCTCTGCGGGCGAGTCGTACTCCCTGCCGCCCGCCACCACCAGCCCGCCGCCGAGCAGCCCCTGACCTGGGCGCGAAACGGAACGTCACAGACCGGCAACACTGTGTCCGGATGGTGAACAAGGCATGGCGCCAACCCAGGCCTCTGGCATAGAAACACGTCATGTTCTGGGTCCTTCTCCTCCTCCTGGCCTGGGCTTTCGCCGGTACGGCGTGCACCCGGCTGTGCCTGGCGGCCGTCCGCGCCGCAGCCTTGGACACGGAAGCCACGACGGCGGAACGGGAGCACGATCTGACGCTGTACGAGGCGGCCTTCCTCTGCGGCGGCCCCGCCCGGGTCGCCGATGTGACCATGGTCTCCATGGCGCGCCAGCGGCGCCTGCTGCTCGCGCACACCGGCTGGGCCACGGTGGTGGACCCCGCGGGGCGTGACGAGATGGAGCAGTCCGTCATAGGCGCCATAGGGCCGGCAGGCCAGTCGCGCATCGCACCCGTGCGGGCACGCGCGGCGGGCGCCGAGGCCGTACGGCGGCTCGCCGACCGGCTGGTGCGCGCCGGTCTCGCCGTCCCGGACGGCGCCGGTGCGACCGTGGGTTCCGCCGTGCGCCAGGTACGCGCGGCGGCGTCGGTGGTGGCGGTGCTCGGGGTGACCGCGCTGCTGCTGCCGGTCCATACCGGGACGCCGCGGCTCCTGGTCGGCCTGTGGTTCGCCCTGCCCCTCACGCTGTCGCTCAGCTGCCTGGCCATCGCCCGCTTCGAGGTGCATCCGTACTCGCGCTGGGCCTCCCCGGCCGGGCAGCGGCTGCTCGGCGCCCTGGTGCGCAGGCCCGCCGGTGACGAACGGTCGTTCCTGACCTCGGTCGCCGTACGCGGCATCCGCGCGATCGGGGAGCCGCAGCTGCGCGCCGCCTTCACGCACCGCGACCAGCCCTGGCGGGAGTGAGGGCGTCCAGACCGTCTTCGGGGGCGCATAGGGGGCATTGGGGCCGACACCGGCCGGGTGGTGCTTGCCTTCACCCTCAGCCGAACGAAATATCCCTTTTGTTGTCGCCGGGGCGTGGCAGCCGAGCCATCGCCGCCGCTGCACCGAAGGGATACGCGATGAGAGCTGCCGCCCTGTACTCGGCCGCCGGGTCCTTGCTCGTGACCACACTGGCCGCCGTCCCGGCCGGCGGCGCGCCGGCCACGGGCGGACTGCCCGGCGCGGCCGAGCTGCGCGGGACCGAGGTGGCCGTGGCCCGTGCCCGGGCGGCCGGCATCGACTTCGGCGCGTGTTCCTCCGCCGATGTGCCGCACGCGCCGGGCAACCTGCGCTGCGGCACGGTGACCGTTCCGCTCGACTACACCCACCCGGACGGCAAGCAGATCAAGCTGACCGTCAGCCGGATCGCCGCGACGCACAGGGACCCGCACAACAGCAAGCGCAAGGTACGCCGGCAGGGCGCCCTCGTCTTCAATCCGGGCGGTCCCGGCGCGTCCAGCATGTCCTTCCCGCTGATCGGCGTGGCCCCGCAGTGGCAGCGCATCGCCGCCGCCTACGACCTGGTCGGCTACGCCCCGCGCGGCGTCGGCCGCTCGGCGCCCCTGTCCTGCGAGGACCCGAAGCGCTACGTCAAGGCGCCCACCGCGTCACCGGCGCACCCGTCGGAGGCGTACAAGCGGCAGCGCATCGCGCAGGCCAAGGCGTACGCGCGCGGCTGCGCCGAGCGCTCCGGCGGCACGCTGCGGCACTACACCTCGCTGAACAACGCCCGCGACCTGGACGTGCTGCGCGCGGCACTGGGCGAGGACCGGCTGACGTTCATGGGGGCGTCGTACGGCACGTACTTCGGCGCGCTGTACGCGGCGATGTTCCCCTCGCACGTACGGCGCATGGTGCTGGACTCGGCGGTGGACCCGGCCCCGGACAAGATCTGGTACCGCGACAACCTCGACCAGTCGGCCGCGTTCGAGGGCCGCTGGGCGGATTTCCGCGGCTGGGTCGCCCGCCACGACGACGTCTACAAGCTCGGTGACACCGCCGGGAAGGTGCAGCGCAGCTACGAGACCGCGCGGCAGCGGCTGGCCGGGAGGGCGGCGGGCGGCAAGGTCGGTCCCGGCCAGTTGCAGAACGCCTTTCTGATGGCCGGGTACTACGACGACTTCTGGCCGAGCCGGGCGGAGGCCCTGTCGGCCTACCTGCACGGCGATCCGAAGCCGCTGGTCCGGCTGGCCGCGCCGAGCGCGCGGACGGCCGCCGAGGCGGAGAACGGCAGCGCGGTCTACACGGCCGTGGAGTGCAACGACGCGTCCTGGCCGACGGACTGGAAGGTCTGGGACCGCGACAACACCCGGCTGGCCCGGGTGGCGCCGTTCGAGACCTGGGACAACGCCTGGCTGAACCTGCCGTGCGCCTACTGGCCGGCTCCCCGGCAGCGGCCGCTGGACGTGCGGACCGGGCCGGGCGAACTGCCGGCGGTGCTGATCCTCGCGGCCGAGCGGGACGCGGCGACGCCGTACCCGGGTGCCCTGGAGATGAACCGGCGGCTGGCCGGGTCGGTGCTGGTGACCGAGCGGGACGCGGGCACGCACGGCATCGGGGGCGGCGCCAACCAGTGCGTCAACGGCTATCTGGAGGCCTACCTGCTGCAGGGGCGTGTTCCCGTGCGGCGCGCATCGTGCGCGCCGCACCTGTCGCCGAAGGCAGGGGAGCCGGCCAAGAAGTCCCGGCGGAACGTCCCCAGGGGCAGGGCCGGTCGGCGCGTCTAGGCCAGCCCCGCCACCAGGTCCGCGATGTCCTTGCGGCGGCCCGTGAAGAACGGGACCTCCTCGCGGACGTGCCTGCGGGCCTCCGAGCCGCGCAGGTGGCGCATGAGGTCGACGATGCGGTACAGCTCGTCGGCCTCGAAGGCCAGGATCCACTCGTAGTCACCGAGGGAGAACGAGGCGACCGTGTTGGCGCGCACGTCCGGGTAGCCGCGGGCCATCTTGCCGTGGTCGGCGAGCATGCGGCGGCGGTCCTCGTCGGGCAGCAGGTACCAGTCGTAGGACCGCACGAACGGGTAGACGCTCACGTAGTCGCGGGGCGTCTCGTCGGCGAGGAACGCCGGGATGTGCGAGCGGTTGAACTCGGCCGGGCGGTGCAGCGCCATGTTCGACCACACCGGCTCCAGCGCGCGGCCCAGCCTGGTGCGGCGGAAGAGGTTGTACGCCTCCTGGAGCTGGTCGCTGGTCTCGGCGTGCCACCAGATCATGAGGTCGGCGTCGGCGCGCAGGCCGGAGAGGTCGTAGGTGCCGCGGATCGTCACGTCCTTGGCGGCGAGCTGGTCGAACAGCTCCTGGACCTCGTCGGCGTAACCCGCGCGGTCCTCCGGCAGCACGTCCTTCAGCCTGAAGACCGACCACAGGGTGTAGCGGATGACCTCGTTGAGGTCCTTGGCCAGCTTGCCCTTGTTCGGGATCCTGCCGGACTCGGTGGTGGGGGCGTCGTCACTCATGGTCCCTATTCTCCCGCTCCGCCGTGCAGGCTCTGCACCGGGTTGGCCGTAAGCTCCCGGATTCCGCTCAGGTCGCCGCGGAGCTGGTCGGCCGCCGCGTAGGCGCTCGCGATGCACGCCGGGATGCCGACGCCGTCGTACTGCGCGCCGCAGACCGCGAGGCCCGGCAGCTTGGCGACGTGCTCGCGGATGCGGGCCACCCGCGCGTGATGCCCGACCGGGTACTGCGGCAGGCCGTCGGTCCAGCGGGTGACCCGGGTCCGCAGGGGCACGGCGTCCAGGCCGGTGGCTTCCCGCAGGTCGTGCCGGGAGACCTCGACCAGGGCCGCGTCGTCCCGCTGGAGGATCTCGGTCTCCCCGTGGCGGCCCACGGAGGTGCGCAGCACGAGCACGTCCGGGTCCTCCTCGGAGATCCAGCCCCACTTGTGCGAGGCGAACGTGGACGCCTTGATGGTGCGGCCGTCGACGGGCGGGACCAGGAAGCCGCTGCCCGCCGGGAGGCTCAGGCCGGCGCGGCGGTAGGCGAGGGTGACCAGCGCCATCGAGGCGTACTCCACGGCGGCCAGCTCGGCCGCGGCCTCCGGGGACTCGGCGCGCAGCAGCCGCGCGGCGGCCGGGGCGGGCACGGCGACGATCACGGCGTCGGCGTGCAGCACGCGCTCACCGGCGGTGATCCGCCAGCCGCCGGGTGCCTCCCGGCGCAGCGCGGTGACCGGCGTGCCGGTCAGGATCTCGC
Organism: Streptomyces sp. NPDC046759; assembly: GCF_040645475.1. Lineage (NCBI taxonomy): Bacteria > Bacillati > Actinomycetota > Actinomycetes > Kitasatosporales > Streptomycetaceae > Streptomyces > Streptomyces sp. NPDC046759. The sequence goes on along the minus strand of NZ_JBEYYJ010000002.1, from coordinate 306,896 downwards.
CGCCGCGCGCCCGGACGGATCCGGCGACCGCGAGCGGCAGGGTGCCGACGCCGCCCTCGATGCCCATGAAGACGGGACCGGTCTGCTGCTGCGCCGCCGCCCTGGCCTGGATCTCCCGGACGCCCTCGGTGAGGGAGGCGTGGGTGCGGGCGGCCTGGAAGAGCTGCGGGACCGCCGAGCGCATCGAGATCCGGTACGCGTCGCCCGCGTACACCCCGCCGAGCAGGGGCTCCACCAGGCGGTCGACGACCTCGCGGCCGAGCCGGGCGGCGACGAACTCCCCCACGGCCACGTCCTCGCCGATCTCGGTGCGCGGCAGGTCGGCGTCGCGCTCGATGCGGGCGAGGCCCTCGTCGGACAGTACGCCGGTGAGCGCGGCGGCGGTGCCGGGCACGCCCATCACATGGCCCTTGGGCATGGGGCGCAGGGCACCGCGGGTCCAGATCGAGGCGGTGGCGGTGGCCGGGGGCTGGAGCCGCTCGGCCAGGCCCACTTCGCGGGCGAGGTTCACCGCCTCGGGGCGGCGGGCGAGCATCGACTCGGCGCCCAGGTCGACGCGTACGCCCGCGATCTCACCGGGCAGCAGCTTGCCGCCGACGCGGTCCGCGGCCTCCAGTACGGTCACGCGCGCGGCGCGTCCGAGCAGCCTGTGGGCGGCGGCCAGCCCGGCGATACCGGCTCCGATGACGACGACATGTCCCGTACGCGTACCCGTTGCGCTCATGCCCCCACTCTCTCAGACCCCCACTGACACTCCCGCCCGCCGCCGGAGGCCGGGCCGAGTCCGGACCGTGACCTCATCGGGACCGGATGCGGCCAAACGTTTCCGCCCGGCCCGCCGTCGAAGGACCGGCACCGGCCACAGCCCTCCCGGGGGGATCCGCCCATGCGCACACCACGTCCCGCACCATCCGTCCGCTCCCTGTCCGCGATCCTGCTCGCCGCCGCCCTCGCGCTCGCCGGGTGCGGTGCGGACGACTCGGGCGGCGGCGCCTCGGCGAAGTCCGCGGCGAACGGCGCCGGCATGACCGCCGGGCCGGACCGGGCCGGCGGCACCGCGCCGGCCCCCACGAAGTCCCCGCTCACCCAGGACGCGATCGTCCGGACCGCCTCCCTCACCGTCCAGGTGAAGAGCGTGCCCGAGGCCCTGGACCGGGCGCGGGCCGCCGCCGAGGGCGCGGGCGGTTACGTCGGCGAGGAGAACACGAGCCGGGTCTCCGGTGGCCACGAGCACACCCGGGTGGTGCTGCGCGTCCCGTCCGGCAGGTACGAGACGGTCCTCGCCGAACTCCAGGGCACAGGCAGGCTGATCGACCGCACGGCCAGGGCCGTGGACGTCACCGACCAGGTCGTGGACGTGGCCGGCCGCGTCAAGTCGCAGCGGGCGAGCGTGGACCGGATCCGCGCGCTGATGGACCGGGCGACCGGGCTGAGCGATGTCGTCTCGCTGGAGGGAGAGTTGAGCAGCCGTCAGGCCGACCTGGAGGCGCTGCTGTCCCGGCAGGCGTCCCTGAAGGACCGCACGAGCCTGGCCACCATCACCCTGTCGCTGTCCGAGACGCCGGTGAAGAAGGCCACCGGCCACCACTCCCCCGGTGTCGTGGACGCGCTGTCGGGCGGATGGCACGTGTTCGTCACCGTGCTGCGCTGGATCGTCCTCGCGCTCGGCGCGGCCCTGCCGTTCGCGGCCTCCGCGGCCCTGCTGACGCTGCTGTGGCTGCGGGTCGTACGGCCGCGGCTGCCGCGGCGCCGGGAGCCCGCGCCCGCGATGACCGCGCTGGGCCCGCTGCCGTCGGCGCGCCCCGCGCCGGAGTCCACCGGCGAGCGGCCCGAGCGGGACTGACCCGCCCTCGCCCCGTAGCGTGGTCCCATGAGCATGGGCGACGGGCGGGGCGGGACGGAACGGCTGGTCGTGATCGGCGGCGATGCCGCGGGCATGTCCGCGGCATCGCAGGCACGCCGGCTGAAGGGACCGGCAGAACTGGAGATCGTGGCCTTCGAGCGCGGCCACTTCACCTCCTTCTCGGCGTGCGGCATCCCGTACTGGGTGGGCGGCGACGTCCCCGAGCGGGACGACCTGGTCGCCCGCACCCCCGAGGAACACCGGGCGCGGGCGATCGATGTGCGGCTGCGCACCGAGGTCACCGAGATCGACGTGGCCGGACAGCGGGTACGCGCGCGTGACGTCGATTCCGGCGCCGAGTCCTGGACGTCGTACGACAAGCTCGTCATCGCGACCGGCGCGCGCCCCGTCCGCCCCGACCTGCCCGGCGCGGACGCGCCCGGGGTGCACGGCGTGCAGACCCTCGACGACGGCGAGGCCCTGCTCCGGACGCTGGCACGCACGCGTGGCCGCAGGGCGGTGGTCGTCGGGGCCGGCTACATCGGCGTGGAAATGGCGGAGGCGCTGATCAACCACGGCTTCGAGGTGACGGTCGTCAACCGCGGCAGGGAGCCCATGTCGACGCTCGACGCGGACATGGGCCGCCTGGTGCACCGGGCCATGGAGGGCCTCGGCATCACGATGGTGAACGACGCCGAGGTCACCAAGATCCTCACCGGTGAGGACGGCCGGGCCCGCGCGGTGGCCACGCAGGACGCCGAATACCCGGCGGACGTGGTGGTCCTCGGCATCGGGGTACGTCCGGAAACCGCTCTCGCCGTGGCCGCGGACCTGCCCCTCGGCGCCCACGGCGGCCTGCTCACCGACCTTGCGATGCGGGTGCGCGGACACGAGAACATCTGGGCGGGCGGTGACTGCGTCGAGGTGCTGAACCTGGTCTCCGGCCAGGACCAGTACGTCCCCCTCGGCACCCACGCCAACAAGCACGGCCAGGTCATCGGCACCAACGCCGGGGGCGGCTACGCCACCTTCCCGGGCGTGGTGGGCACGGCGGTCAGCAAGGTCTGCGACCTGGAGATCGCCCGCACCGGCCTCCGTGAGAAGGACGCCGACCGGGTGGGCCTGCGGTACGAGACGGTCACCATCGAGTCCACCAGCCGGGCCGGCTACTACCCCGGCGCCTCCCCGATGACGGTGAAGATGCTCGCGGAACGCCGCACGGGCCGGCTGCTCGGCGTCCAGATCGTCGGCCGCGAGGGCGCGGCGAAACGGGTCGACATCGCCGCGGTGGCGCTGACGGCGCGCATGACGGTGGAACAGATGACGGCCCTGGACCTGGGCTACGCCCCGCCCTTCTCACCGGTGTGGGACCCGGTCCTGGTGGCGGCGAGAAAGGCGGCGGCGAAGGTGCGGGTCTCCCAGGCCTCGGCCTAGGCGGTTGTGCTGATGCGCGGCAGAGCGGACACGGCCGCCTGCGGCTGCTCTCCGGCGGGTTTGGCGTGCGTGGCGGACGGCCGGGCGGAGCGCAGCCGGTAGCTGACCGCTTCGTCGAGCGTCACCGGCCGCTGCATCTGCGAGGCGAGCCGCCCGGCCTCCTGGCCGAGCCGTGCGACGTCCTCCCAGGGGAGCCGTACGACCAGAGAGATCTCCGCCTCACCGTCGGGCAGAGCATGCATGGGAGGAGTGTTTCGTTCGCTCATCGCCTGTCCTCACGTCGGTTGAGAACCCATACGGACACCCACACCGCGGCGTTCACCGATTCGCCCGCCGCATCCCGGGCACTACTTCTGTGTGGTCATCCCCGTCCATGACGTGAACCCGGTGCGCCGCACCCCCTGGGTGACGTACGCCCTGATCGCCGCGAACGTCCTCGTGTTCGTCACCACGCCGGGCATGTCCGGTTCCGTGGCCGGCGGCAGCGACCTGGCGCAACTGTGCCATCTGCAGGCCTTCATGGACCATTACGCGGCGGTCCCCAGAGAGCTGGTCCACCATCAGCTGCCCAGGCTGGTCCCCACGGGAGACGTGGGCGTGGGGCCGCACGGCCCGGGCTGCGTCGTGGCCCCGCCCCGCTACGCCAAGTCGCCCCCGCTGTCGGTGTTCACGGCGATGTTCCTGCACGGCAGCTGGCTGCACCTGCTGGGCAACATGCTCTTCCTGCTGATCTTCGGCAACAACGTCGAGGACCGGATGGGCCACATCCGCTTCTTCCTCTTCTACGTCGCCTGCGGGTACGCGGCCGGCTACGGCTTCGCACTGCTCAACGCCGGCTCGGGCGAACCGCTGATCGGCGCGTCCGGCGCGATCGCGGGGGTGCTCGGCGCCTACATCGTGCTGTGGCCGAGGGCGCGGGTATGGGTCCTCGTGCCGTTCCTGATCTTCCTGCCGCTCAGGCTGCCGGCCTGGCTGGTACTCGGATTCTGGTTCGTGCTGCAGGCGGTGTACTCCTCCGGGCACGGCGTCACCGGTGCCGGCGCCGTGGCCTACGCGGCGCACGTGGTCGGCTTCCTGGCGGGCATGCTGCTGGCCTGGCCGCTCAAGCCCGGCACCCCTGCCCCGCCGGAGCCGCGCGGCCTGCTGTTCGGCAGACGGGCGCGGCCCCGTTACACCTGGTGAGTCAGCGCGCGGTCGCGGTGTGGACGTAGTCCACGAGGCGGGTCAGCGCGTCCGGGTCGGTGTTCGGCAGGACGCCGTGGCCGAGGTTGAAGACGTGCCCCTCGAGGCCGGCGGCCGCGTCCAGCACCTCGCGGGCCCTGGCCTCGACGGTGTCCTTGTCGGTGAACAGGATCGTCGGGTCGAGGTTGCCCTGGAGCGCCTTGCCGGGGCCGACGCGGCCCTGGGCCACGTCCAGCGGGATGCGCCAGTCGACGCCGACGACGTCCGCGCCGGCCTCGCCCATGAGCGGCAGCAGCTCTCCGGTGCCGACACCGAAGTGGATGCGCGGCACGCCGTAGCCGGACACGGCTTCGAAGACCTTCGCGGAAGAAGGCATGACCGAGCGCCGGTAGTCCGCCGGGGCGAGGGCGCCGACCCAGGAGTCGAACAGCTGGACCGCGCTCGCGCCGGCCTCGATCTGCACCTTCAGGAAGGCGGCGGTGATGTCGGCGAGGCGGTCCAGCAGGTCGGCCCACAGCTCGGGGTCGCCGTACATCATCGCCTTGGCGTTCTCGTACGTGCGAGAGGGACCGCCCTCGACGAGGTAGCTCGCGAGGGTGAAAGGCGCGCCCGCGAAACCGATCAGCGGGGTCGGGCCCAGCTCCTCGGTGAGCATGCCGATCGCCTCGGTGACGTAGGGGACGTCCTCGGGCGTGAGGTCGCGCAGCCGGGCCAGATCGGCGCGGGTGCGGATGGGCTCCTCGACGACCGGGCCGACGCCGGGCCGGATGTCGAGGCCGAGGCCGATGGCCTTCAGCGGGACGACGATGTCGCTGAAGTAGATCGCCGCGTCGACGTTGTGCCGGCGCACCGGCTGCAGCGTGATCTCGGTGATCAGCTCGGGCCGCATGCAGGACTCGAGCATGGGGACGCCCTCGCGCACCTTGCGGTACTCGGGCAGGGAGCGGCCGGCCTGGCGCATGAACCACACGGGAGTGTGCGGCACGGGTTCGCGCCTGCACGCTTTGAGGAAGGCGCTGTCGTACGTCGCTGTCGGCTGCATGCTGTCGTTGGCGGTCACGGGGCAAGTTTCGCACGGCGCCGGATCGGGACGTGCCCGGCGTGGCGGCCGGCGGCACCGACCTGCTGTGTCTTGCCCTGCACAAAGCCGCGCTTCCCCTTACTCTTCCCCGCATGGCTGCGGCTCACGGAATGTCGGACGGCGCTGACGGAATGGACGACGTGGTGGACACCGAGGAGGCGGACCGGCGCTCCGGTACTCCGGGGCCGCCGGCCTTCCGGGCCGCGGTCGACGCCCTGCGCAGCAGCCGGCTGCGGCCGCAGGTGGAGGTGGAGCCCACGGCCGCCCCGCAGCGGCTGGCGCCGTACGCGTACGCGCTGGAGGCCGTGGTCGTCGACGGCGAGCAGGAGCTGGCCGACGGACGACTGGTGCTGCTGCACGACCCGGCGGGCCACGACGCCTGGCGCGGAACGTTCCGGATGGTGACGCTGGTGCGCTCGGAGCTGGAGCCGGAGATGGCGGCCGATCCGCTGCTGCCGGAGGTGTGCTGGTCGTGGCTGACCGGTGCGCTGCAGGCGCGCGGGCTCGGCTATGGCGAGCCGAGCGGCACGATCACCCGCGCGAGCTCGCACTACTTCGGTGGGCTGGCCGAGCGGCCCGCGGCCTCCCAGATCGAGATCAGGGCGTCCTGGACGCCCCGCGAGGGCCTCGGCGGGGTGCCGGACACGGCCTCGCACCTGGCCTCCTGGTGCGATCTGCTGGCGCAGGTCGGCGGTCTGCCGCCGGCCGGTCCGGGCGACGCGTCGGTGGTGACGCTTCCGCAGCGCAGGGGCCCGCAGTCGCGGTGAGAGCGCGGCGCGTGAAGCCACCGTTCCGGGCGGCTTCATCCGCATGGCTGGCTTATTGACCATCCCTTTGTCGATACGGCCACTTTCCGAACCCGAATCGCCCCCGCTTGAACCGACTCGATCTTCGGATGATCGATCGCGTGTCCGAATTGCACGGATTGTTACTCACTAGATCGTGATCATTCTCTAAAGGCGGACGAGTTTGCTGCCGAAGACGACTGTGACCTTGAAAGCACGGTTCGTCCCGGCTTCATCCCCACAAGCCGGCCCCGTCCCCCACCCAGGAGGCCTGGTGTCCGTTCTCCTCGAGCAGCCCGCAAGCCTGGTCGCCTACCGCCCGAACAAGCCGACCGCCATGGTCGTCGTGGCCGACCCCCGCGTCCGCTCCACCGTCACCCGTCACCTGTGGGCGCTCGGCGTGCGCGATGTCATCGAGGCCTCGTCCATCGCCGAGGCTCGTCCCCGCATCGGCAACCCCCGCGACATCTGCGTCGCCGACGTCCACCTGCCCGACGGCTCCGGCCTGACCCTGCTGTCCGAGACCCGCGCCGCGGGCTGGCCCAACGGGCTGGCTCTGTCCGCCGCCGACGACATCGGTGCGGTGCGCAACGCCCTGGCGGGCGGGGTCAAGGGCTACGTCGTCACCGGCACCCGCACCAACATCGGACTGCCCACCCGGCCCGGCGCCGCTCCGCTCGGCGCCGCCCGGATGCACCGCCGCCCCCCGGGCGCCCCGAGCCACCCGGGCGGCTACCGCGAACTGTCCGGGCGCGAGGTGGAGGTGCTGCGCCTGGTCGCCGAAGGCCAGTCGAACAAGGCGATCGGCGTCTCGATGGGCCTGTCCGCCCTGACCGTCAAGAGCCACCTCGCACGCATCGCCCGCAAGCTGGGCACCGGCGACCGGGCCGGGATGGTGGCGGTGGCCCTGCGCACCGGAATCATTCACTGAGAGCTGCCACTGAGCTGCTGCTGAGCTGTCACTGAGCCGATCACCAGCCACCGAGCCATCAGCCGACCGACCGAGAAGACCACCGGGAAGACCACCGACGCGACCCTTGAAGACATGCTGAACCGCTCCTCGAGCCCATCCTCCAGCCCCCTCCCGAGCCGTTCGCCGAGCCGTTCGTTGAGCCGACCGGAGCAGCCGCCGGATCACTCATGTGAACTGCACCTTTCACCGGCCTGACTGGTTTACGACCCTCCCGCGCCCGTCGACGGAACGTTCCGTCGACGGGCGCCGTCCACACACGGATACCCTTGACAGGTGACCGACGCCCAAGACACCGCAGCAGACAGCTCCCTGCGCATCACCGGAGGCACTCCTCCGGACGACGCCGGATCTTCTGTGATGGGGGCGCCGACACCGCTGCTGGAGCCCCGTGAGGGCATTCCGCCCGTCGTCGCCGACCAGACCACCCTCGCCCGGATGGTCTCCGCCTTCGCCGCGGGCTCCGGCCCCGTCGCCGTCGACGCCGAGCGCGCCTCCGGCTACCGCTACGGCCAGCGCGCCTATCTGGTGCAGCTGCGCCGTGAGGGCGCCGGCACCGCGCTGATCGACCCCGTCGCCTGCCCCGACCTGTCCGGATTCGGCGCGGCGCTCTCCGGCGTCGAATGGGTGCTGCACGCGGCCACCCAGGACCTGCCGTGCCTGCGCGCGATAGGCATGGTGCCCACCGCGCTATTCGACACCGAGCTGGCCGGCCGGCTCGCGGGGTTCCCGCGCGTCGGTCTCGGCGCCATGGTCGAGAACGTCCTCGGCTTCGTCCTCGAGAAGGGCCACTCCGCCGTCGACTGGTCGACCCGGCCGCTCCCCGACCCCTGGCTCAGGTACGCCGCGCTCGACGTGGAACTCCTCGTCGACCTGCGCGACGCCCTCGAGAAGGAGCTGGACCGGCAGGGCAAGCTGGAGTGGGCGCTCCAGGAGTTCGACGCGATCGCGACCGCGCCGCCGGCCGAGCCGAGGAAGGATCCCTGGCGCCGTACGTCCGGGATGCACAAGGTGCGCAGGCGACGGCAGCTCGCTGTCGTACGGGAGCTGTGGGAGACGCGGGACCGCATCGCGCAGCGGCGGGACATCTCGCCGGGCAAGGTGCTCAGCGACGCGGCCATCGTCGAGGCCGCGCTCGCCCTGCCGGGCAGTGTGCACGCGCTCGGCGCGCTCAACGGGTTCGGGCACCGGACGGGGCGCCGGCAGCTGGAGCAGTGGCAGGCGGCCGTGGACCGGGCCAGGGCCCTTCCCGACAGCGCGCTGCCACAGCCGGGGCAGCCGGTGACCGGACCTCCGCCGCCGCGGGCCTGGGCCGACAAGGATCCCGCCGCCGCGGCACGCCTGTCGGCGGCTCGGGCGGGGGTGACCGCTCTCGCCGAGCGGCTCAGCATGCCGCAGGAGAACCTGGTGTCCCCGGACACCGTCCGGCGCATCTGCTGGGAGCCGCCGAAGGTGATCGACACCGAGTCGGTGGAGAACGCGCTGGCCGGGTACGGAGCGCGGCCGTGGCAGGTGCAGCTGGTGACGCCGGTGCTGGTGTCGGCACTGACGGCGAAGGGCGCCTAGCCTCCGCCGGGACGTCGGAATCACGCCACGCCGGGATGTGACGTTCACCGCTCCGGTCGAGGGGACTGGGCAGCTACGTTACTCATAAGTAGCATGAGTGCTGAGCGCGCGCTCAGCGCCGCGCAGCTGTGCCACCCCCGCGTCTGGAGGAGAGCCATCGTGCCTCGTACCGTCAGGGACGTCGTCTTCGTCGACGGCGTCCGCACCCCGTTCGGCAAGGCGGGCCCGAAGGGCATCTACCACGAGACCCGCGCCGACGACCTCGTCGTGAAGGCGATCCGGGAGCTGCTGCGCCGCAACCCCGGTCTGGACCCGAAGAAGATCGACGAGGTCGCCATCGCCGCGACCACGCAGATCGGCGACCAGGGCCTGACCCTCGGCCGCACCGCAGGCATCCTCGCGGGCCTGCCGCAGTCCGTCCCGGGCTACTCGATCGACCGCATGTGCGCCGGTGCCCTGACCGCCGTGACGACCACCGCCGGTTCGATCGCCTTCGGTGCCTACGACGCCGTCATCGCCGGTGGCGTGGAGCACATGGGCCGCCACCCGATGGGCGAGGGCGTGGACCCGAACCCGCGGTTCGTGAGCGAGAAGCTGGTCGACGAGTCCGCCCTGTTCATGGGCATGACCGCGGAGAACCTGCACGACCGCTACCCGCACATCACCAAGCTGCGCGCCGACGAGTACGCGGTGCGCTCGCAGGAGAAGGCCGCCAAGGCGTACGCCAACGGCAAGATCCAGCAGGACCTGGTGCCGATCTCGGTGCGCCGCACCAGCCCCGAGGCCGGTGAGACGGGCTGGGGCCTGGTCACGGCCGACGAGCCGATGCGCCCGGGTACGACCCTGGAGAACCTCCAGGGCCTGAAGACCCCGTTCCGTGTGCACGGCCGGGTCACCGCCGGCAACGCGGCCGGTCTGAACGACGGTGCCACCGCGTCGATCATCGCCAGCGAGGACTTCGCCCGCGAGAACGGCCTGCCGGTCAAGATGCGCCTGGTGTCGTACGCCTTCGCGGGCGTCGAGCCGGAGGTCATGGGCTACGGCCCGATCCCGGCCACGGAGAAGGCCCTCGCCAAGGCGGGCCTGTCCATCTCCGACATCGGCCTGTTCGAGATCAACGAGGCCTTCGCCGTGCAGGTGCTGGCCCTCCTCGACCACTACGGCATCGCGGACGACGACGCGCGCGTCAACCAGTACGGCGGCGCCATCGCCTTCGGTCACCCGCTGGCCTCGTCCGGCGTCCGCCTGATGACGCAGCTGGCCCGCCAGTTCGAGGAACAGCCGAACGTCCGCTACGGCCTGACCACCATGTGCGTCGGCTTCGGCATGGGCGCGACGGTCATCTGGGAGAACCCGCACTTCGAGGGGGACAAGTGAGCACCACCGCCGAGCTTCTGAAGCAGGCCGCGCAGCAGTTCCCCGACGAGGTCGTCACCAGTGCGCACGTACGCCACTTCGACCTGCCGTTCGGTGCCGGCCGCTTCGCGCTGATCACGCTGGACAACGGCTTCGACCACACCAAGCCGACCACCTTCGGGCCGGGCTCGCTGGCGAACCTCAACGCCGCCATCGACCAGGTCGAGAAGGAGGCGGCGGACGGCGGGATCGTCGGCGTCGGCATCACCGGCAAGCCGTTCATCTTCGCGGTCGGCGCCGACCTCAAGGGCGTCGAGGTCCTCAAGGAGCACGAGCACGCGCTGGCCATCGGCAAGGGCGGCCACGACGTCTTCAAGCGCCTGTCGAACCTGGCCGTGCCGACCTTCGCCTACTACAACGGCGCGGCGATGGGCGGTGGCGTCGAGGTCGGCCTGCACTGCACCTACCGCACGGTGTCGAAGGCCGTCCCGGCGTTCTCGCTCCCCGAGGTCTTCCTCGGTCTGGTCCCCGGCTGGGGCGGCTGCACCCTGCTGCCGAACCTGATCGGCGCCGACAAGGCCGTCTCGGTCATCATCGAGAACTCGCTGAACCAGAACAAGCAGCTCAAGGGCAAGCAGGTCTTCGAGCTCGGCATCGCCGACGCCCTCTTCGAGGGCGCCGACTTCCTGGAGCAGTCGCTGCTGTGGACCGCGCAGGTCCTCAAGGGCGACATCGAGGTCGAGCGTCCGGTGATCGACCGCGGTGAGGCCTGGGACCAGGCGGTGGCCAAGGGCCGCTTCATCGCGGACTCCAAGGTGCACGGCGCGGCCCCGGCCGCCTACCGCGCCCTGGACATCATCGCGGCCGCCAAGAACGGCGACCTGCAGCAGGGGTACGACGCCGAGGACCAGGCCCTCGCGGACCTGATCATGAGCGGCGAACTCCGCGCCGGCCTCTACGCGTTCAACCTCGTCCAGAAGCGCGGCAAGCGTCCCGCCGGCGCCCCGGACAAGAACCTGGCCCGCCCGGTCACCAAGGTCGGCGTCGTCGGCGCCGGTCTGATGGCCTCGCAGCTGGCCCTGCTGTTCCTGCGCCGGCTGGAGGTGCCGGTCGTGCTGACCGACATCGACCAGGAGCGCGTCGACAAGGGTGTGGGCTACGTCCACGCCGAGATCGACAAGCTGCTCGGCAAGGGCCGGATCAACCAGGACAAGGCCAACCGCCTCAAGGCACTGGTCACCGGCGTCCTGGACAAGGCCGAGGGCTTCTCCGACGCCGACTTCGTCATCGAGGCCGTGTTCGAGGAGATCGGCGTCAAGCAGCAGGTGTTCGCGGAGGTGGAGGCGGTCGCCCCGGCGCACGCGATCCTCGCGACCAACACCTCCTCGCTCTCCGTCTCGGAGATGGCGTCGAAGCTGAAGCACCCCGAGCGGGTCGTCGGCTTCCACTTCTTCAACCCGGTCGCGGTCCTGCCGCTGCTGGAGATCGTCCGCGGCGAGAAGACCGACGACGCCTCCCTGGCCACGGCCTTCGCCGTCGCCAAGAAGCTGAAGAAGACCGCGGTCCTCACCAAGGACGCCCCGGCGTTCGTCGTGAACCGCATCCTGACCCGATTCATGGGCGAGATCCAGAACGTCATCGACGAGGGCACCCCGGTCGAGGTCGCCGAGAAGGCGATCGAGCCGCTCGGCCTCCCGATGTCCCCGCTGGTCCTGCTGGAGCTGGTCGGCCCGGCGATCGGCCTGCACGTCTCCGAGACCCTCAACAAGGCGTTCCCGGACCGCTTCAAGGTCTCCCCGAACCTCAAGGCGGTCGTCGAGGCGGGCAAGCGCGGCTTCTACGTCTACGACAGCGGCAAGCCGGAGCTGGACCCGGAGGTCGCCGCGCTGCTCAAGCAGGGCGACGTCGTCCTGACCGAGGAGCAGGTGCGGGCGCGGGTGCTGGACGCGGTGGCGCAGGAGATCGGGCTCATGCTCGACGAGGGCGTCGTCGCCGAGGCCCAGGACATCGACCTGTGCCTGATCACGGGCGCCGGCTGGCCCTTCCACCTGGGCGGCATCACGCCGTACCTGGACCGCGAGGGCGTCTCCGAGCGCGTGAACGGCAAGAAGTTCCTGGCGCAGGGCGTGGCGAGCGTCCCGGCGTAAGGCTCCGCGTACGGTCCTACGATGCCCGGTACACCGAGTGGTGTGCCGGGCATCGGCGTTTCAGCCGGCGGACGAACGGGCGTCCTCGACATGGACGACGTGCAGTTGCCTGCCGTCCTGGTCGCGCTTGGACCGTCCGTGGATCCCGACGGCGAGGTGCGAAGGGTCCTCGGACTCCTCGAGGGCGACGAAGGTGACGACGTCCGGGTGATGGCCCGTCACCAGCCAGCCCTCGCCGTTCTTCAGTTCGAGCACGCGGAAGTCGCCCGCCGGACCGCCCACGCTCACGGGGCCGTACTCGCGCAGGATCTCGGTCGCCCGGTCGGCGAGCCCTCCCTCGGGCTCCTCCAGCACCACGCATGTGCCGTGCTCGAACAGCACCCACGGTTTTCCGGATCCGGCGAGGAGGCGCCGCCAGGCGTCGATGAGTGTCTCGGTGTCCACGCCGGCCATCATGGCGCACTCGGATCCGCCGCGACGCCTCGGGCGCCGGGCCAGGGGTTCCGCCGGGTGACCGTGGACGCCGGCGGGCGACAGCCCGCTGCCGGGGAAGGCGTCCGCCACGGTCAGGCCGATGATCCGGGCCTCGTCCGAAGGGTGTCGGCTCAGACCTGCCGCCACGCCTCCAGCGCCAGGCCCGGCTCGTCCTTCCGCCGGGTCAGCAGGAGTTGGCCGGTCGACGGGGACAACGTTGCCGCCGCCACCCGGCCCTCCGCGTCCGTGGTGAGGGACACCGTCGCGTCCAGGGGCAGCCGGGGGCCCGACTCGGTCCACCAGGCGCCCGCCGACTCCAGCTCGGTCGGGTGGGCGGCGAAGGCGACGCGGCCGCCGGCGGAGCGCTGGGCGAGCAGGGTGCAGTCGTGACCGTCGAGGTCGCAGCGGACCGCCGCGACGGGGCCCGAACCGGCCGCCGGCAGCAGGGAGACCGGCTTGCCGCCCGGGCGCCAGGCGCACAGGTCGCCGGAGGTGTCGGTGTAGTGGACGGTGGTGCTGCCGGGCGAGGTGGCGAGGGCGTGCAGGGTGCCCGGGCGGACCGGGGCCCGCAGGCGCTCCGCCAGGACCGGCACGGCGCCCGGCTCCTCCTGGCGCCAGTACAGGATCCCGTCGGGCACGGCCGCGTACAGCTCGACACGGCCGGACTCCGCCGTCACCGCCGCCAGGCCGTCCTGCACCTTGCTGCCCCTGAGATCCGCCCAGGGCTCCCAGCCGCCCTTCTCCTTCTGCGCGACCATGTGCACCCCGCCGCCGTCGTTGCGGACGAACACATGGGCGCGGCCCTCGGCGTCGACGGCGACGGCCGGCGTGCCCGACCGGTCGCCGCCCCGCTTCCTCGGGTGGCCGATCGGATTCCAGTCCAGCGCCGCGAGGTGCGGCCGGAAGTGCGTGGAGTGCACCAGGCCGGACTCGCCCGGCGACGTCGGCCGCCAGGAGACCAGGTGTGCGTAGCCGTCGGCGCCCTGACCGACCGCGAGCACGGGGTGCAGTTCCTGCTCGCCGCCCACCCTGCGTGGGGTGGTCCAGGGACCGCCGCCGGGTGCGCGCTCCGCCCGGCACAGGACCGCGTCGCCCGACAGCTGGTAGACACTGAGCCGGCCGTCTCGGCCGCGCAGGAGCCAGTCGCCGTTCACCGGTTCACCTTATGCGCCGGTCGGCGGCGGCCCGCATCCGGTTCCCTCTCACAGCCGCTTCGCGCTGCGGAACAAGCCGGCGTAGAAGCCGTTCCCGTCCAGGCGCGAGACACCGCCCTGGTCGCCGATCGTGGGCCCGTTCTGCTCCTTGCGGCTGGAGATGAAGACCTTGTGTCCCTCGGTGTCCGGGCCGAGGTAGATCGCCGAGTGGTCCATGTGGTTGCCGGTGCGGTGGTCCATCTTGAAGAACAGCAGATCGCCGGGCTGGAGGACGTCGATGTTCTGCGGCCGCGTGTACCAGGGGCTCGGGCCCTGCAGCTTGATGATGTCGACACCCTCCTTGCCGCGGGCCATGCCGTCGGCGGTGCGCGGCAGCCCGTCCCCGTGGATGTTGTCGGACATCAGCGGGTAGCGGGCCCGGTAGCCGTAGACCAGCCGCAGATAGCCGGAGCAGTCCACGGAGCGCAGGCGGTCCTGCTGCGGGTACACCGTGACGCCGTCCCGGAAGGTGTACGGGATGCCGAGGTAGTCGTAGAAGTCGGTCTGCTCGTAACGGTCGACGCCGTCGGATTTGAGGGGTCCGTAGTAGGCGTGGCCCGCGTACTGGACGCCCTGGTCGTCCTTCTTGACCGGCGCGCCCACGATGTACTGGAAGGCGAACGCGAAGATGTCGTCCTCCTCGCTGCCGTAGTACTGCTTGAACCAGTCCTTGAACCACTGCTGCTTCTCGGCGCCCTGGGCCCAGGGCTCCGGCATGAGGCGGACCCAGTCGTCGGTGACGAGCTTGGTGCTGGTATTGGTGGGCTCGCTGAAGGTCCGCGTCGGGCCCTTGAGGGTGGCGGTGCGGGCGCCGTCGGTGAAGGTGGCGATGACCGCGCCCTTGCCGTCGCGCAGCACCGAACGCGCCGGGTTGTTCAGCCGTTCCCAGGTCTGCTTGCCGGGGGCGCCGCCCGAGCTGTGCAGGTTCTCCGTGATCGACTGCGCGGCCGGGAGCTTCGCCTTCTCGTCCTTGCGCAGTTCGTAGGTGAAGAAGGCGCTGCCCGCGAGCAGTGCCAGCACCGTCACCGCGTGGACGACGGGGCGGCCTTGGCGCTTCGGCATGGTGGGGGCTCCAGGAATGCGTCGGGTGAGGGCGGGTTCAGGCGGACGGCATGGCGCCGAGGAGGATGCCGGCGGTCAGCACCACATAGGTGGCGAGGGTGACCGTTCCGACGGACAGCAGGGTCGCGCCCTTGGGCTGGCGGACCAGCTGGTAGCCGACCAGGCCGGGGACGATGAAGCCGAGGGTCTGGTTGGCGTACAGCAGCGGGAACTCCATCTGCAGCACGATGATCACGGTGGCCTGGATGAGGACGCCGCTCAGCACGACCGCCGCGAACAGCCGCTTGCCGTAGAGGATCACGAACTTCTGCATGAGCAGCGTGGCGAGGTAGGTCAGCACGGTGACGCCGACCACGAGCGCGGCCCGCTGGAGGTCCTCGATGAGGGTGAGCGCGAGCCAGCCCGGAGTGATCATGCCGCCCGGCGACAGGTTGGTCGTCAGGTAGCACATGAGCGAGAACATCAGGCCCAGGCCGATGCCGATCGCGGCGATCTCGGGGGTGAGGACGGAGGGGATCAACGCTGTTCTCCTGGGCTGTGCCACTGCTGGCTGTCGTCGTCGGCGGAAGGCTGGGGCGGGCGGCGGGCCTCGAACAGCCCGCGGGGCCGGGCCGGTTCGGCCGCCCGGCCGCTGTCGGCGGGTGCCGGTGGCACGGCGGGGGCGGGCCGGCCTCCGTGGTACGGCCGCGGCTCGCTCCCGGTGTCGTACGAGGTCTCGTGCGGGTGCGCCTGGTCGTGTCCGGTCCGGCGCGTCGGCTCCTCGTGCGGGTAGGGGCGTTCGGCGTTCCGCTGCACGGGGATCTGCGGGACGTACGGCTGCTGGTGCGCGTAGCGCGCCTCGTACGCCTCCGGGTAGCGCTGGTACGGGTCGATGCGGGGCACGTACAGCTGCATGGTCTCGGACGAGTCGGCCGCCGCGGGCGCCGGCTCGGACCGGCCGGCCGGGGCCGCGGCGGCGGGTTCGTCGCCGCTCTCGTCCGGCGGCAGTTCGGCGAGGTGCTCCAGCAGGATCTCGCCCTGGCCGTGGATGTTGCCGATCGCGACCATCGACGAGTCCGCGCCGAGCATCTCCAGCATCTTGCCCATGAACTCCTCGGGGTCGCGCTTGTCGCCGCCGAGGTCGACGGCGCGCGAGCGGAACTCGGCGGGGATGGCGTCGATGGCGGACTTGGCCGGATGGCCGATGACGAAGACGCGTTCGGGGTCGAGGTCGGGGATGATCTCGCCCATCTGCCCGTTGCGTTCGACGCGGTCGGGACGGCAGTTGATGACCACGTTGAGCGGGCGGTTGATGGCGCCGAGATCGAGCAGCTGATTGATGTTCATCAGCGTCGACTCGGGGTCGTTGGCCGCGAAGACGTTGGCGAAGCGGAGCTTCTTGCCCTCGGGGGTGAGGTAGCGCTCGACGGAGAGGACGCCGGGGTCCGGCGGGGCGTCGTACATCCCCCGCAGGGCCGTCTCGCGGTCCACGCCGAGGAGTTCGGCGACGGCGAGGGCGATGGCCACGTTCTCCTTGAAGGTGAACCAGCTGAAGCCGCGCAGCTCCTCGTCGGTGACGGTCTCGGGATCGGCGTAGATCAGCTTGCAGTTACGCGCGTCCGCCTCCTCCTGGAGGATGTGGAAGCGCTCCTTCTCCGCGGTGACGCAGATGCCGTCCTCGGGCATCGAGCGGCACAGCGAGCGGGCCACGTCGTCCAGGGTCGGGCCCATCTCGGCGAGGTGGTCCTCACGGACGTTGCACAGCACGCCGATGGTGGAGCGGATCAG
Organism: Streptomyces sp. NPDC046759; assembly: GCF_040645475.1. NCBI lineage: Bacteria > Bacillati > Actinomycetota > Actinomycetes > Kitasatosporales > Streptomycetaceae > Streptomyces > Streptomyces sp. NPDC046759. The sequence goes on along the minus strand of NZ_JBEYYJ010000002.1, from coordinate 290,036 downwards.
CTTGGACTGGTTGATCTCCTGCAGAGCCGGCATGACGGCCATGCACTCGATGACCAGGGCGTCCGGCTTGTACGCGGCGGCACGCCGCACGATGCCGATCTGCTCCACCACGTTGGCGATGCCGAACTTGCGGTAGACCGGCTCCTCGGTGGCGTCCGGGTGGATGAACCGGGCCGCGGTGCCGGTGGTCTTGGCGACCGTGACCAGGTCGCCGCCGCGCAGTGCGCCCGCGCACAGCCGGGTGATGGAGGACTTGCCGCGGATGCCGTTGACCAGGACGCGGGTGGGTATGTGGTCCAGGTTGGCGAAGTGCCGCCGCTGCTCCACGATGCCCGCGACGAGCAGTATCGCGCAGCAGACCAGCAGCACGGTGTAGAGGAAGAGCACGGGTGATCAGTTCCTTGTGTACTGCTGAGGCGGGTACTGCTCGGGGGTGTACGGCTGGTGCGCGCGGCCTTCGGGCGGGTCCTGGCGCTCGGGGTGCTGCTCGGGCGGGTCCTGCCGTCGCGTGGGCTGCTGCTCGGGCGGGTCCTGCCGTCGAGTGGGCTGCTGCGGGGCGGGCGGCCGGGGCGGGGTGCGGCGGGGCTGCTGCCGGCGCTGGTCCTGCAGTTGCTGCCGGATCAGTTCCAGGGAGCGGGTGACCGCGCCGACCTCGTCGTGGTGCTGCGGGAACAGCACCGTCTTCCGGTCGCCGTCGGCCAGCGCCTCGGCCCGTTCGGCCAGGGTGCGCAGCGGCCGGCCCACGACGATGTGCATCCAGCCCAGGCAGGCGACGGCCGCCGCGGCTCCGAGCACACCGGCGAGGACGGTGCGGTTCTGGGCGTCGTACGCCGGGAGGTCCAGACGGTTGACCGGCTGCCAGCTGACCACGCTCAAGTGCAGCGACTCGGCCGCGCCGCCGCCGGAGAACGGCGCGGCGGCGGCGATCCGCACCCCGTTCTCCCGGTAGAGCAGGCCACCCGGACGCGGTTTCTTGCCGATCCGCTGGGAAGTGGCCTCGACCAGGTCCCTCAGGTGGTCTTCGGGCAGCGACTGGAAGGCGAGGAAGCCGGTGTTGCCGGCGATGACCTGGTGCCGGTCGTCCACGAGCCGGACCGCGCCGAGGCCCGGCCGGGTCAGCAGGGCGTTGAGGAACGCGACGCGGAACTCGCCGATCAGCTGGGCCCCGCCCCGCCCGGGTATCTCGGCCTCGGCGACGACGACGGGCTCCTTGCCGCCGCGGCCCAGCAGCCTGATGGGCTTGTCGGAGACCCGGTCGGGCTGGATCACCTTGGGCTTCTTGCCTTCGCGGGCCTGGATCGCGCCGGAGTGGTCGACGACGTACAGGGAGCGGTAGCGCTTGTTCTCGTTGTAGGTGCGCTCCAGCACCGTCTGCATGGCCTCGGGTGAGGTCTTGTCGCCGATCAGGGAGGCCACGGACTGCAGGTCGGCGTCGCCCTCGTTGAGCGCGCGGCGCACCCGGTCGCTCAGCGTGTCGGTGCGTTCGCGCTGGTCGTTGACGAGCTGCCGGGGTACCTCGGCGGTGCTGTCGGCCCGGTTGAACAGCAGCATCAGCGGCGCGGACCAGGCCAGCAGCAGCACCGCGCTGACGGCGAGGAGGGTGCTGGTGCCCACCCGGCGCAGTCCGTCCGGGCGCTCGGCGGGGCCGGTGGCCTCGGCGCTCTCGCCGAGCAGCTGCCGGCGCAGCCGTTCCAGGGCGCCTCCGATGCGGTGCGCCTCGCCGTAGCCGGGGACGGTGACGGGCCGGGTCAGATCGCCGCGGGTGAGCCGGCGGGACTCCAGGAACAGCCGGATGAGCGGGCGCTGCACGGTGCCCAGCAGCACCGCCACGGCCAGTGCGCCGACGACGAGCAGCGCCCCGCCCGCCGCCAGTCCGAACACCGGCGAGCCGGCCTGGCCGGAGTCCTCGGTGACCTTGACCATGGCGACCACGGACAGGCCGAGTCCGCTGGCCGTGGTGGTCTCGCCGGGTTCGCCCGCGGCGAGTGTGGCGTATCCGGCGACGGATCGGTCGCCCTGCAGCTTTCCGCCGAGCAGGCTGCCGCTGATGCCCTGGTAGCCGCTGGTGCCGGGCTCCTTGCTGCTGCGCGGGTCCTGCTGCGCCTTGCGGGCGGCCTGCCCGGCGAAGTCCGCCAGCTGCTTGGTGGACTGGGTGATGTCCTTGCGGTCGATGCTGTTGCGCGCGGACTCGGGTGCGGCGATGCCGTCGCTGCTGAGGATCGAGCCGCCCGCGTCGACCACGGCGATGGAGCGGAACTGGCCGAGGCTGATACCGGGGAACTTCAGGTTCCGGGAGGCCACCAGCAGCAGTTGCGGCTTGCCCGGCCAGGTGAGCAGCCCGAAGGACAGCAGCCGCACCTCGCCGTTCTTCTGCCGGACCATCCGCGGGGCCAGGCCGTCCTCGCCGCTGAGGGAGCTCAGGTCCACGGAGGTGAGCGGCACCGCCTCGCCGCGGGCCGCGACCAGTTTGCCGGTGCGGACCTCGACGACGGCGGTGCCCATCCACTTCTGGTAGGTGCTGCCGAGCTTGTCGAGGACGGCGTCGCCGGAGACCGGCTCTCCCGCGCTGAACAGCGCGGCGGAGCGGGTGACGTCGGTGTCGGACTCGTCGATGGAGGCGCGCAGCGCGATCGCGCCGTCCTCGGCGAAGTGCTGCTGCGACGTCAGCACCGCTCTCGGCACACCCGCGTCGTCGACCCGGCCCAGCACGAGTGCGCTGATGCCGGCGAGCGTCAGCAGCAGCGCCGAGAGGACCGCGATCGGTGGGCGGATGCCTCCGATCAGCGACATGTCGGCTCGGCGGCGGGCTCGGTGCTGCCGCGCCGGGGGCGGTGACGCCACGGGAGGGTCCTCTCATGCATGCGGTTGTGGGGCACACCAAAGGTAAGGGGGTACCCAGCAACCTCAGACACGTAAGGGAGCCGTGAAGTTGCAGTAAGCGCGACGTGATTTGGGCAACATCGTGCAACCGTCGGGCACCTTCGGGTGTCTTCGGGCCGAATATGACGACTATTCCGGCAAAGCGGTCAGGGGCTTCAGTCCGTCCGCTCGCGCTCCGCGGTTGAGCAGGGTGCCCTCGGTGCGCTCGAACGCCAGCCGGAGCCGGGCCTTCTGGGCGCCGGTGAGACCGTGGCCGTCACGCAGCGCGGCCGGCACGTCCAGCAGGCGGTAGTCCCGCGCGTCGTCGTCGGTGTAGGAGGCGTTGCCGCCGTCCCGGACGTTCTCGGGGTCCGGCGGGATGGTCAGCAGGGTCGGCTCGAAGCGCGGCTGCACGTCCCAGTGACCCTTGCCGTGCTCGGTGAACGTGAACCAGGCGATCACGCCCTCCTCGGTCAGGCCCGTCGGCACCTCGTGCCGGGCTATCTGGTTGCCGAGACCGTAGGAGATCCAGGTCCCGCCGACCTTCTCCATCGGCTCCACGACGTGCGCGTGATGGCCGATGACCAGGTTGACCCCGGTGTTCCGGGCGATCTGCCGGGCGAAGGAGATCTGCGCCGCCGACGGTTCCGGGTGGTGCTCACGGCCCCAGTGCAGGGAGAGGATGACCACCTCGGCACCCGCCTTGCGGGCCCGCTGCTCGGCGGTCCTGATCCGGCCGAGGTCCTGCTGGTTGGCCAGCCACGGCTTGTCCTTGGGCAGTGTGTGCGGCTCGTTGAAGCCGTAGGCGAAGGAAATCTGCGCCACCTTGACGCCCTTGACGTCCATCACCAGCGGAGTGAGCGCCTCCTTCTCGGTCCGGGCGGAGCCGGTGTGTCTCAGCCCGGCGGCGTCCAGCGCGTCCAGGGTGCGCTTCACCCCCTCGTAGCCGTGGTCGAGGGTGTGGTTGGAGGCGGTGGAACAGGTGTCGTAACCGATGTCCTTGATCGCCTTCGCCTGCTGGGGCGGCACCTGGAAGTCGGGGAAGCCCTGGAAGGGGCCCTGCGCCGGGCCCATGACCGGCTCGAAATGACAGATCGCCAGGTCCGCCTCGCTGATCACCGGCTTGATGCCGGCCATCATCGGCCCGAAGTCCAGGCCGTCCACGCCCTTGCCGGTGCGCTTCGCGTCCTTGCGTGCCTGGTCCACCAGTTCGGGGTGCATCAGGATGTCCCCGGCGGCGGCGACGGTGAAGGAGCGCCCACCGCTCTGGGCGCCGGCGTCGTCCGAGAGGAGGCCACAGCCGGACACGGCGGCGAAAAGGGAGAGCGGGGGCAGCAGGGACAGCAGGGTCCGGCTACGGCGTCTGTTCACCAAGATATCTTGATACAACCATGAGAGCCCAACGCTCACGCATCATAACGATCGCAACACTTCTGCTGGTCATCACCGGTCTCGCCGGTGTTCTCACCATCCTGCTGCGTTCCTCCGGCGGCCCCGCGCACGCCCCCGGCCGGCCCGCCCCGAAGCAGGCCCAGCAGATCGATCTGGCGCACGAGGTGGCGGACTACACGAGCCGGTTCGGTCCCGGCCACGGCTATGTGCAGCCCGGCCCCGCCGACCGCGAGGACATCGCCGCGGCCGTCGGACTGCTGCTCGACGGCCACCGCGATCAAGCGGAACGACGGCTCGCGCAAAGGGACTTCACAGTGCGCACGGTCGTCGACCGGCCCTCCGGCCGCCGCTTCGTCGAGGTGGCCGACCGCACCGACCCCGCAGCGGCGCCGCGCGGCTGGGGCCGGGTCTACCTCGATCTGGACCACCGCCCGAGCTGGTCCGTCCAGGTCCCGCATCCCGGCTTCGACCTGGGCACAGAGCAGGTGGGCGTGCGGGTGCTGCGCGGCCGGCCCGGCGGAGTTCTGGTGATCGCGGGAGCACATCGCAAAGCCGGAATCGGTAATTCCGCCGACGTGGCGCATCGCACGGACACCGTTTTCCACGCCATCTGCGCCGAGCTGGCCCGCCGTGGGATGCCCGGGATCCAGCTGCACGGCTTCGCCGCCTCCGCCGCACCCGGCTACGACGTGATCGCCTCCACCGGTGCCGGGTCGGCGGGCCGGCAGGACGGCCGCGACCTGGCCGACGCCCTGCGCGGCCACGGCTTCCGGGTGTGCCGGGCCTGGGCGCGGTCCTGCCCGCTGGAGGGCCTCACCAATGTGCAGGGCCAGGTCGCCGACGCCGACCATGTGCCGTTCCTGCACGTCGAGTTCTCCCCCGGAGTACGCGCCGGCGGACCCCCCGCCGAGCGGGCGGCCGCCGCGATCGCCGAGATCACACGCCGGTGGGCGGGACGGCCCGTGAGACAATGAGCCTGCCACCACGCGACACGACAAGGCTGCTACCGACATGACGGACACCTCGGGCGCGGCGCACCGGCCTCTGCCGCTGCCTCTGGTCATCGTCGACGGCGCGAACGCCGTCGGATCGGTCCCCGACGGCTGGTGGCGCGACCGCCGCGGAGCCGCCGAGCGGCTGCGCGACCGGCTGGTGCCCTTCGCGCGGTCCGGCGTGGCGAGCCTGCCGGGACCACTGGAGCTGGTCCTGGTGGTGGAGGGCGCGGCCCGGGGCGTGGCCTCGGTGCCCGGGGTGCGCGTCGAGGCAGCGTCCGGCAGCGGCGACGACCTCGTCGTCGACCTCGCGGCGGCGGCAGGCGACCGCCCGTGCCTGGTCGTCACGGCCGACCGCGAGCTGCGCCGCCGGGTCCGGGAACACGGGGCACAGGTCACGGGCCCCCGCGCGGTACTGTCCTGACCCCCGCGCGGTGCCGGGGCCGTCTTTCTCGGGCTCCTCGGTGCGGCACACGGCGGTGCCGGGACGGGCTCCTTGCTGTGGCACACGGCGCCGCCGAGGCCAACCTCCTTGGCCCGGCACACGGTGGCGCCGGGCCCGACCCCTTGGTCCGGCACACCGCGGTGGGGGGCCAGCCCGTCGGCGGTGCACACCGGGGAAGTGCCCGGACCAGCCCCATGCGCGCCACGCGGGCACCGGGGCCGAGCCCATGGCTCGGCACACGGCCATACCAGGGCCGGCTCCTTGCTGCGGCACAACGGCGGTGCCGAGGCCGACCCCTTGACGCGGCACACCGTGGTGCCGGCGGCCCCGGCCGCGCCCCAGCGTCCGCGGGCCGCGCACCGCGGACGGCCACCGCGCCGGGCGGTATGAGTGGCTCGGAGCGGGCGCGCCGCGCGTCGTCGGAGGTGAGTCCGGCGGGGACCGGCGGATCCGGCGCCGCCCTGCGGCCCTGCTTTCCCCATCGCCCCCGGCGCCGGGCGCTGGTGCCGGGGCACCGGCGAGGAAGAACTGGGCCAGGACGCGAGCACCCGCAGCCCGGCCGGTGGGCCGGAGCCCCGTACAGCCATGGCGGAGTACAGCCGCACGGCTGCCGCCGTATGCGCTCGACGGCGCACCCGCGGCCGGGCCGGTGAGCCGGAGTCGGACAGCGCCGAGGCCGACTCGTACAGCCGAGGGAGCGGAGGCGGTGCGGTCCGCGGCGGGGTCTTACGGCTCCCCGCCCCGGGCCGGCAGCCAGGCCGGCCGGCGACGGGCTCTCGTCCGGGTTCCGCAGCGGCCGGAGGAGGGCCGGCAGCCGGGTGGCCCAGTCGGCGCCGCAGACAGGGGCGGCCGGGTCCCGTACGGGTGATGGTCCTCGCGGCCAGGGCCCGTGCGGGAGTCGGCGGGGCCGCGCGCCTGGGCGGTACGCCGTCCGGGCCCGCCGTGCCGAGCGAGCGGGGCTCACGGAGTGGGGGCGAGGACGTAGCCCGGCGCAGGGGCTACGGGGTGTTCCCGGCGGACGGCCGCCGGGCCGGTCCGGCGGAGGTCCGCTCGGCCAGGGCCAGCCGGCTGTGGGTGCGGCCGTACAGGAAGTAGACGCAGAAACCGATCACCATCCAGATGACGAACCGCAGCCAGGTCTCGGCCGGCAGGTTGAGCATCAGCCACAGCGAGGCGCACACCGACAGGATCGGGATGACCGGCACCCAGGGCGTGCGGAAGGCGCGCGGGAGGTCCGGACGCGTCCGGCGCAGGATGATCACGCTGATCGCGACGACGACGAACGCGAAGAGCGTGCCGATGTTCACCAGCTCGGCCAGTTCGCTGAGGCTGGTGAAGCCGGCGACGATCGCGATGATCACGCCGAGCAGGATGGTCGGCCGGTGCGGGGTCCTGAAGCGCGGGTGGACGCGGGAGAAAAAGCGCGGCAGCAGCCCGTCGCGGCTCATCGCGAAGAACACCCGGGTCTGGCCGAGCAGCAGGATCATGCACACGGTGGTCAGGCCGATGGCCGCGCCGAAGCTGATGACACCGGCGAACCAGGGGTGCCCGATGGCCTTGAAGGCGTCCGCGAGCGGGGCCTCCACGGACAGCTTCGAGTACTTCTCCATGCCGACGACGACGAGGGAGACCGCGACGTAGAGCACGGTGCAGATGACGAGCGAGCCGAGGATGCCGCGCGGCATGTCCCGCTGCGGGTTGCGGGTCTCCTCGGCGGCCGTGGCCACGATGTCGAAGCCGATGAACGCGAAGAACACCACCGAGGCGGCCGTGAAGACACCCATCACACCGAAGTTGGCGGGAGCCCAGCCGAACATGAGCTGGATCAGCGGGGCTTTGAGATTGCCCCCGGCCGGCACCGGCTGGGCGGGCGGGACGAACGGCGAGTAGTTCCGCGACGTGATGAAGAAGGCACCGGCGATGATCACGATGAGCACGACCGCCACCTTGATGGCGACGACGAGCGAGGTGATGCGGGCCGACAGCTTCATGCCGAGCACGAGGATCCCGGTGAGGACCAGCACGAGGACGGCGGCGAGGACGTCGAAGCCGAAGCCGGAGGCGTTGTCCCGGCCGGCCAGGTAGCCCGGCAGATGCCAGCCGGCGTTGTCCAGCAGCGAGCGGATGTAGCCGGACCAGCCGACCGCCACCACCGCCGTGCCGAGCGCGAACTCCAGCACCAGGTCCCAGCCGATGATCCAGGCGGGCAGCTCGCCCAGGGAGGCGTAGCTGAACGTGTACGCCGAGCCCGCCACGGGGACCGTGGAGGCGAACTCGGCGTAGCACAGGGCCGCGAGTGCGCAGACCACGCCGGCCACCACGAAGGCCAGGGACACCGCCGGGCCGGCGTTGTTCCTGGCGACCTGTCCGGTGAGGACGAAGATGCCGGTGCCGATGATGACACCGACGCCGAAGACGGTCAGATCGAGGGCCGAGAGGGACTTCCTGAGCGAATGCTCCGGTTCCTCGGTGTCCTGGATGGACTGCTCGACGTTCTTCGTCCTGAACAGCGCGCTGCTCACGTGCCTGCCTCCCACGCTTGGGGACCTCGCCGTGGCCCGTCATGATCGAGAGGGTCGGGACCCGTATGCCCCGGCACAGGCAGGTTCACGCAGACGGGCCGGTTCCGCCACCGCAGGGAGTGGCGTGACCGGCCCGTGAGAGGCGCGTCCCGCGTCAGTCGCGCGCGGGCTCCACGGAGTCGACCTCGGCGGCCGTACGGTCGAACCGGCCGTCGAGTTTGGCGACCAGTCCGGTGACCTGGCGGGCGATGTCCGGGGCGGTCAGGCCGATCTCGGCGAGGACCTCGGCGCGGGAGGCGTGGTCCAGGAAGCGCGGCGGGATGCCGAAGTCGCGCAGCGGTACGTCCACGCCCGCGTCGCGCAGGGCCTGGGCGATCGCGGAGCCGACCCCGCCCGCCCGGCTGTTGTCCTCGACCGTGACGACGACCCGGTGCCGCTCGGCGAGCGGGGCCATGGCCTCGTCGACGGGCTTGACCCAGCGCGGGTCGACCACGGTGGTGGAGATGCCCTGCTTGTCGAGCAGGCCGGCGATCTCCAGGCACATCGGGGCCAGCGCGCCGACGGAGACCAGCAGCACGTCCGGCGTGTCGGCGCCGGGCTCGCGCAGCACGTCCATGCCGCCGACCCGGCCCACGGCCGGTACGGCGGGGCCGACGGCGCCCTTGGAGAAGCGCACCACCGTCGGGGCGTCGTCGACGGCGACGGCCTCGCGCAGCTGGGCCCGCACCTGCTCGGCGTCGCGCGGCGCCGCCAGCCTGAGCCCCGGCACGACCTGCAGGATCGACATGTCCCACATGCCGTTGTGCGAGGCGCCGTCCGTTCCGGTGACGCCGGCCCGGTCCAGTACGAAGGTGACGCCGCACTTGTGCAGGGCCACGTCCATGAGGACCTGGTCGAAGGCGCGGTTGAGGAAGGTGGCGTACACCGCGAAGACGGGGTGCAGCCCGCCGTGCGCGAGGCCGGCGGCGGACACGGCGCCGTGCTGCTCGGCGATGCCGACGTCGTACACGCGCTCGGGGAACCGTCTGGCGAACCTGTCCAGGCCGACGGGCTGGAGCATGGCCGCGGTGATGGCCACGACGTCCTCCCGCTCCTCGCCGAGCCTGACCATCTCGTCACCGAAGACGGAGGTCCAGTCGGCACCCGAGCTGGCGATGGGCAGGCCGGTGTCGGGGTGGATCTTGCCGACGGCGTGGAAGCGGTCGGCCTCGTCCTGGAGGGCGGGCTGGTAGCCGCGGCCCTTCTCGGTGAGGCAGTGCACGATCACCGGGCCGCCGAACCGCTTGGCCCGGGCCAGCGCGGACTCCAGCGCCTCGATGTCGTGTCCGTCGATCGGGCCGACGTACTTCAGGCCCAGGTCCTCGAACATGCCCTGCGGGGCGATGAAGTCCTTCAGGCCCTTCTTGGCGCCGTGCAGGGTCTCGTACAGCGGCCTGCCGACGACCGGGGTGCGCTCCAGGATGTCCTTCCCACGGGCGAGGAACCGCTCGTAGCCGTCGGTGGTCCTGAGCGTCGCCAGGTGGTTGGCGAGGCCGCCGATGGTCGGGGCGTACGACCGCTCGTTGTCGTTGACGACGATGACCAGGGGGCGGTCCTTGGCGTCGGCGATGTTGTTCAGCGCCTCCCAGGCCATGCCGCCGGTCAGCGCCCCGTCACCGATGACGGCGACGACATGGCTGTCCCGCTTCTTCAGCTGGTTGGCCTTGGCGATGCCGTCGGCCCAGCCGAGCACCGTGGAGGCGTGGCTGTTCTCGATGACGTCGTGCTCGGACTCGGCCTGCGAGGGATAGCCCGACAGGCCGCCCTTCATCTTCAGCCTGGAGAAGTCCTGCCGGCCGGTGAGCAGCTTGTGCACGTAGGACTGGTGGCCGGTGTCCCACAGGACTTTGTCCCTCGGGGACTCGAAGACGCGGTGGAGGGCGATGGTGAGCTCGACGACGCCCAGGTTCGGGCCGAGGTGGCCGCCGGTCTTGGAGACGGCCTCGACGAGGAAGGTCCGGATCTCCTCTGCCAGCTGGTCCAGCTCCTCCGGGCTGAGCCGGTCCAGATCGCGCGGTCCCCTGATGCGGGTCAGCAGCGGCACCCGTGCCTCCTTGCGTTGAGCTGATCGAGCTTTGCCGGGCTCGCCCGAGTCTAATGTTCATGGTTTGCACGACACGACAGCGCCCGGCGCCTTTCGGGCGCCGGGCGCTGTCGTGCAGCCGGATGGTTACGCGCGACCAGCGGACTTCTGCGTCTTGCGGGTCACCGCGTCGATGACGACTGTGGCGAGCAGAACACCACCGGTGATCATGTACTGCACCGGCGAGGCGATGCCCTGCAGCGCGAGGCCGTACTGGATCGAGACGATCACCAGCACACCGAGGAGCGCGTTCCACGTGCGCCCGCGCCCGCCGAACAGCGACGTGCCGCCGATGACCGCGGCGGCGATCGCGTTCATCAGCAGGTCACCGCCGCCGGCGCCCTGGTTGGCGGAGGCGATCTTGGAGGCGATGAACAGACCGCCGATCGCCGCGAACGTACCGGAGATGGCGAACACCGAGATCCGGACCATGTCCACGTTGATACCGGCACGGCGGGACGCCTCGACGCTGCCGCCGAGCGCGAAGACCTTGCGGCCGTACGAGGTGCGGCGCAGCACGAAGTCCGTGAGGAACAGCACGGCGACGAAGACCACCACGGCCAGCGGCAGGCCCTTGTACTGGTTGAAGACGGCCGCGGCGGCGAAGGCCACGACGGCCAGCAGCACGGTGCGCAGCACGGTCTCGCTCAGCGGGCGGGACGGCACGCCGGCGGCCTCGCGGCGCTTGTTGCCGAAGTAGGAGCTGAGGAAGAACAGCACCGTCACCGCGACGGCCAGGCCGTAGGCGGCGGCCACATCGGAGAAGTAGTAGCTGGTCAGCTTGGCGACCACGCCGTTGTCGTTCAGGTTGATCGTGCCGTTGTCGCCCAGGATCTTGAGCATGAGGCCGTTCCAGAACAGCAGACCGGCCAGGGTCACCGCGAAGGCCGGCACGCCGATCTTCGCGAAGAAGAAGCCCTGCACCGCACCCGCGACCGTTCCGGTGAGGATCGACAGCACGAGGGCCAGGATCTCGTTCATGCCGTGGGTGACGTTGAGCACCGCGAAGGTGGCGCCCGCGACACCGGAGAGCGAACCGACCGACAGGTCGATCTCGCCGAGCAGCAGGACGAACACGATGCCGACGGCGATCATGCCCGTGCCGACCATGGCGACGGAGATGTCGGAGAGGTTGCCGGCGGTGAGGAAGTTGGAGTTCAGGCTCTGGAAGATGATCCAGATGATCGCCAGGCCGATGACGACCGGGATGGAGCCGAGGTCACCGGCCTTCATCTTGCGCTTGAACTCGGTGACGTAGCCCGCGAGGCCCTGCTCGCGCACCAGCAGACGGGGGTCGACGGCGACGTCGGCGCCGCGTGCCGCCTCGGGGTTCTCCACGGGGGGCGTGGAGGTCTTGTCGATGCTCACTTCGTGATCTCCCCATTGCTGCGCGCCGCACGACGGGTCACGGCGTTGTCCGTGGCGCCGGTGATGGCGGAGATGATCTCCTCCTGCGAGGTCGACTTGACCTCGAAGACGCCGTTGTTCTTGCCCAGACGCAGCACGGCCACCTTGTCGGCGACGGCCTTCACGTCGGCCATGTTGTGGCTGATGAGGATCACGGCGTGACCGCGCTCCCGCAGCCTCTCCACCAGGTCGAGGACCTGGGCGGTCTGCTCGACGCCGAGGGCGGCGGTGGGCTCGTCGAGGATGACCAGCTTGGGCTCGCCGAGCATGGAGCGGGCGATGGCCACGACCTGACGCTGACCGCCGGAGAGCGAGGCGATCGGGATGCGGACGCTGGGGATGCGGATGGAGAGCTGGTCCAGCAGCTCGCGCGAGCGGCGCTCCATCTCCACCTCGTCCAGCACACCGCGGCGGCGGATCTCCCGGCCGAGGAACAGGTTGCCGACGACGTCGATGTTGTCGCACAGCGCGAGGTCCTGGTACACCGTCGCGATGCCCAGGTTCTGGGCGTCGTGCGGCTTGTTGACCTGGACGGCCTTGCCGTCCCATTCGATGACGCCCTCATCGATGGGGTGCACGCCGGCGATCGTCTTGACCAGCGTGGACTTTCCGGCACCGTTGTCGCCCACCAGGGCGACCACCTCACCGGCGTGGACCTCAAGCTCTACGTCGGTGAGCGCCTGAACGGCACCGAACCGCTTGGAGACCCCGCGCAACGCCAGCACGGGCGTAGCGGACACGTGAACCATCTCCTTCGCCGCCTGACCCGGCGGGAGGTTGTGCAGAAGTTTGGGGGGTAGATCCGTCCGGCACCCCGCGCCGAGCTTGCGGGGCTGTTTGTGTGCGCGGGGCACCGGAGGAGCTGGTGGGCGCCTTTCCCGCCGGGGAATTCAGAAGTGAATTCTCCTAGAGGGAAAGGCGCGTGCGGCTGCTTACTTCAGGCCGATCTTGTCGCAGGCGGCCTTGTACTGCGAGGTGCAGATGTCGGCGACCGTGTAGACGCCGTCCTTGATGACGGTGTCCTTGATGTTGTCCTTGGTCAGCGCGGTGACGGGCACCAGGACCGAGGGCACCTGCTTGGTGGTCGGGCTGTCGACCTTGTCCTTGGCGACGGAGTCGAGCGACTTGCCCTGGGCGAGGTCCACGGCCATCTCGGCGGCGGCGGCGGCCTCCGGGGCGTACGGCTTGTAGACGCTCATGTACTGCTCACCGGAGACGATGCGCTGGACACCCGCGAGCTCCGCGTCCTGGCCGGTGACCGGGATGTTGGAGATGCCGGCCTGCTTGAGGGCGGTGATGATACCGCCGGCCATGCCGTCGTTGGCCGAGTAGACGCCGATGATGTTCTTCTTGCCCAGAGCGGAAATGGCGCCCTCCATGTTGGAGTTGGCGTTCTCCGGCTTCCACTCCTTGGTGTCGTACTCCTTGCCGACGTTCACCTTGCCGTCGAGCACCTCGTGGGCGCCCTTCTTGAACTGCGCGGCGTTCGGGTCGGTGGAGGAACCGTTCATCATGACGATCTTGCCGGACTTGGCCTTGGAGCCGAGGGCCTTCAGCAGGGCCTCGCCCTGGGTCTTGCCGACCGTCTCGTTGTCGAACGAGGTGTACGCGTCGATCGGGCCCTGCGCCAGGCGGTCGTAGGCGACGACCGGGATGCCGGCCTGCTTGGCCTTGTCGACCGAGTTCTTGATGGCAGCGGCGTCCACCGCGTCCACGATCAGCACGTCCACCTTGTTGGTGATCATGGTGTCGACCTGCTGGTTCTGCAGGCTGGCGTCCTGCTTGGCGTTGGCGTAGACAACCTTGCCCTTGCCGCCCGTGAGCTCCTGGACCTTCTTCTCGATCAAGGGCTTGTCGAACTTCTCGTAACGGGCGGTCTGGTTCTCCGGCAGGAGCAGACCGACCGTGATCGCGTCGCCCTTCTTGGGGCTGGACGACTTGGAGGAACCGCCACCGGACTGCTTGGCGCTGCCACAGGCGGCGAGCGAGACGGCCATGGCACCAGCAGCAACGGCGAAGGCCGCACGACGCATACGCATGTTCACTTCTAGAAACCTCCCTGACGAGGCCGCGTCGTTGCGGCCGAGGTGGCTGGAAGTCAACTCGGCCACACGTGCGACGTCAAGAAGTAAATCCTTAACGAGATGGCAACGGTGCCATCCGTTCTCTAAGTGAAGGCAGGGGCCGCCATGGACAGCGAACCGTCCAAAAGGGTCGAATCGCCCATCTCGCTGAGCGCGAGGGCGAGCGCTCCGAGCACCTCTGCACGACCCCCAAGTGCACCCGGGAGAACGGACAGTTGACGCGCCGCACTGGGGATGGCGTAGCGGCCCACGGACTCCCTGATCGGCCCGAGCACCAGCTCACCGGCCTCGGCGAGATCACCGCCGAGCACCACCCGGCTCGGGTTCAGCAGATTGCAGAGATTGGCCACTCCACTGCCGATGTGGCGGCCGACGTCGGCGATCACCCGACGACAGCCCGGGTCACCGTCCCTGGCCAGCCGCACGACGCCTTCCATGGTCAGGTCGGCACCGTGACTGGGCTGGAGCAGCGGGAGCACATAGCGCGCGGCCGCGAAGGTCTCCAGGCAGCCGCGGTTCCCGCAACGGCAGACCGGTCCGGACTCATCGAGTGTAATATGTCCGATTTCTCCGGCCGTGCCGCCCGGACCGCGATAGATCTTCCCGTCGATCACCAGACCGGCGCCGACACCGCTCGCGACCTTGATGTACGCCAGGTCCCGGACGCCCTTCCCGCTGCCCCAGACCATCTCGCCGAGGGCGCCGAGGTTGGCGTCGTTGTCCACGTGCACCGGCACGCCCAGCCGCTCGCGCAGCTCCTCGGCGGGCTTGGTGCCGCCCCAGCCGGGCAGGATCGCGGTGGACCCCAGCGTGCCCGACTCCACGTCGATCGGGCCCGGCACGCCGAGCCCCACGCCGGCCACCTTGGACCGGTTCACGCCGGTCGCCGCGATCAGGCGGCTGACCAGCTCCTCCGCGCGGTCGAAGCCCTGCGCGGCGGAGGCGTCCACGTCCAGCGGCTCGGCCTCCTCGGCCAGCACCTGATGGGCGAGGTTCCCGATCGCGACGCGCAGGTGGGTGTGCCCGAAGTCGACGCCGATCACGATCCCGGCGTCCCCGCTCAGACTGACGCTGCGGGCCCGCCGCCCGCCCGCCGACGTGGGCGTGACCTCGACGGTTCCGCCGTCCTTCAGCTCCCGCACGATGTTGGAGACGGTCGCGGCGGACAGGCCGGTCGTCCGCGCGATCTCCGCCTGCGTGAGGGACCCGGCCAGGCGCACGGCCCGTACGACCCGCTCCAGGTTGGCTCGGTGCAGCGACGACTGCGACCCTGGAGTCTCCACGACGACCTCCTGAGCGCGGGGCCGCTTCGGCGAGGCCCCGCGTATGTCCAACTAGTGAACTCTAAGCTGAGCCGTTCGGGGTTGCTTACGTCAAGAGGTTGAACCGTTTCTGGGTACCCGGGGCACGTGTGTGCACGCCGCCCCGGAGGCCGGAACGGCGTGCGCACGGACGAACGCGGGGAGTCACCCCGGGGATCGGGAGGTTACTTCAGCGCCCCCGCGGTCAGCCCCTGGACGACCTGCCGCTGGAAGACGATGTACGCTCCGAGCACCGGCAGCATGGCCATCACCAGGCCGGCGAAGAGCCCGGACCAGTCGCCCTTGTAGCCCTGGCTGACCGCCAGCTGGACCAGGCCCTGGGTGAGGACGCGCTTGTCGGGGTCGGTGTTGAGGACCGTGGGCAGCATGTACTGGTTCCACTGGCCCAGGAAGTTGAAGATGCCGACGCTGATCAGGCCCGGCTTCGCCATCGGCAGCATGATCTGGAAGAACGTACGCGCGTGCGAAGCGCCGTCCACGAAGGCGGCCTCCGCCACCGAGGTGGGCAGGGTCCGGAAGAATGCGGTGAGGAAGAACACCGTGAACGGCAGCGAGTACGCGATGTAGACCAGGATCAGGCCGTGGATCGTGTTCAGCAGCCCCATGTTGTTCACGACGTAGAACAGCGGGACCAGCGCCAGCATGATCGGGAAGCTCATGCCGCCGATGAACAGGTAGTAGATGAAGCGGTTGCCCGGGAAGTCGAAGCGGGCGAGGACGTAGGCGGCCATGGAGCCGAGCACCAGGGTGCCGATGAGCGAGCCGCCGACCACCAGCACGGTGTTGAGGAAGTAGTCGCTCATGTTGGCCTGGGTCCAGGCCCGCGACCAGTTGTCGAAGTGCAGCGCGTCCGGCAGCGACCAGGGCGAGCCGAAGATCGAGCTGTCCGACTTGAAGGACGTCATCACCGCCCACAGCAGCGGCAGGACCACCATGATCGCCCAGATGATCAGCACGCCGTGGGAGAAGACGTTGAGGACACCTCCCTCCTTCTTCCGCCGAAGGGGCCTCGGGGCCGGTACGTCGGCCTTGGAGACGGTGGCGCCGGACTCGGCCGGCAGCGGTGCGGGGGTCTCGGTCGTCTTCATCGCTTCAGAACTCCAGCCGCTCGCGACGGCCCAGCCGCATCACGATCGCCGCGAACGCGAGCGTGACGACGAGCAGGGCGACTCCGATGGTGGTGGCGTAGGCGGCCTGACCGTCCCGGAACGCCTTCTGGTACACGTACAGGACCATCACCGTGGTCGAGTAGTCGGGCCCGCCCGGCCCGGTCGTCATGATCTGTACGACCGCGAACGACTCGGCGCCGAGCGCGAGGATGCCCATGTAGACCCAGCCGGACTGCACGGTGTCCCACAGCAGCGGCAGGGTGATGCGGAAGAAGGTGGCGAAGCGGCTGGCACCGTCGAGCAGGGCCGCCTCGTAGAGCTCGGCCGGGATGGAAGCCATGCCCGCCGAGAACAGCACCACGAAGAAGCCGACCGTGGACCACACCAGCACCGCCATCACGCACCACAGCGCCAGACTCGGGTCGCCCAGCCACAGCGGCTGGACGCTGTCGAGGCCGATGCCGCGCAGCAGGGAGTTGATCGCTCCGCTGTCCGGGTTGTACGCGAAGGCGAACAACAGCGAGACGATGGCGATGGAGAGCACCTGCGGGAAGAAGTACACGATCTTGTAGAAGGACGAGCCCCGGACCCCGGAAATCACGGGGCCGCCCTTCCTCCGGCGTCCGCCCACATTGATCATGAAGGCGAAGAACAGCGCCAGACTGATCGTCACGAGCGGGAGCACCAGGGCGAACAGCAGACTGTGCTGCAACGACTTCCAGAAGATGTCGTCGTGGAACATCCTCGTGTAGTTGTCGAAGCCGACCATCTTGAATTCGGGGCTCAGGCCGGTCCAGTCCGTGAACGAGTAATAGATGGACTGGATGAACGGCCACACCACGAAGAGCGCGTACAGTCCCAGGGGCAGTGCCAAAAACCCCACGATGAACCGGTACTTGCCGTGCTGCATCGCCACTCCGGTGCTTGAAAGGGTGCCGGTTACTGGTGCTTGTAGTGCTTGATGGAGGTGTCCTTGGCCGCTTCGTCGGCGAATCCCTGGATCTTCTTGATGGCTTCCGCCGGGGTGAGCCGGCCCGCCATCATCTCGCCGAGACCGGCCACACCGATCTTCTCCTTCTGCAGCTGCACGTACCAGTCCTGAAGCCGCGGATTCACCACGTTGGATCCGGCCAGCTGGAGCGCCGCCACACCCGACTTCAGGCCCGGAGTGAGGGTGATGCCGGTGGTGCCGCCGTTGTAAGCGGTCAGCGACTTCACCTTCGCGGTGAAGTTCTTCGAGGACGCCTCGGAGAGCATGATGCGCAGCTGCTCCATTCCGCCCTCGGGGTTCGCGGCCTTGGCCGGGACGATGAAGGGCTCACCGCCGGAGG
Organism: Streptomyces sp. NPDC046759; assembly: GCF_040645475.1. Taxonomy (NCBI): domain Bacteria; kingdom Bacillati; phylum Actinomycetota; class Actinomycetes; order Kitasatosporales; family Streptomycetaceae; genus Streptomyces; species Streptomyces sp. NPDC046759. Next base: position 272,451 of record NZ_JBEYYJ010000002.1, on the reverse strand, counting down.
CCCAGATGGTGCCGAAGGGCATCTTGTCGGACGCGTCGATGCCGGTCGGCGCGGAGACGGCCAGGTCGAAGTCCTTCGGGATGACGTTGGCCGACTCGTTCTCCACCCAGGAGCCGTTCGGGATGAACAGCGCCTCGCCCTTGGCCCAGGCGGTCTGGGACTGGATGTGGTCCAGGCCCGGGGTGCCCTTGAGGATGTAGCCCTTCTTGTACAGCTCGTAGTACGCCTCGAAGCACGCCTTGACGGCGGGGTGCTTCCAGGCGTTCGGCTCCAGGTTGTCGATGGCGTCGAGCACCTCGCGCCCGCCGACCTTGCCAATCATCGGATAGAGCGAGAACGGGATGTAGTACGGGTACTTGCCCGCGTACGTCCAGCCGGCCATGCCCTTCTTCTTGGCCTTCGCGCACACCTGGAGCATCTCGTCCCAGGTCTTGGGGTACTCCACGCCGAGGGAGTCCAGGGCCTTCTGCGAGTACCAGACGCCGTACACCGTGTAGGCGTAGTACATGATCCAGACCGGGTTGCCGTCGAACTGGCCCATCTCGACGATGCCGGGGCGCAGCGTGTCGCGGACCTTCTTGTTCGGGTCGTCGTACGACGGCGCGTCCAGCAGCGGGGTGAGGTCGGCCAGCTGGTTCTTGCCGACGAGGACGCCCATGTCCATCTGCTCGGCGCCGGAGTTGTCGATGAGGTCCGGCGGGTTGCCCTGGTTGAAGCGGGGCTGGAGGGTCGACTGGATCTTCTGGGTGGCGGAGAACTTCACCGTGGCCTTGGGGAAGTCCTTCTGGTAGATCTTCACCGCGTCCTGGGCGTACTCCTTGCCGAAGCCGCCGTCGAAGAGGACGAATTCCATTTTCGCGGTCTCGTTGACACCGAGCGGGTTCTTGGCGGTCTTCTTCCCCGCCTTGTCCTTCTTCTGGCCGCCCCCGCCGCTGCTCGCGCAGGCGGACAGCAGGCCCATGCCCGGGGCCGCGACCAGGCCGAGCGCCGCGGACCGCTTGATCAGATCACGACGACCGACGCCTTCGGCACCGTGGTTCGAGGTGGATCCCATGCTCAAGTCCTCGCCTTCTCCAGGACTCAGGCGGTGAACCGGATCCTCCCCGGCACCGCTGTCGGGTAGTGCTGGGTCGTGCAGGGTCGTGCTGGAAGTGCCGACAGGTATAGTCCACTTCCGGTCAGCTGAGCAAGATCGAATGCAGGGTTCGCCACGGGTCTTTTCCGAGTTGAGACCTCGCGGAAATAAGAGCCTCCGGTGTGTGCCCTGTGCAGAAAACTGGTGACACGAGCCCCTGAATGCCACATCCAACGCCCTTGACATCAACGGCCACTTGACCACCTACTGGTTCCTGCGCACCGAAGTTGACAACGTTGTCCAGAGCGGTCGCAGGAGGGGAATCCGTAGATGCAGCGGAGAACTCGGCACAGATGGGGCCCGGCGGTCGTCCTCACGGCCGCCTTTGTCATGGCCGTCGGCGCCCAGGGCGCGGCGGTGGCCCTGCCCGCCAAGGCTCCGGCCGCCGCCCGGGAGTTCGCATCCTCGTTCGAGACGGCCGATCCGGCTCCGGACTGGCTGAACACCGTGGACACCACCCCGGACGGCACCAAGCGCGCCTCGGGTGTCGACGGTGGCTACAGCACCGGCATACCGGGCAGTGTGAACGACCACGTCACCGACGTCCGCGCGAGCGGCGAGAACACGGGCGCGGGCGAGGTGAAGGAGAACCTGGTCGACGGCGAGCCGGGCACCAAGTGGCTGACCTTCCGGCCCACCGGCTGGGTGGAGTTCGACCTCGACAAGCCCGTCAAGCTGGTGACGTACGCGCTCACCTCCGCCAACGACTACGCCGAGCGCGACCCTAGGGACTGGACGCTGCTGGGTTCCACGGACGGCAAGGACTGGAAGGCGGTCGACACGCGTTCCGGCGAGACCTTCTCCGAGCGGTTCCAGACCAAGTCGTACGACCTGGCCGAGCCGGCCGAGTACCAGCACTTCCGGCTGGAGGTGACGAAGAACAACGGCGCCTCGGACATCCTGCAGCTCGCCGACGTGCAGTTCTCCACCGGCGGCGGGGGCGGCCCGGTGCCCCAGGACATGCTGACGCTGGTCGACAACGGTCCGACCGCCTCGCCGACCGCCAAGGCACGGGTGGGCTTCACCGGGAAACGGGCGCTGCGCTACGCCGGACGGCACACGGCGGGCGGCCGGGCGTACTCGTACAACAAGGTCTTCGACGTGAACGTGAAGGTCGGCGGCGACACCCGGCTGTCGTACCGGATCTTCCCGCAGATGGCGGACGGCGACCGGGACTACGACGCCACGAACGTCTCCCTCGACCTGGCCTTCACGGACGGCACCTATCTGAGCGACCTGGGCGCGCTGGACCAGCACGGCTTCCCGCTGTCGCCGCGCGGCCAGGGCACGTCCAAGTCGCTGTACGTCAACCAGTGGAACGACGTGGTCGCGCGGATCGGTCCGGTGGCCGCGGGCAAGACGGTCGACCGGATCCTGCTGGGGTACGACTCCCCCGCCGGACCGGCGAAGTTCCGGGGCTGGATCGACGACGTGTCCCTCAGACCGGTCGCCCCGGAGAAACCGAAGGCACATCTGTCCGACTACGCGCTGACCACGCGCGGCACCAACTCCAGCGGCAGTTTCTCGCGGGGCAACAACTTCCCGGCGACGGCCCTCCCGCACGGCTTCAACTTCTGGACACCGGTGACCAACGCGTCGTCACTGAGCTGGCTGTACGAGTACGCACATGCCAACAATGACGACAATCTGCCCACGATCCAGGCGTTCAGCGCGAGCCATGAGCCTAGTCCCTGGATGGGCGACCGGCAGACCTTCCAGGTGATGCCGTCGGCCGCGTCCGGCACCCCGGACACCGGCCGTGAGGCGCGCGAACTGCCGTTCCGGCACGAGAACGAGACCGCGCGGCCGTATTACTACGGTGTCCGTTTCGAGAACGGCCTCAAGGCCGAGATGACCCCCACCGACCATGCGGCGGTGCTGCGCTTCACCTACCCCGGCGACGACGCGAGCGTGCTGTTCGACAACGTCACGGAACAGGCGGGGCTGACGCTGGACAAGGACCACGGGGTCGTCACCGGGTACTCGGACGTGAAGTCCGGCCTGTCGACGGGCGCGACCCGGCTGTTCGTGTACGGCGAGTTCGACAAGCCGGTGACGGACGGCGCGTCGAGCGGGGTGAAGGGCTACCTGCGCTTCGCCGCGGGCGCGGACCGCACCGTGACCCTGCGCCTGGCGACCTCGCTGATCAGCGTCGACCAGGCGAAGGACAACCTGCGCCAGGAGATCCCGGACGGCACCTCCTTCGACACCGTGAAGGCGCGGGCGCAGCGCACCTGGGACAGACTGCTGGGCAAGGTCGAGGTGGAGGGCGCGAGCCCGGACCAGCTGACCACGCTGTACTCCAGCATGTACCGGCTGTACCTGTACCCGAACTCGGGCTTCGAGAAGGTGGGTGACACCTACCGGTACGCCTCCCCCTTCTCCCCCATGCCCAGCCAGGACACCCCGACCCACACCGGGGCGAAGATCGTCGACGGCAAGGTGTACGTCAACAACGGCTTCTGGGACACCTACCGGACCACATGGCCGGCGTACTCCTTGCTGACGCCCTCGCAGGCGGGCGAGATGGTCGACGGGTTCGTGCAGCAGTACAAGGACGGCGGCTGGACCTCCCGCTGGTCGTCGCCCGGCTACGCCGACCTGATGACCGGCACCTCCTCGGACGTGGCGTTCGCGGACGCGTACGTGAAGGGCGTGAACTTCGACGTGAAGGCGGCCTACGACGCGGCTCTGAAGAACGCCACCGTCGTCCCGCCGATGTCGGGCGTGGGCCGCAAGGGCATGAGCACCTCGCCGTTCCTCGGTTACACCAGCACCGCCACGGACGAGGGGCTGTCCTGGGCGATGGAGGGATACGTCAACGACTACGGCATCGCGAAGATGGGCGAGGCGCTGTACCGGAAGACGGGTGAGAAGCACTACGCGGAGGAGTCCGAGTACTTCCTCAACCGCGCCCGCGACTATGTGAACCTGTTCGACCCCAAGGCGGCGGGAGGCTTCTTCCAGGGCCGTGACGCCAAGGGCGACTGGCGGGTGGACTCCTCCACGTACGACCCGCGGGTGTGGGGCTACGACTACACCGAGACCAACGGCTGGGGGTACGCCTTCAGCGTGCCGCAGGACAGCCGGGGTCTGGCCAACCTCTACGGCGGCCGGCAGGGTCTCGCCGGGAAGCTGGACGCGTTCTTCTCCACCCCGGAGACGGCCTCCCCGGACTTCGTGGGCTCCTACGGGGGCGTCATCCACGAGATGACCGAGGCGCGGGACGTCCGGATGGGCATGCTCGGGCAGTCCAACCAGGTCGCCCACCATGTCTCGTACATGTACGACGCGGCGGGCGAGCCCTGGAAGACGCAGGCGGCGGTCCGCGAGATCCTGTCCCGGCTCTACCTGGGCAGCGAGATCGGGCAGGGCTACCACGGCGACGAGGACAACGGCGAGCAGTCGGGCTGGTTCCTCTTCTCCGCGCTCGGTTTCTACCCGCTGGTGATGGGCAGCGGTGAGTACTCCATCGGCTCCCCGCTCTTCAAGAAGGTCACCGTGCACCTGGAGAACGGCCGGGACCTGGTGGTCAAGGCGCCCGAGAACAGCGCCAGGAACGTATACATCCAGGGTGTCACCTTCAACGGCCGCCCCTGGTCGTCCACTTCGCTGCCTCACTCGATGCTGTCCAAGGGCGGGGTGCTGGAGTTCTCGATGGGCGCCGAGCCGTCGGCATGGGGCACGGGCAGGAACGCGGGCCCGGTCTCCGTCACCCAGGACGACAAGGTGCCCGCACCCCGGGCGGACGTCCTCCAGGGGGACGGTCCGCTGTTCGACAACACGTCGGCGACGGACGCGACGGTCACCTCGGTGGACCTGCCGGTGGCGGGGGCGGTGAAGCCCGTCCAGTACACGCTGACGTCGTCGACGGACCCCACCAGGGCGCCGACCGGCTGGACCCTCCAGGGCTCCACCGACGGCACCACCTGGCAGACGCTCGACCACCGCTCCGGCGAGACGTTCACCTGGGACCGCCAGACCCGCGCGTTCACCATCGCCACGCCGGGCACGTACACGAAGTACCGGCTGGTCCTGGACGGCGCGTCGACGCTGGCGGAGGTGGAGCTGCTGGCCTGACGCGAGCGTGAGAAAGGGGGGCGGGTCCATCCGGGCCCGCCCCCTCTTCTTGCTCGTGTTCCTCTTGCTCGTGTTCCTCTTGCTCGTGTCGCCGTGTCGCCGTGTCGCCGCCGACGCGGACGGGGTGTACGCACCGGCCGCACACCGCAGTCGCAGGCACCACTGGTCGCAGGAGGCGCAAAGGCGGTACGGCGCCCCACCAATACCACGGAAGGCCGCGCACACCCCGCAGGCGCACGCCCGGGTCACCCGATCGGGCTACTCCAAGTGTGTTGACATCGTTGTCGGTTGGGGCGATAGAGTCATGTCAGGGAACTTCGACAACGTTGTCGCACACGAAGCGATCTCATGGACCAGCACCCTCCGGGCGGGAAATCCAACCCCCCTCACTCGCCCGGCTCGCGGACCCGGTGCCGCCTGAACACCGGGTCCGCCCAGAGCAGATCGGGCCCCCACGGGGAAGCGGATGTGTCCGGCTCGTGGACCAGCCATAGCCACCCGGCGAACGCGAGTGCTACAAAGGCCGCATGTCGGACATCACTGACCGACTCAGGCGTCGCTCCTGGCGATCTGTGATCGGCAAGAGCCCGCGGAGCGTCGCCGGGCAGGTCTTCGTTCTGCAGGTGGCGCTGGTCGCGGTGCTCGTACTCTGCGGCGTCATCGCCCTGGTCCTGCAGTCGGAGCGGGACACCGGCACGGAGGCCCGGCGACGGTCCATCGCCGTCGCCCAGACCTTCGCGCACTCTCCCGGCGTCCTCCAGGCGCTGCGGACACCCAAACCCACCAAGATCCTCCAGCCTCTCACCGAGGCGGGCCGCAAGTCGGCGGGCGTCGACTTCATCGTGGTCATGGACACCCACGGCATCCGCTACACCCACCCGCTGCCGAGCAAGATCGGGCACCGGTTCGTGGGCACGATCGGGCCGTCGCTGGCGGGCAAGGTCTACACGGAGAGCGTCCACGGCCCGCTGGGCCACGAGGAGCAGGCGACCGTTCCGATCAAGGACAACCACGGCAAGGTCGTCGCCCTGGTCTCCGCCGGGCTGAAGGTCAAGAACATCACCAGCGAGGTGGACCGGCAGCTGCCGATCATCCTGGCCGCCGGGGCCGGGGCGCTCGTGGTGTCGACCGGGGGCACGGCACTGGTGGGCCGGCGGCTGCGCCGGCAGACCCACAGCCTGGCCCCGGACGAGATGACCCGCATGTACGAGCACCACGACACCGTGCTGCACTCGGTGCGGGAAGGCGTGTTGATCGTCGGTTCCGAGGGGCGGCTGCTGCTGGTCAACGACGAGGCCAGGCGGCTGCTGGAGCTGCCCGCAGAGGCCGAGGGACGGCGGGTGACCCAGCTGCCGAACCTGGATCCGGACATCGTGGAGCTGCTCGTCTCCGGGCGCGAGGCCACCGACGAGGTGCTGTTCGCCGGGGACCGGCTGCTGGCGGTCAACCAGCGGCCCACGGACCGCGCCGGAGGCCCTGGCGGAACGGTGGTGACCCTCCGCGACACCACCGAGCTCCAGGCGGTCTCCGGACGGGCTGAGGTCGCCCGTGAGCGGCTCAAGCTGCTGTACGACGCCGGTCTGGGCATAGGCACCACCCTCGACGTGGCGCGCACGGCGGACGAGCTGGCGCGGGTGGCCGTGCCGCGCTTCGCCGACTTCGTCACCGTGGACCTGTCCGACGCCGTGCTGCACGGCGAGGAGCCGGCCGCCACCGCGACGGACCTGCGGCGCATCGCCGTGCACGGCGTGCGGGACGACCATCCGCTCTACGAGAAGGACCGGCTGATCGACTTCCTGCCGTTCACGCCGCAGGCCAGGGGCTACGGCAGCGGCCGTTCCGAGCTGGTCACGGATCTGTCCGCCTCGCCGGACTGGCAGGCGCAGGATCCGCTGCGAACCCGGGACATCCTCGACTACGGGATCCAGTCGCTCATCGTCGCCCCGATCCGCGCCCGCGGTGTCGTGCTGGGCATGGCGAACTTCTACCGCGCCAAGCAGGACCCCTTCGACGAGGAGGACCTGACGCTGGCCGAGGAGCTGGTGGCCCGGGCCGCGGTCAGCATCGACAACGCCCGCCGCTACGCCCGTGAGCACGCGCTGGCGGTCACCCTGCAGCGCAGCCTGCTGCCGCGGGCGCTGCCCGAGCAGAGCGCCCTCGACGTCGGGTACCGCTACCTGCCCGCGCAGTCGGGGGTGAGCGGGGACTGGTTCGACGTGATCCCGCTCCCGGGGAGCCGGGTGGCGCTGGTCGTCGGTGACGTCGTCGGCCACGGTCTGCACGCGGCCGCCACCATGGGGCGGCTGCGCACGGCGGTGCACAACTTCTCCGCCCTCGACCTGCCGCCCGACGAGCTGCTGAGCCATCTGGACGACCTGGTCGGGCGCATCGACCAGGACGAGGCCTGCGCGGAGGCGGCCGGCGAGATCGCCGGCGCCACCTGTCTGTACGCGATCTACGACCCGGTGACGCGCCGCTGCACCATGGCGCGGGCGGGGCATCTGGCGCCGGCGCTGGTCCACCCCGACGGCAGCGTCGCCTTCGCCGACCTGCCGGCCGGGCCACCGCTCGGCATCGGCGGCCTGCCGTTCCGCACGGCCGAGCTGGAGCTCGACGCGGGCACCCGGCTGGTGCTGTACACCGACGGTCTGATCGAGGACCGCACCCGCGACCTGGACGTGGGCATGGAGCTGCTGCGGCAGTCCCTGGAACGCCATGCGGACCTGTCACCGGACGAGAGCTGCCAGGCGGTGCTGGACGAGCTGCTGCCCGGGCGGCCCACGGACGACGTGGCGCTGCTGGTCGCGCACACCCGGGCCCTGGCGCCCGACCAGGTCGCCGAGTGGGACGTGCCCCGTGATCCGGCGGCCGTGGCGGACATGCGCCTGACCGTATCCGCGACGCTGGACGAGTGGGGCCTCGCCGAGCTGGGCTTCGCCACGGAACTCGTGCTGAGCGAGCTGGTCACCAACGCCATCCGGTACGGCACCGACCCGATCCGGCTGCGGCTCATCCGTGACCGCACGCTGGTGTGCGAGGTGGCCGACGGCAGCAACACCTCGCCGCATCTGCGGTACGCCGCGACGACCGACGAGGGTGGCCGGGGACTGTTCCTGGTGTCGCAGATGACCGAGCGCTGGGGCGTTCGTTACAGCCCCCAGGGCAAGGTGATCTGGGCGGAGCAGGCGCTGCCGTAGCGCGCGGCCTGGCAGGGCGATACGGCACTCGGCTCGGCGTCGACGGCGACGGGCCCTCCGTGTGCTGTTGACGATCGCCGCCGCCACGGCCAGTCCCGGGCCGCAGCCACCCTCGGCCGGGCGGCCCTGCCGGGTGATGGCGGAGCCGGCACGGCGAAGCGGTCGAAGACGGGGCGCGGAGAGGCGACCGGCCGGTACGCCGGAGCCCTCGTCACGGACACTGCCAGCACGCCGAGCCCCACGTCACGGACACGGCCGCCGAGCCCGCGTCACGGACACGGCCAGCACACCCAGACCCCAGACACCCGTCACAGACACAGGCAGCACACCCAGACCCGCATCACGGACGCGGGCGGTGGGCCGAGCCGGCGGTGGGCTCGGCCGTCGCGGCTGACGGTCGGCACGGGCGGGGTGTGCACGCGGGTGTCGGCCGGCAGGGCGGTGACCGCCTGTCGTGGCGGCCCCGCGCTCCGTCCGGGCGACGGCTGCGGCGCCGGGAGACGGCCCGGGCATCCGGTACGGCGAAGGGCCGCACCCCCACTGGCGGGGGTGCGGCCCTGTACGGTCGTGCCGTGCTCGCCTACTTGCGGATCAGGTTGCGCAGCACGTACTGCATGATGCCGCCGTTGCGGTAGTAGTCGGCCTCACCGGGGGTGTCGATGCGGACGACCGCGTCGAACTCGACACCGGTGTCGGTGGTGACCTTGACCGTGCGCGGCGTGGTGCCGTCGTTCAGCTCGGTGACACCGGAGACGGAGAAGGTCTCCTCACCGGTCAGGCCGAGCGACTCGGCGGACTGGCCCTCCGGGAACTGCAGCGGCAGCACGCCCATGCCGATGAGGTTCGAGCGGTGGATGCGCTCGTACGACTCGGCGATGACGGCCTTCACACCGAGGAGCGCGGTGCCCTTGGCCGCCCAGTCGCGGGAGGAGCCGGAGCCGTACTCCTTGCCGGCCAGGACGACCAGCGGGATGCCCTGCTCGATGTAGTTGCGGGAGGCGTCGTAGATGAAGGAGACCGGACCGCCGTCCTGCGTGAAGTCGCGGGTGTAGCCGCCCTCGGTGCCCGGCGCGATCTGGTTGCGCAGGCGGATGTTGGCGAACGTGCCGCGGATCATGACCTCGTGGTTGCCGCGGCGGGAGCCGTAGCTGTTGAAGTCGCGGCGCTCGACGCCGTGCTCCGTGAGGTACTGGCCGGCCGGGGTGTCGGCCTTGATGGCACCGGCCGGGGAGATGTGGTCGGTGGTGACCGAGTCGCCCAGCTTGGCCAGGACCCGGGCGCCGGCGATGTCGGTGACCGGGGCCGGCTCCATCTGCATGCCCTCGAAGTACGGGGGCTTGCGGACGTAGGTCGACTCGGCGTCCCACTCGAACGTGTTGCCGGTCGGGACCGGGAGGGACTGCCACTGGGCGTCGCCCGCGAAGACGTCGCTGTAGGACTTGGAGAACATGTCCTCGCCGATGGCGGCGGCGACGACGTCGTTGACCTCGGCCTCGGACGGCCAGATGTCCTTCAGGTAGACCGGGTTGCCGTCCTGGTCGGCGCCCAGGGCCTCACGGGTGATGTCCACCTTCATGGAGCCCGCGATGGCGTACGCGACGACCAGCGGCGGGGAGGCCAGGTAGTTCATCTTGACGTCGGGGTTGATACGGCCCTCGAAGTTCCGGTTGCCGGAGAGGACCGAGGTGACCGCGAGGTCGTGGTCGTTGACGGCCTTGGAGACCTCCTCCGGCAGCGGGCCGGAGTTGCCGATGCAGGTGGTGCAACCGTAACCGACGAGGTTGAAGCCCAGCTTGTCCAGGTACGGGGTGAGGCCGGCCTTCTCGAAGTAGTCGGTGACGACCTTCGAACCCGGGGCGAGGGTGGACTTGACCCACGGCTTGCGGGTCAGGCCCTTCTCGACCGCCTTCTTGGCGACCAGGGCGGCGCCGATCATGACGTACGGGTTGGAGGTGTTGGTGCAGGAGGTGATGGCCGCGACCGTCACCGCACCGTGGTCCAGCTCGTAGGTGGTGCCGTCGGGGGCGGTGACCGGGCACGGGTTGGACGGGAAACCGTTCGGGTGGACGGCCGGGGCGTCGGAGGCCGGGAAGGACTCCTTGCCCGCCTCGTCGATGTCGTCCACGTAGTTGCGGACGTCCTGCTTGAACTGCTCGGCCGCGTTGGCGAGGACGATGCGGTCCTGCGGGCGCTTCGGGCCGGCGATGGACGGGACGACCGTGGACAGGTCCAGCTCGAGCTTCTCGGAGAAGTCCGGCTCGGCCTTCGGGTCCAGCCAGAGGCCCTGCTGCTTGGCGTAGGTCTCGACGAGGGCGACCTGCTGGTCCGAACGACCCGTCAGGCGCAGGTAGTTCAGGGTCTCGTCGTCGATCGGGAAGATCGCGGCGGTGGAGCCGAACTCCGGCGACATGTTGCCGATGGTGGCGCGGTTGGCGAGCGAGGTGGCGGCGACGCCCTCGCCGTAGAACTCGACGAACTTGCCGACCACACCGTGCTTGCGGAGCATCTCGGTGATGGTGAGCACAAGGTCGGTGGCGGTGGTGCCCGGCTGCAGCTCACCGGTGAGCTTGAAGCCGACGACGCGCGGGATGAGCATGGAGACCGGCTGGCCGAGCATGGCGGCCTCGGCCTCGATGCCGCCGACGCCCCAGCCGAGGACGCCGAGACCGTTGACCATCGTGGTGTGCGAGTCGGTGCCGACCAGGGTGTCCGGGTAGGCCTTGCCGTCGCGGACCATGACCACGCGGGCCAGGTGCTCGATGTTCACCTGGTGCACGATGCCGGTGCCCGGCGGGACGACCTTGAACTCGTCGAAGGCGGTCTGGCCCCAGCGCAGGAACTGGTAGCGCTCCTTGTTGCGGCCGTACTCCAGCTCGACGTTCTGCTTGAAGGCGTCGTTGGTGCCGAACTTGTCGGCGATGACGGAGTGGTCGATGACCAGCTCGGCCGGCGCCAGCGGGTTGATCTTGGCGGGGTCGCCGCCGAGCTCCTTGACGGCCTCACGCATCGTGGCGAGGTCCACGACACAGGGCACGCCGGTGAAGTCCTGCATGATCACGCGGGCCGGCGTGAACTGGATCTCCTGGCTGGGCTGGGCCTGGGAGTCCCAGTCGCCGAGGGCACGGATGTGGTCGGCGGTGATGTTCGCGCCGTCCTCCGTGCGGAGCAGGTTCTCCAGCAGGACCTTGAGGCTGTACGGCAGGCGGGCCGAGCCCTCCACCTTGTCCAGCCGGAAGATCTCGTACGACTCGTCGCCCACCTGCAGCGTGCTACGGGCGTCGAAGCTGTTCGCCGACACGACAGTCTCCTTCATTGATGTGCGCGTACCACCGTCAATCCTGCCGCCACCCCGGCTGGGCCGATCCGCTAAGGTAAGGCTAAGTTAGATAACCCTTAGTGAGTGGCGGCTGCGGTGCGCCTGGCAGATATCTCGATGTCGAGATAACTCTAGTACATGCGCGCTGGATGGTCATGCCCGGACCACACCGGGCACGCCGGGGCCCGGCGGCACGACTCACACACCACCGGCTCACACGCCACCCCGCACGGACAGGGCGCGCAGGGCAAGGCGGCCCTCGGCCCGGCGCTCACCATCGAGGAATCCGACCTCTTCCCCCATCGATACGCCAAACGGGGGTAATCGGACGTTGAGCCGATACTGTCGACGACATTCCGGGCAAACCGGTATTGCCACCCGTCGGCTGACACGCCATCACCCGAATGGACCCCCCAACGGGCACCATCTCATATCTGAGATAACCTCAACCTCATGGCAGACGACTACCTCGTACGCATCGGCAAGCTCATCCGTGATGCCCGGCAACACCGAGGCTGGACACAGACGCAGCTGGCGGAGGCGCTCGGTACCAGTCAGAGTGCGGTCAACCGCATCGAGCGCGGGAACCAGAACATCAGCCTTGAGATGATCGCCCGGATCGGCGAAGCCCTGGACAGCGAGATCGTGTCGCTGGGTTACGCGGGACCGATGCATCTGCGCGTCGTCGGCGGCCGCCGGCTGTCCGGCGCCATCGACGTCAAGACCAGCAAGAACGCCTGCGTGGCACTGCTGTGCGCCTCGCTGCTCAACAGGGGCCGAACCGTGCTGCGCCGGGTCGCGCGCATCGAGGAGGTCTACCGCCTGCTGGAGGTGCTCAACTCCATCGGCGTACGCACCCGCTGGATCAACGACGGCGTCGACCTGGAACTGGTCCCGCCGGCCGAGCTGGAGATGACGGCGATCGACGCCGACGCGGCCGTACGCACCCGCTCGATCATCATGTTCCTCGGTCCGCTGCTGCACCGCATGGACCACTTCAAGCTGCCGTACGCGGGCGGTTGCGACCTCGGTACGCGGACCATCGAGCCGCACATGATCGCGTTGCGCCGGTTCGGTCTGGACATCGCGGCCACCGAGGGGCAGTACCACGCACGGGTCGACCGCGCGGTCCGCCCCGACCGCCCGATCGTGCTGACCGAGCGCGGCGACACCGTGACCGAGAACGCGCTACTCGCCGCCGCCCGGCACGACGGTGTGACGGTCATCCGCAACGCCTCCTCCAACTACATGGTCCAGGACCTGTGCTTCTTCCTGGAGGCGCTGGGCGTCAAGGTCGAGGGCATCGGCACCACCACGCTGACCGTGCACGGCGTGCCGAACATCGACGTCGACGTGGACTACTCCCCCTCCGAGGACCCGGTCGAGGCGATGAGCCTGGTGGCCGCCGCCGTCGTCACCGAGTCGGAGCTGACGGTGCGCCGGGTGCCGATCGAGTTCCTGGAGATCGAGTTGGCGGTCCTGGAGGAGATGGGCCTCGACCACGACCGCAGCCCCGAGTACTGCGCGGACAACGGCCGCACCCGACTGGTGGACCTGACCGTCCGGCCCTCCAAGCTGGAGGCGCCGATCGACAAGATCCATCCCATGCCCTTCCCCGGCCTGAACATCGACAACGTCCCGTTCTTCGCGGCCATCGCGGCCACCGCGCAGGGCAAGACCCTCATCCACGACTGGGTCTACGACAACCGGGCCATCTACCTCACCGACCTCAACCGCCTCGGGGGCCGGCTGCAGTTGCTGGATCCGCACCGCGTCCTGGTCGAGGGCCCGACCCGCTGGCGCGCCGCCGAGATGATGTGCCCGCCGGCGCTGCGCCCGGCCGTGGTCGTCCTGCTGGCGATGATGGCGGCCGAGGGCACGTCCGTGCTGCGCAACGTGTACGTCATCAACCGGGGTTACGAGGACCTCGCCGAGCGCCTGAACTCGATCGGGGCGCAGATCGAGATCTTCCGGGACATCTGACCGACGCCGCCGGACTCCTCCCGGAGAGGCGGATCCTGGCGCAGGCACCCGCGCGAAGGCCCCGGACCGGTCGTGGTCCAGGGCCTTCGGCATCCACTTCCTCATGAAGACGAACAGGCGGCTGACGGGTTCCGGGCCCACGGCCCGGGTGACGGCCCGCTTCGGTGTGCCGTGTGACGTGGCTACCGATCGTGGCCGCAGTCGGAACCGACATGGGTGAACTGCGCGCCCGGATTGCCCTCGCCGTTCAGCAGGTTGCCGGCCAGGCCGGGGAGGACGCCCACCTCACCCAGGATGTCGATGTTGAAGTCGTGGGACTCGCACCCGCCGCCGTGCATGCGTACCGCGCTTTGGGCGGTGGCGGTGGCGGTGCCGGTGCCTATGAAGCTCACGCTAGCAATGACCGCGGCCGCCGCAGCGGCCTTGGAGAGCTTGCGCATATGTCCTCCTCGGGTCAAATGGAGCGCGTCATCAGAAGATCCACTTAGCGCTCATTTCGGAGGCTAGTGCGACATTCGGTACGGCGCTCCTCGGTGGCGCCATCCGGGCGTCCAGCCGTTCACCCGGTCGCAGCGGCTCCCTCGAGTGACCGCCGCGGCCCGGTACGCCGGCAAGAAGCGGGTACGGCGGGCCCGGCCGGAGCCCAGGGCTCACGAAGCGGCCGGCGGCGAAGCGGGCGGCGGCGAAGTGGGCGGCCGGGCTCAGCGGTCAGGGACACCGCTGGCCCCAGGGGCGGACCGCGTACGTCGCGCCCGCGCTCCCCTCGGGGACCTCCCACCAGCAGTACGGACGACGCCGCCCGCTGTTGTCGTGTGCCGCCCCGGACACCGCGGCGCGCGCCAAGTCCCCCAGGGGGCGCGGCTTCCCTAACCCCGCGACAGGAAGCCGTCCTGCGGTCCCGGGCGGCGGTGGGCGGCGGTGTCCTCGCGACTCACCTCGTGGTGGCGGCCGTCGGGGCGGGGAAGGGGCTTGAGATCGACCTGGATGCGGTGCGTGGAGTCATGGCTCACCGAACCGCCCAGGCGTGCCTCGACCACGCCGAGGCGCAGGCCGGCACCGCCCTCGCCGGCCCGGTGGAACTGCACCGCGAACTCCAGGCTGACCTGCTCCACGCTGAACCGCCAGTCGCTCTCGGCACCTTCGGCCTGGGCCCGCGCGAGCTCCGCACGAACCGTGCCGATGGCCTCCGCGAGACCGATCGGTTGTGCATCTGTCATGTCAACACACCTCCGGATTCCGTTGATTGACCGATCGAACCCGGTCACAAGTCTAGGGACGTACCATGCCCCGCGCGTAGTGTGAGACGGCATGGGGGAACTGCGTGCGGACTGGAGACTCAGACTGCGGCGCGAGGGCGCGCACGGCCCCGTCTGTGGCGCCGGAGTGCTCGTCGATCAGCATACGGCGCTGACCTGTGCGCACGTGGTGCGCCGCCCGGACGCCGTCATGTGGCTGGAGTTCGCCGAGAACAACGCGCTCGAGCCGGTCGCCGCACGCGTGATGCCGGGCGGCTGGCTGCCGGAGGTGCCCGCGGGCGGCAGCGGCACCGGCGAGGACGTCGCCGTGCTGCGGCTGGACAGCCCGCGCCCGCAGGCACGCCCCGCCCCGCTGGAACCCGTGCCGTGGGGCGGCACGGAGGTGTACGCGACCGGCTACGCGGAGGGCTTCGACGACGGCATGAGCCTGTGGGGCCGGATCGGCGGAGTCAGCGGCGAGCGGGTGCAGCTCGACGCGGTCACGAGGTCGGAGGTGGTGCGCGCCGGGTTCAGCGGTGCCGCCGTGTGCACCCGGCCGCAGGAAGGCCGTCCCGCCCGCGTGGTCGGTCTCGTCGTCAGCTGGCGCGGGGACCTCGGCCGGCTGCTGCCCGAGGACAACCGGCTCGCCTTCTCGTATCTGGTCCCCCTGGAGCGGATCGCCGAACTCTCGCCGGTCGTCGGGGAGCTGTGCGGCCCGAAGGCCTGGGATCGCGGTTTCGAGGAGCGGGTGACCCGGTGGTTCGACGACCCGGACGAGGACCCGGTGAAGATGACCGTGGTGCCCCCGGGCAGCGGAAAGGACCGTTCGTTACGCCATCTGCTGCACCGCGCCGACGTCGTCCATCGCGGCGGCGGCAGCAGGCCGCACCTCGCCGACCACGCTCTGGACCACGTGGCCTTCCCGGCCGGTGAGTACCTCGGGTACTGGGACTGGCTGCGCGGCGCCGGGCGCCGGCCGGCGCAGGCCGCCGAGCGTGCGCCCGTCCGACCGGTCACGGTCCTCGTCGACGGCCTCGACGAGGAACCCGAGCCGGGTCCGCTGATCGAACTCCTGTCACGGCTGCGGGTGTTGGGCTTCCGGCTGCTGCTCGTCTTCCGTCACGAGGGCGGCACCGGCTGGACCGCGTCCCGCGACCAGCTCCTGCTGCCCGCGCTCCTCGGCCACGCGGACGCGCTGCTCGGCCGCCTCCAGCACGCGGAGTTCAGCCGCGCCGTCCGCCGCGACGTCGTGAACAGCGCCTCCCTCAGCTCCGTCACCGAGACGGTCGACCTGCGCCGGGCCGAGCGCCGTCTGATCGACGACGTGCGGGAGCCGCAACGACAGCTCACCCTGCTGCGCGGACTGATCAGAACCCTGCGCGCCGACCTCGGCCGCCATGGGGGCCGGTGATGGTGTACTCGGCGCGGCCCGGGCGAGGGAGGACGGCGAGAGGATGAGGATCTGCCCGCACCGGCGCTTCGACGGAGCCCCCTGCGGTGGTCCCGTGCTGCCCACCGGCTACTGCGCCGAGTGCGGCCGCGCGGAGAACGGCCCCGCCCTGCCCGCCCTGCCGGAGGACCCACGGGACCTCGGCCCCCGTGAGCTCCTCGCGCTCCCCGAGCGTGAGCCGCGTCCCGCCGAGGCGCGCCTGATCCGTGCCGAGGGGCCGCTGCGCATCCGCATGGTCTGCTCGGCCGCCGACTGCGGCATCGCCTTCGCCCCGCCGTACACCGAGGGCCCCGTACCGATCAAGGGTTTCTGCCCGGCCTGCGGCGAGCGCTACTCGTACGAGCCCGAACTCACCAGGGGCGACGTGCTGCGCGACCAGTACAAGATCATGGGACCCATCGCGCACGGCGGCCAGGGCTGGGTCTACCTCGCCGAGGACACCCATCTCGGCGACGTGGTCGCCGTCAAGGGACTGCTGAACCGGTACGAGCACGACGGCGCCCGGCTCGCCGACGTCGAGCGCCGCAACCTCGTCGCCATGCGCCACCCCCGCATCGTCCAGATCCGCGACTTCGTCGCCCGCAGCGACGACACCGGAAAGGTCACCGGCGGCTACATCGTCATGGACGACGTCGGGGACGGCACCCTCGCGAAGGTCGTCGAGGAGACCCGGCGGGGCGAGTCGGTCCTCGACATCGAGCACGTCGCGGCGTACGGCTGCCAGATCCTCGAGGCCTTCGTCCATCTGCACGCCGGCAGCGAACGGGTCTTCGTCTACGGGGACATGAAGCCCTCGAACGTCGTACACCACGGCGACGGCGTCAAGGTCATCGACCTCGGCGGCATGCGCGAACAGGGCCAGAGCCAGCCACCCGCCCATGTCACGCCCGACTACACGGCTCCCGAGACCGGGACCTCGGCCATGCCCACCGTCGCCCACGACCTGCACACGGTCGGCGTCACCCTGCGGGAGCTCGCGCGCTGGGCCGTCGACCAGGTGCCCGGCCTCGGCACCACCTCCTTCCGCGGGGTCGTCGAGCGCGGCGTACGGACCGACCCCGGCCGGCGCTTCGTCGACGCCCGGGAGATGGCCGGCCAGCTGCGCGGCGCGCTGCGGGAGATCCGCGCCCTGCGCGGCAAGACCGACCCGCCCGAGCCCTCCGACTACTTCCGGCCGTCCGCGCAGCTGCTCGGCGCCCGGCTCGGCACGGTGCCGGGCATCGAACACTGGCTGGACCGCCCACGCCGCGCCCGGCACGAGCCACCCGTGGCTCCGGCCCTCGACCTCGGCGCCCCCACGCCCGCCGAGATCGCCGGCTGTCTGCCGGTGCCGAGGCGGTATCCGGGCGATCCGCAGACCGCGCGGTTCGAGGTGAGCAGCGGCTACGACCCGGACCGGCTCCTCGCCCAGGAGGGCGCGAAGCCGGACTCGGTGGAGATCTGCCTGCACAACGTGCGTGTCCTGCTGGGCCGGAACACGAAGGACGACCTGCAGCGGGCCCAGGAGGAGCTCGACACCGCCGACTCCGTCCCGGGTCCGTCCGCCGTGCGCCGGTGGCGGCTGGAGTGGCACCGCGCCCTGCTCGCGCTGCGCAGCGCCGGCCTCGACGAGGACCCGCGGCAGGTCGCCGAGGCCAAGGCCCACTTCATGCGGGTCCACCTGGAACTGCCCGGCGAGTACGCGCCCAAACTGGCCCTCGCCTACTGCGGGGAGCGGCTCGGGGACGACGCGGCCGGACCCGCCGCCAGACAGCTGTACGAGGCGGTGTTCGCCCGCAACCCCGCGCACGGCGGCGCCGCGCTCGGGCTGGCCAGGCTGGCGCTCCGCGCGGGTGACCGCCGGGCCGCCCTCGACGTGCTCGCCCGGGTCCGGCCCGGCACCCTGGACCACAGCGTCGCCCGGATCGCCTCCCTGCGCATCCGAGCGGCCCGGCTGCCCGGGGACGGCGATCCGCTGCCCGCGCCCGCCGAGGTCGACGCCGCGCTGGCCGAGCTGCGCGGCCTGGTGGGGCAGAGCCCGGGGGCCGGCGAGCCGAGCCTGTCCGAGGACGAGGCGCTGCGTCTGAGCACCGAACTGCACGAATGGAAGCTGGACGCACTGCACAGCCTCAACGACCGGCCCGGCCCACCGGGACGGAGCGCCGGACCGTTCGTCGCCCGCAGACGACGTCTGGACGGCCCGGAGCGCGAGTTGCGCAGCCGGCTGGAGTCGCACTACCGGCAACTGGCCGCACGTCACCGGGGGTCGGCCGCCGCCCACGAACACCTCGTGGACCTGCTGCACGCGGTACGGCCGCAGACCCGGTTCTGACCACACGGTACGACCGGCCGAACGGGCACCCACCACACGGTGCGCACGCCGACGAACGGGAAGGAGCGGTGACGTACGACATGAGCAGCCACACCCGGCCGCCGCAGCCGGGCATCCGACTGCACGTGGACCTCGACAGCGATCTGCCCCCGCACCGCAGCGCGAAGATCGAGGCCCATCTGCAGGTCGACGTGGCGGCCGGCGGTGCTCCCACCGACCTGCCCGCGGTGGAGCTGGCCGTGATCATCGCGGTGGACGTCGCCGAGTCCAACCGGGCGGCCGTCCGGCACGCCCTGCCGGCCGCCTTGCGGGCGCTGCCCGACCGCATCTCCTTCGCCGTGCTGGGCGGCGGCCCCGAGCCGGTCCGGTGCTACCCGCGGGGCGACGACGAGTGGGCCGTCGCCGACCAGCACCAGCGGCGCCGGGCCGCCTTCGTCGCGGGTTCGCTCCCCCTGCACCGGGACGGTCCGCGCCCCGCCGGGTACGCCGCCTGGGTGGCCGGAGCGCGCGCCCTGCTCGCCGGCCGCCCGCTGTCGGTGCGCCATCTGGTGCTGATCACCGACGGCAGCAGCGCCGCCGGGGAGACCCGCCTCGAGGAGGAACTGGGATCCTGCGCCGACCAGTTCACCTGCGACGTGTTCGCCGTGGGCGCCGACTGGACGCCCGACCCCCTGCTGACGCTCGCCGAACGGCTGCACGGCAGCGCCCGGTTCGTGGACGACGGGCTCGGCCAGGCGGTCACGGCCGCCATCCAGCGGCTGCGCCGGGTGCACACTCCCCAGCTGCCGATCGAGGTGACCGTGCGGCCCTCCGTGCGCCAGGTCTCGCTCAACGAGAAGGCACCCCGGCCGCACCGGCTCCGCGGGGTACCCCGGCCCGGCAGGCCGTCCCGCTGGAGCTTCTCGACCTACCAGTGGCAGGAGGGCAGACGCGACTACCTGCTCACCCTGGTCGCCGACGCCGACGCCGACCCGCTGGAGACCGAGCTGCAGTTCGCCATGGTCTCCATCGGCGACGTCCACGCGCCGCTCCTCGCCCGCTGGCACGTTCCCCGACAGTCGCCGCCGCCCGCCACGGCGGGCGCGGACAGCGTGCGCGACCTCAACCTCACCACCCGGATGCGCGACGCCCTGCGCCAGGGGCTCACCGCGCTGCGGGACCACCGCCGGGACACCGCCGAGGACTGCCTGGGGCAGGCAGCACGCCTGGCGGTGCGGTTCGGCACCGACTGGGTGCTGGACGAGATCCGCACGGTCGCCGACATCGAGGACGGGGCCGCGGGGCGGATCCGGCTGCGCCCGTTCGACGCCGGCACCCTCGGCCCCATGATCCTGCGCGCCGCCACCCGTCCCGGAGAACCCCCGGCCGACGCCGTAGCCGCACCGCCCGGCCCGCGCTGCCGCAACTGCGGCGCCCCGGCCGGGAGCGAGGCCCGTTACTGCATCTCATGCGGGGAGAAGCTGCTGTGACGACCGCACCCGCCCTGTCCTGGCGCCGATACTCGCTCACCGCCTTCTGGCGCAGGCGCCTGAGCCCCTGGCGGACCCGCCGTCTGCTGGAGGCGCACCTCCTTGTCGTGTTCGTGTGCGCGGCCGTGGCGGCGACCACCCTGTTCCTCTCCTACCGTCAGACCCAGCGCGGTGCCGAGACACTCGCCTCCCGCGAGGCGCCGGCCGTGCAGGGGCTCGCCGCCGCCCGGCTCGCGGCGATGCGTGCCGACCAGGAGGCCCGTGCCCTGGTGCGGATGCACCTCGTCGACGTCGCGGGTTCGGGCGAGACCTACCGTTCCCAGCTGTCCGCCGCCGACCAGGGGCTGTCCCGGATCGCCGACCGCACGGACCAGGACCTCGGCACCGTCAACGGTCTGCTCGCCACCTACGGCAACTCGCTCAGCCTGGGCACGTCCCTGTACCGCGACGAGCCGCTCATGCGGGAGCAGAAGCTCGACGAGGCGCACTCGCTGCTCACCCGCGACAAGGTGGGTCTCGCACCCCGCCTGGACGAGCTGGAGCGGGCCCAGCTGAGGCACGCCGAGGCCACGGCCACCATGGGGCGGTGGCAGCGCGGCGGCTGGTGGCTCGCGGAACTCGCCCTGGCGGCCCTGGCGCTGACCCTGCTCTCGGCGCTGTTCGTGCTGCGGGACCGCTGCGGCCGTGACTGGAACCCGTATCTGCTCGCCGCCTTCGCGCTCACCGTGCTGCTCGCGGTGGTCCCGCTGATGACGACGTCCGCCACCGAGGACGACCTCGACGTGGCGCTGAGGCATCTGCAGCAGATCACCGCGGTGTCCCGGCACAGCGGACCGGGGCTGGCCGGTGCGCAGCAGAGCGTCGCGCAGGAGTCGGACGAGGTGCGGCAGGAACTGGCCGACGGCACCTGGACCGTCAGGGTGTACCGGGGCACGTTCGTCGGCGGACTGCTGGTCGTCGTGCTGCCCGCGCTGGGGCTCGGGCTTCGGCTCGACGGCGACTACTGGGGGCGGCGGTGACCCGGCGGTTCAACGTACTGGTGCTGCTCGTGGTCATGCTGCTGATCGCCGCCGGCAGCATGGTGGTGGTGTGGGCGCAGCACGACGACGCGGAGCCGGTGACCATCCTCGGGACGTGGACCGGGGAGCAGGAGAAGCAGTTCAAGACCCTGCTGGACGGCTTCGGCATCCCGTACCGCTACCAGGGCACCGCCGCGCAGCGCGAGGTGCTGCTCTCCAAGGTGCAGTCGGGAGAGCCACCGGACATCGTCATCATGCCGGGCATCGGCGAACTCGCCGAGTACGCCGACCAGAACCGCCTGAAACCGCTGAACGGCCTCTATGACCCACAGGAGTACGGCGCGCCCTGGAAACCGACCGGCACCCCCTCCGCAGATGTCTACTGGGTCCCGGTCAAGGCGGACCTGAAGAGCATCGTCTGGTACCGCCAGGGTGACAGGCCGCCCGGCTCAGCCGCCCCGCTGAGGAGTTGGTGCATCGGCATGGGCGACGACGGCGCCTCCGGCTGGCCCGGCACCGACTGGATCGAGGACCTGGTACTGCAGCGGGAGGGGGCCGGCGTCTACGAGAAGTGGGCGCTGGGCACAGGCCCGACGCAGTGGTGGCGGAGCGATCCCGTACGCACCGCGTGGCAGGCGTGGGCCGGACTGCTCCGGCAGAACAGACAGGCGGCCGGACACGCCCTGCTCACCGACCACCGCGGCGGCCCTGACAGCCATGGGCTGCTGTTCGACGGCTGGGGCGGGTGCAGCCTGGAGCACCAGGGCTCCTTCGCGCGCTCCTTCTACAAGTCCGACGCGACGCACGCGCGCCTGACCGACTCCGCTCCCCTGCTGCCCGGAGGCGGTGGCCGGGCCGGGGCCCACGAGGTGACCGGCGACTTCGCGGCGCTGTTCAGCAAGCGTGCCCAGGCCCAGGATCTGATCCGGCGGCTTGCCTCCAGGGAGGGCCAGCAGAAGTGGGCTCAGCAGGCAGGCGTCTTCTCGGCGAATCGCCGGGTGAAGCCGCGAAGCGGCGCGGTCGAACACGACATCGCCGTGCGGCTGGGTGCGGGCCCCCGCTGCCTGGACGCCTCGGACGTCATGGCACCCGCCGTGCGGGACGCCTTCTACGAGGCCGTCCTGCAGACCATCGCAACGGTCGCCTCCGGCCGGAAGCCCGACATCCCGGGTCTTCTGCAGAACGTGCAGAGGGTGCAGGATGCGCGTTCGGCGCAACGCGTCGACAGCAGAGCTGCTCCCAAGACGGTGTGCAGCAGGCAGTGAGGGACGGGGGGCGGCACGCGCCCGATGCCGGTGTCGGGCCGGCCCTACGCGGTCTCGCGCGCCGGGACCGGAGCCCCGGAGGCGGGTGCCGGGGTACGCCCGGGCCAGGGGATCCGGAACGCGGTCAGGGTGACGATCAGGGCCGAGGCGGCGACCGTGGCCATGCCGAGGGTCAGGTCTGTCGCGCCGGCGACGAAGCCGATCAGGGCGGGCCCGGCCAGCAGGCCCGTGGTGCCCATCGCGGCGACCAGGGCGAGGGCGTCGGAGCCGTGGCCGGCGGCCGCGACGTAGACGCACGGGGTGACGGCGGCCGCACCGAGGCCGACGCAGGCGAAGCCGAGCAGGGCCGGCACCAGCCCGCCGGTGAGGAGGGCGAGGGCGAGACCGGCGGCGGCCGTCGCGCCGCCCGCCCGGACGACCCGGCCGTCGCCCCAGCGGGCGCGCCAGCGGTCGGCGCGCAGGCGGGCCAGCAGCATCATCACGGAGACGACCGCGATGCCCAGCGGCGCCGTGGACGCCGACGCCTTGACGACGTCCCTCAGATAGAGCGTCGACCAGTCGTTCATCGCCCCCTCGGTGATGGTGCCGAAGGCCATGGCGCAGCCCATCAGCAGGGTCGTCCAGGAGGGCAGGGTCCGGCGGCGGCTCGGCTTCGGCCCGCCCGCGGTCCCCGGTTCCCTGGCGGCCGGCAGCCCGGGGCGGGCACCGGCCGGCAGCAGCAGCGCCAGGGCCCCGGCCACGGCGAAGTGCGCCGGGACCGAGGCGGTCAGGGCGGTCACGCCGGAGGTCAGCAGCGCCGCGGCGAGCAGGCCGGCGCTGAAGGTGGCGTGCAGCTGGGCCATGGCGGTGCGGCCGTACGCCGTCTCCAGCGCGGCGCCCTGGGCGTTCATGGCGACGTTGAGACAGCCGACCGCGACGCCGTCGGCGCAGACGGTCAGGAGGGCGAGCGGATAGTCCGGTACGACCGACAGGGCCGCGAGTACGGCGACCAGGCACAGGGCCGAGGCCAGGGACAGCCGCCGGGAGCCGAGGCGCCGCATGAGGACGGCGACCAGCGGGAAGGAGGCCGCCGCACCGGCCCCGCAGACCATCAGCAGCAGACCCACCTCGCCGGCGCCCAGGTCGAGCCGGGTCTTCAGCGCGGGCAGGCGGGAGACCCAGGTGCCGTACTGGAAGCCGAGGAAACAGAACAGCGCCGCGACGGACCACTTGGCCCGGCGGAAGCCGACAGGGATGTTCGCCACGGCCGTCACCCCGCCTTCCGCACCGCGGCGACCGGCGCCGACATGTACACGGCTCCGGCGCCGTAACCGGCCGGCAGGGGCGTCTCGTGGTGGGGGCGGTAGCCGTGGGCACGCCAGAAGGACTCCCTGCCGAGGACAGCGATCAGCGACATCGTCGCGAAGCCGCGGAGGCGGGCCGCGTCCGTCAGATGACGGACCATGCGGGTGCCGAGCCCTCTGCGCCGCAGGGGCCGGGCGACGGCGAGGTCGTGCAGGTGGAGGTTGGACAGGCCCGGCAGGCGGTGGACGGGCTGCTCGGGCCGGCTCAGGTCGGGGCAGCTGAACCGCGGGTAGGGCAGGGCCAGTGCATAACCCGCGATCCGGCCGTCGACGTCCAGCACGAAGCAGGTGCCCGCCGAGGCCCGGGAGCGCAGCACGGCCTCGCCCTCGGTGAGCGAGGTGTCCGCGTACGCCTCCGCCTCCAGGGCCGCGACCTCGGGCCAGTCGGCCTCGGTGAGGTCCCGTACGAGGTCTTCCATGTCAGTGGTGTCCTTCCTGGCCCCGGGTGCACAGGCAGGGCAGCGGGCGGATGCCGTTGAATCCCTGGGTCATGTAGCTGGTGGCGTAGGCGCCGGCGGAGAGGATCCAGACCGGGTCGCCGGAGGTGACGGACCGGGGGACGCGCACGGGATGCCGGCCGCCGCCGTAGGCGTCGTCGCTGTCACAGGTGGGGCCGGCGACGATCGCGCAGACGTGCTCCTCCGTGTCCGGGTGGCCCGGGAAGACCATCCGGTGCGTCAACTGGTCCATTTCGTAGAGGCCGTTGAACTTGCCGCAGCTCAGGTACAGCCAGTGCGTGTCCTCGCCGTCCGGCCCGCGGCGCCGGGTCAGGCGGAAGACGTGGGCGCGGACCGCGCCGTGGTCGGCGACCAGGTGGCGGCCGGGTTCCATGACGACGTCGAGCGGGGCGGAGGCGAGGCCGCGCAGGCGGTCCACGCCCTCGCGGAGCACGGTGAAGATCTTGTCCAGAGGCGGGTCGAGGGGGTTGCCGTGCCGGTCCTGGTAACCGAGCGCGGGCAGCCCGCCGCCGAGATTGACGTGGTCGGGTACGATCCCGCGCCCGGCCAGGGCCGTCAGGGTCTCGGCGAGGGTGTCGAAGGCCCGCTGCCAGGCCTCGCCGGTCATCTGCTGGGAGCCGACGTGCACGGACAGGCCGGCCGGGGCGAGTCCGGACGCGCGGGCCGTGGCCAGCACGCGGACGGCGTCGTCGGGAGCGCAGCCGAACTTGCGGCTCAGGCCCCACAGGGCGCCCTCCCCGCTGGTCGCGAGGCGGCAGAACACCCGGGCACCGGGGGCGTGTTCGGCGAGCGCGGTGACGTCCTCGACGCTGTCGGTGGCGTAGGTGCGCACGCCCAGGCGGTGGGCCTCGGCGATGTCCTGGTCGGACTTGATCGTGTTGCCGTAGTGGATGCGGCTCGGCCGCGCACCGGCGGTGAGGGCTTGGGTGATCTCGGCGGGGCTCGCCGCGTCGAAACCGGCGCCGCGCTCCGTGAGGGTGCGCAGGACCTCGTCGACGGGGCAGGCTTTGAGGGCGAAGCGGATGTGGGTGCCGGGCAACTCGTCCAGCAGCGTGTCGTACTGGCGCTCGACGCCGGTCAGGTCGTAGACGATGCGGTCGGTGTCGGCTGCGGCGAGTGCGGTGGCGAGGGGCTCGCCGAGTGCTCCGCCGCGGGTTCGCCGTGGCGGGTCGCGCCGTTCCCCGCGCCCCAGTGGCGCGCTCATGTGCGGGCCGCCTCTATCAGTGCCGGCCAGGCCTCGACCAGGTCAGCGAAGGCCGCCGTGTCCGACTCGGCGTCGTCCAGTAACCGGTCACGCTCCATGGCCAGTTGGCCGGCGAACGCCGCGTACCGGCCGCCGAGTTTGCGGTATGCCGTGTCGAGACGGTCCAGGCGCCAGATGTTCTCGGAACGGTCCAGGCCGGTGCTCTCCCGCAGGAACGCGGTGACCGTCTCCGCCCTCACCCGATGCCGCTCGTCCAACAGCCCGGCGCCCTCGGCGGCCATGCGGTCGTAGACGTGGTGGAAGTGGAGCATCGACAGCAGGAACTTCACGAACCGCCGCTGGTAGGCCACGAACCCGGTGTCGGTACGGCGTTCGGGGGTGTGGAAGTTCTCGATGTGCCGGTTGTGGAGGATGCCGGGCAGGCCGGCGTCGTGGACGAGGTGGAGGAGGAAGTAGTCGCTGCCGATGGTGTCGGTGGCGGGCGGCAGCGGGACGCGTTCGTACACGGAGCGGTGGAAGGCGATGTTGCACATGTCGACGCGCATGGGGTCGACGACGGTGAGGGTCGAGCGGTCGCCGGTGAAGGGGGCCGTGCCCGCGCCGGTGAAGGACTCCTCCACCAGCGCGTTCCTCCGCTCCTCGGGCCAGTGGCCGGGCGCCCAGAGGCCGACGACGTCGTGGTACACGCCTTCGTCCAGCCGCCGTATCTCCCCGACGTCGACGGAGAGTTCACCGATGAAGGAGGCTCCGGCGAGGGACACCGGGAGGTGGCTGCGGGCGGGGTCGAGGTCGGTGCGCAGACCGCCGGCGGTGGCCTCGGCGGCGGGCCTGCCCAGCCAGGGCAGCTCGTGGTGGACGGGGAACACCGGCTCGCCGCCGTGGAGCTGGTAGGCGCTGTCGGAGTCCCTGCGGTGCAGGGACTGGCAGCCGAGGGCGGCGGCCAGCAGGAAGGCCCGGTTGGTGCAGGCCCCGTACGACAGGGCCGGCGGGAGCATGAGGTCGATCAGGCGGTCGGGCTCGGGCAGGCCGGCCCGCTCGACGGTCCGGCGCAGGAAGACGCGCTGGACGTGCTCGTCGAGGTGGTGGACGGTGACGCCCTCCGCCGGGCGGAGTCCGGCGACGGTCCGGGCGTGCCCGGCGCGGGTGCGCTCGTCGGAGGAGTCGAGGATCAGGAGCTGGACGTCACTGCCGAACCGGCTCGCGGCGTGGGCGGCCTCTTCGCTGACGGCGGTGAGGGTGTCCGAGCAGGCCCGGTTGGTGGGCAGGCACAGGCAGATCCGGTTCACGGTGCCTCTTCCGGGGCGGTGGCCCAGGCGTCCAGTCCGAGCAGTCTTCTGCCGAGGGGGTTGAGCGTGGCGGGCCCGTAACGGTGGGCCTCCGGCTCGCGGGCGTCGCCGAGGAGGGTGGCGTTCCAGCCGGGGGTGGCCAGGGTGCGCCAGGACTCGACGCGGGACTCACGCAGGGTGGTGTGCTTCTCCAGGGCGGGCATCATCGACAGGTACTGGACGGCTCGGACACCGTTGTCGGAGAGGTTCGGTGCCACGCCGTGCGCCAGCAGTCCGTTGAAGATGAGCAGGTCGCCGGCCTGGAGGTCGGGGCGGATCACCGGGAACTCGGCGCGGTCGGTGCCGGGGCGGACCGGGTCGCGGCCGGGTGGCTGGGTCACGCGCCACTCCTCGAAGCGGCGGAACAGTTCCGGGGCGCACTGGAAGCCGCCGAGTTCGGGCCGGGTGTCGTTGAGGGCGATGATGCCCTGGACGCGCTGCGGGAGCACGGCGAGGGTGGTGTCCACGTCCCAGTGGAGCTCGATGTCGAAGCCGGTGTCGGCGGGCTCGATGAGGGAGCGGGAACGGGTGCGTGTGTTGGGCGGGTTGAGGTTGAGCCGGTCCAGGGTGACCCACAGTTCTTCGCAGTCCCAGACGTCGGCGAAGGCGTCGTACACCCGCCGGGTCTGGCGGCTGTCCCAGAGCAGCTGGTGGTGGTAGGCCTCGACGAAGCCGTAGACGAACAGATGCTGGTCGAGTTCGGATCGGAACTCCGGTTGCGCGTACCAGGTTTCGGGGTCGTCGGGGTCGAGGCCCTGGAACTGCCAGGCGAAGTCGAGCAGGCCCTTGGCCTCGCCGGGCGTGATGGCCTCGCGTACGACGACGTAGCCGTACGTCTGCCAGAAGGCGAAGTCCTTGTCGGACAGCACCCTGAGGGGCTGGGACTTCTCGAGGTGGCGCAGCGGGGTGGGCGCGAGGTAGCTCTCGCCGTCGGCACTGAAGTAGGGGCGCGCCGAGGCGGCCCGGTGGAGGTGAGGGTGCGGGTGCGGGTGGGGGTGGTGGTGGGGGTGGGGCGTCTGCATGCGATTCCTCTGGAACACAAGGTGCGGTTGGGATCCGGGAAAAGAGCAAGATCGAGCAGGCCGCCCGCGGGTGCGGGCGGCCTGAGGGGCCCGTGGGTCAGCCCGCGACGACGGCCTCCGCCGCCGCCGCACCGCAGACCCGGGCGGCGCCGTACGTGGCGATGTGCAGGGTGCCGCGCGGGGCGGCCTGCGGCAGGCCCATCTCCACGACGACGGTGTCGGGGCGGGCGGCGAGCAGGGTGTCGAGGGTTGAGGCCAT
The DNA here is from genome assembly GCF_040645475.1 of Streptomyces sp. NPDC046759. Lineage (NCBI taxonomy): Bacteria > Bacillati > Actinomycetota > Actinomycetes > Kitasatosporales > Streptomycetaceae > Streptomyces > Streptomyces sp. NPDC046759. Next base: position 244,380 of record NZ_JBEYYJ010000002.1, on the reverse strand, counting down.
CCAGGCGTGCCGGTGCTCGTCGCGCACCACGGCGACGATCCGGCGGCCCTCGGCGGCGGCGAGCGCGGCCTCACCGGCGCCCTCGCCGGAGAAGGAGCCGGAGGCGGTGCCGGGCAGCAGCCGCTGGAGATCCGCGGCCACGCCCCACGGAGTCTGGTCGCCGACGGCGATGTTGCGGGCCGGCTCGAACTGGGCCACGTACACCGGCGCGGTGACCGGTGCGGCTGCGCCCGCGCGGGTCACGGTCAGGGCGCGGCGGGCCGCGACCAGGCCGATCTCGGGGTCGGGTGCGGTCTTCTCCGCGTCGCCGCGGGCCCCGGCGGTCCATGCGGCCAGCTCCCGCACCCGGGCGGCGGCGTCGGCGAGCCGTTCCTCGGGCAGTTCGCCGGAGCGTACGGCGGCCACGAGCGCGTCCCTGAGTTTCAGCACGGTGCCCTCGTCGCACAGTCCGCCGCCGACGCAGATGGCGTCGGCGCCGGCCGCGAGCGCGAGGACCACGCCGTGCTCCAGGCCGTAGGTGCCGGATATCGCCCGCATCTCCATGCCGTCGGTGACGATCAGGCCCTGGTAGCCGAGTTCGTCGCGCAGCAGCCCGGTGAGGACGCGGCGGGAGAGGGTGCCGGGGCGGTGCGGGTCGAGGGCCGGGACGAGGATGTGCGCGCTCATGACGGCACGGGTGCCGGCGGCGATGGCCGCGCGGAACGGGGGCAGTTCGCGTGCGTAGAGGGTTTCGGCGTCGACGTCGATGCGGGGTACGGCGTGGTGGGAGTCGACGTTGGTGTCGCCATGGCCGGGGAAGTGCTTGGTGCAGGCGGCGACGCCGGTGGACTGCAGGCCCTCGACCCAGGCGGCGGTGTGCCGGGCGACCAGGTCGGTACCGGCGCCGAAGGAACGGACACCGATGACGGGGTTGTCGGGGTTGGCGTTGACGTCGGCCGAGGGCGCCCAGTCGAAGTTGACGCCGCAGGCGGCCAGGCGGCGGCCCAGCTCGCGGGAGACGGCCCGGGTGAGGGCGGGGTCGTCGACGGCGCCGAGAGCGTGGTTGCCGGGGAAGGAGGAGCCGGTGCGCACGTCCAGGCGGGTGACGTCACCGCTCTCCTCGTCGATGGCGACCAGCAGGTCGTCCCGTTCGGCGCGCAACTGCGCGGTGAGCGCGGTGACCTGGTCCTCGCTGACGACGTTGCGGCCGAACAGGGCGACGGAGGCGAGGCCCTCAGCGAGGCGACGGCGCACCCAGTCGGGCGCGGTGGTGCCGTCGAACCCCGGCTGCAGCACGGCGAGGGCGTCCCGGGTGAGGGTGTCACCCGCGGCGGAGCCGCTGTCAGACCCGGTGGTGGCGAGTGTGGTCATCGGCGGGGTCATCCCTTCACGGCGCCGTCGGTCAGACCGCTGACAGCCTTGCGTTGCAGGAAGATGAAGAGGATCAGGATGGGCAGCGCGAACAGGGACGAGGCGGCCATGGTGGCGCCCCAGTCGTCGCCGAAGGCGGTCTGGAACTGCGACAGCCACAGCGGCAGGGTCTGCTTCGCGTTGTCCTTGTTGAGGATCAGCACGAGCGGGAACTCGTTCCAGGCGGTGATGAAGCCGAACAGCGAGGTGGCCATCAGACCGGGCGCCAGCAGCGGGAAGATCACCTTGCGGAAGGCCTGCATGCGGGTGCAGCCGTCGACCATCGCCGACTCCTCCAGCTCCTTCGGCACGGCGGCGATGTAGCCGCGCAGCGTCAGGATGGTGAGGGGCAGCACCATCATCGTGTAGAAGACGGTGAGGGGGACGAGGCTGTCCAGCATGTCGTTGTCGCGCACGATCATGTAGATGGCGATGATCATGACCTCCCAGGGGGCCATCTGCGCCAGCATGAAGACGACGACGAGCCCGCGCCGGCCCTTGAACCGCATCCGCGCCAGGGCGAACGCGGCGAACAGGGCGATGACGAGCGAGGACAGCACCGAACAGACCGTGACGGTGACGGAGTTGCCGACCAGCGTCCAGAAGTGGTCGGCGTCGACCGCCTTCTTGAAGTGGCCGAGGGTGACGTTCGTCGGGAACCACACCGGGGTGTCGGCGATGATGTCGCCGGTGGGCTTGAAGGCCGTGGCGAACATCCAGTAGACGGGGAACACGAAGCCGACGAAGAGGACGACGGCGGTCGCGTTGGGCCAGACACGGCCGAAGAGCGAGCGCTTCACAGCTCGTCCTCCTCTTGCTTGAGCACCATGCGCAGGTAGTACGAGGTCATGACGAGCAGCACCAGGATGGTCAGGAAGGAGATCGCCGCGCCGACCCCGAAGTGCTGGTTGCCGACGCCTTCGACGTAGGCGTAGACCGGCAGGGTCTCGGTGAGGCGGTCGGGGCCGCCCTCGTTCATGGCGAAGACCTGCGGGAACGCCTTGAAGACCCAGATGACCTCGAGGAAGGTCGTGGAGTAGAGGAACGGCCTGAGGAAGGGCAGGGTCACCGAGGTGAAGCTCTGCCAGGCGCCGGCGCCGTCCAGGGACGCGGCCTCGTACAGCTCCTTGGGGATGGTGGTGGTGGCGGCGTAGAGGTTGATCGCCACGAAGGGGACGGACATCCACACGATCAGCAGGGTGATCACGGCGAAGGTGGAGAACTGGGAGGCCAGCCAGTTGTGGTCGGCCATGGAGTGCCAGCCGAGCTTGTCCAGGACCCAGTTGACGACGCCGTAGCGCTGCGCGAACAGCCACTGGTAGACGGTGGTGGCCGCGATGACGGGCATGGCCCAGGCGAGGACCAGGCCCACCAGGAGGGTGAGGCGCATCCTCTTGCCGAGGCGGGCCAGCAGCAGCCCGATCAGAGTGCCGAACACCATGATCAGGACGACGTTGGCCGCGGTGAAGAGGAGGGAGCGCTCGACGACCTTCCAGAAGTCCGAACCGGTCAGGACCTCCTTGTAGTTGTCGACGCCGTTCCACTCGGTGAGGTGCTGGATGAGCTGCCGGGGGTTGAGGTTCTGGAACGACAGCATGCCGTTCTTGATCAGGGGCCAGCCCAGCAGGATCAGTGTGGCCAGCAGCGCGGGCAGCAGGAGCAGGTAGGGGGCGGCGAGGGCGCGGCGGCCGGCCGGCGACCCGGAGGTGCGGTCCTCGCCTCGCGGCGGCGCCGGAACCCGGGCCTTGCGGACAGCGGGCTCCCCGGCCGTGTCCGTGCCTTCGGTCTGCACTGACATGAGTCGTCATCTCTTCCGTGGCCGTACGAATGCGTGTGCCCTGCGTACGGCAAGGGACGCGCACGGCACAGGTGAGCCGGGGGCGTCCGTGCGACGCCCCCGGCGCGGGTCTAGTTCTGCTGGGCCAGGCGCTTGTCGATCTCGCCCGAGACGTCCTTGGCGGCGTCCGCCGGGGACTTACCGCCCAGCACGGCCGTCATGTAGGACTTGATCGGGTTGGGGGTGTTCTCCACGGCGGCCCACCCGGGGATCAGCGGGGTGGTGCCGCCGACCGCGGCGCCGGGAGCCGCGGCCTCGGCGGCGGCGTTGCCCTTGAGGTTGCTCTCCAGCGACGTCTTGTTCGGGACGACGCCGTTGAGCTTGGCCAGTTCGCCCTCGTACTGGTCGGACAGGGCGATCTTCAGGAACTCCTTGGCCAGCGACTGCTTCTTGCTGTTCTGGGCGACGGCGAGGTTGGAGCCGCCGAGGAAGACGCCCTCGGGCTTGTCGGCGGTCGCGCCGGGGATGGTGAAGTAGCCGAGGTCCTTCTCGATGGCCTTGTTGGTCTGGATGGCGGTGCCGGCCTCCCAGCCCATGCCGATCATGGCGCCGGTCTTGCCCTTGGCGAAGATGGTGGCCTGCTGCGGGGTGGCCTCGTCCTTGTCCTTGGGGGCCTTGGAGTAGGAGGCGTACTTCTTGTAGATCTCCATGGCCGCGGAGACCTTCGGGTCGGCGAGGTTGGAGACGTACTTGTCGCCCTGCTTCTTCACCAGTTCCCCGCCCTGACCGATGATCAGGCCGTCGAGGAAGTACCAGTTCTGGCCGGGGAGGTAGAGCGGCTCGGCGTCGGTCTTCTTGCCGATGGTCTCCAGGTCCTTGAAGAACTCGTCCCGGGTCTTGGGGGTGTCCTTGATGCCGGCCTTCGCCCAGATCGCCTTGTTGTAGATGACGACGCGGTTGGCGAAGTACCAGGGGGCGGCGTACTGCTTGCCGTCGTAGACGGCGGACTGGGAGACCGACGGCGTCCAGTCGGCGCCGATCTCCTTCTTGAGGTCGGCGAGGTCGGCGAGGCCGCCGGTGGCCGCGTAGGCCGGGGTCTGGGTGTTGCCGACCTCCAGGACGTCCGGCGGGTTGTCCTCGGAGAGGGCGGTGGTGATCTTCTGCTGGATCCCGTCCCACTTCTGGATCTCGAACTTCAGCTTCGCGCCGGTCTTCTTCTCGAACGCGGCCTGGACGTCCTTGGTCCACTGCGGCGGCGCCGAACCGTCCATGGTCCAGACCGTGAGCGTCTGGCCCTTCCAGCTGCCCGGTCCCGCGTCCTTGCCGCTGTCCTTGCCGTCTTTTCCGCCACACGCCGCAACGGAGACCATCATGCCCGCGATCACGATCGCGGCAGCGAGCTTGCGCTTCACGCCACCCTCCTCAGGGATGCCACTAACCCCCCACGCCCTCGGCGGTGACCTGCGTACGACGCTGCTGCACGTAGGGCTCGGGACCTGGCCACTAATGGTGTAGACCAGTACCGGGGAGCTTGGCCTAGACCTTTCGGGGTGTCAAGGGTGGTTCAGGAAGCCCCTTCCGGCCGTTACCAGAACGTCACCGGAGGGCGTCCGTCCACATCCGCCCCTTTCGCCCGGGCACCCGATTGGACCGGACCTGGACGAGCGGGTTGGACTAGACCATAGGGCAGTTGGTCGCTATAACGGGAGACCGTCGACACAGCCGGGAAGGCAGGCATGACCACCGACGTCAGCAGCGCCCAGCCGCACCGAGGGGCGTACGGCCGCACCGCGCGCGTGCCGAAGTACTACCGGATCAAACAGCGGTTGCTCGCCATGGCCGAGGAGTTGCAGCCGGGCTCCGCCATGCCGGCCGAGCGGCTGCTCGCCGTGCGGTTCGACACCTCACGGACCACCGTCCGGCAGGCGCTCACCGAACTCGTGGGCGAGGGCCGCCTGGACCGGATCCAGGGCAAGGGCACCTTCGTCGCCCAGCCCAAGCTGTACCGCACGCTCGAGCTCACCTCGCACACCGAGGACATGCGGGCACAGGGCCTCACCCCCGCCTCACAGGTGCTGGACGTCGGGGAGGTGCCGGCGGACGAGCGGCTCGCGGGTCTGCTCGGCATCGGGCTCGGCGAGCGGGTGCTGCGCATCGAGCGGCTGCGGCTGGCCAGCGGCGACCCCATGGCGATCGAGACGACCCATCTGTCCGCGCGCCGCTTCCCCGGCCTGCGCGCGTGCCTGGCCACCCGCCCGTCGCTGTACAGGGCCCTCGCCGAGGTGTACGGCGTCCATCTCGCGGAGGCCGACGAGACCATCGAGACGTCGCTGTCGACCCCGCGCGAGGCGCAGTTGCTCGGCACCGACGTGGGGCTGCCGATGCTGCTGCTGTCCCGGCACTCGCGTGACGCGGACGGCACCCCGGTGGAGTGGGTGCGCTCGGTGTACCGGGGTTCCCGGTACAAGTTCGTGGCCGCCCTGCACCGGCCGGCCGCCGGGCCGGCACAGGGCTGAGCACACGGGAGTTCGGCCACGCCCGCACGCCACCGTGCCCCGCAGGACGCCACGGGCCGGCGTGTGGGGGTGTCGCGGTGTCAGGGTGTCGCGGTGTCGGAGTGCCCGGGTGTCGCCGGGCGAGGCCGTCCGGCACCGGCCGCGGGCGTACGGCGTCCGGCACGGACGGTCGCCGTGGACCTCCGGCGCCCGGCCCGGTGCCGGGCGCACGGCGGTGTCGCCCGCCCGGCCGGCGCGGCGGGGGGCCCGTCCCTTCCGGGTCAGCGGACCGTCCGTCACCTCCGGGCCAACGGACCGTCCGGCACCCCCGTCTGAGCGGACCGTCCGTCACTTCCGGTTGAGTGTGACGTCCTTTTGCTGCATGGCGTGGAAGGCCGGCACCAGCAGGAGGAGGCCGCCGGGGCGCAGTTCGGTGACCGTCGCCTGCACATAAGCCTTGCCGGCCTTCAGCGCCTCCGACGAGACCTTGCCGGAGTTCTTCCACCGGTGCTTGGCGCCGTCGCACCGGGCGGCGGTGCCCCCGATGCCGTACGCGGTCGTGCGGCTGCCCTGGCTGATGGAGGAGCTGACGAAGGCGACGCCGGTGGCGCCGGTGCAGCGGTAGGTGCCGGTGAGGGTGACGGTGCCGTCCTTGGCTACATGGCCGGTCCTGTCGACGGTGACCGTCTCGGCGGAGCCGGCGGCGGCCGGGCCGGCGGCGGCGCACAGCAGGGCGGCCGCGCCGAGGGCCGCGGCGAGCGCGGGGCGTAGGGGCATGGAGTTTCCTCCCGGTTCCGGTGGGATTGGGGCCTACCACTGGTACCGGGCGGCCGTGCCGCCGGGCGTGACCGTCACTCCATCGGTGGCGCGTCATGGAACCGTCCGGGAGTTGTCCGGGAGTTGTCACGCTTCACGGCGAGCGGTTCCGGAGCGTTCACGCCGGGAGCATGGTCTATGCATCACGGGCGGCGGCCGCACCCGCCGGCCCCTCACATCCCGATGTGGAGGTGCGCCATGTGCTCCGACCAGTCTTCGTGCCCCGCGTCCGGCGCCGCCCTGCGACACCCGGTGGCCACCCACCCCGAGCAGGGCTGGACCTTGCTGTGCGACGGCTCGATCGTCTTCGACGACAGCGGCGAACTGCACCCGGACGGCAGCGTGGTCCCGCCCTGCCGGGTCCCCGCCGAACGCCTCGCCGTGGCGGCCCGAACGACCTCATCGGCGCTTTCCGTGGCGGCCTGAACGACGGCTCGTCGACCTCAGCCGGTGGCTACGGCAGCACCGCGAACCCGTCCAGCTCCACCATCGCCTGCTCGTCCCACAGCCGTACGACCTGCACGACGGCCATGGCCGGGTAGTCCCGGCCCGCCAGGTCCCCCCAGATGCGCCCGAGCCGGCCGGCGTGGGCGCGGTACGCGGCGACGTCCGTGGCGTAGACGGTCACCCGGGCGAGGTCGGCGGGGGTGCCGCCGGCCGCACGCAGGGCCGCGAGCAGGTTGCCGAGGGCCCGCTCGAACTGCTCGGGGAGCGTGTCGCCGGTGACCTTGCCGTCGGTGTCGAGGGCGGTCTGGCCCGCGAGGAACACCACCCGGGAGCCGGACGCGACGACGGCGTGCGAGAAGCCGGTGGGCGGGGACAGCTCGGGCGGGTTGACGCGCTCGGTCGTCACCGGACCTCCCGTTCGTCGGCCCGTTCGCGGGCCTGGGTGTACAACTCCCTGGCGATGATGCCTCGTTGGACCTCGCTCGCGCCCTCGTAGATGCGCGGGGCGCGCACCTCGCGGTAGAGGTGTTCGAGGAGGTGGCCGCGGCGCAGGGCGCGGGCGCCGTGCAGCTGGACGGCGGTGTCGACGACGTACTGCGCGGTCTCGGTGGCGAGCAGCTTGGCCATCGCGGCGCGCCGGGGGACGTCCGCGGCGCCTTCGTCGTACGCCGTCGCCGCCGCGTAGACCATCAGCCGGGCCGCCTCGGTGCGCAGGGCCATCTCGGCGACCTGGTGGGAGACGGTCTGCAGGTCCATCAGCCGGCCGCCGAACGCCTCGCGGCGGCGGGTGTGGCCGAGAGTGGCGTCGAGCGCGGCCTGGGCCATGCCGACCGCGAAGGCGCCGACGCTGGGGCGGAACAGGTTGAGGGTGCCCATGGCGACGGCGAATCCCCGGTCCACCTCGCCGAGCACGTCGGCGGCGGTGACGGGCACGGCGTCGAAGTCGAGGGCGCCGATGGGGTGGGGAGAGAGCATCTCCAGCCCGTTCCCGGTGAGCCCGGGGCGGTCGGCCGGGACGAGGAAGGCGGTCACACCGCGGGCTCCGGCACCCGGTGCGGTGCGCGCGAAGACGGTGTAGAGGTCGGCCTCGGGGGCGTTGGAGATCCAGCACTTGGCGCCGGTGAGCCGCCAGCCGCCGGCGCCCTCGGGCTCGGCCGCCAGGGACAGGGCTGCCGCGTCCGAACCGGCCTCCGGCTCGCTGAGCGCGAACGCGGCGACCGCGCTGCCGTCGGCGACCCGGGGCAGCCAGCGCTCCCGCTGGGCGGGGCTGCCGTGGGCGTGCACCGGGTGGGCGCCCAGGCCCTGCAGGGCGAGGGCGGTCTCGGCCTCCGTGCAGGCCTGGGCGAGGGACTCCCGCATCAGGCACAGGTCGAGCGCGCCGGAGGTGAACAGCCGGGCCAGGAGCCCGAGTCGGCCGAGTTCGGCGAGGAGCGGCCGGTTGACGTGTCCCGGCTCCCCCTTGCCGGCGAGTGGACGCAGCCGTTCGGCGGCCATCGCGCGCAGCTCGGCGCACCAGGCGGTCTGCTCCGGTTCGAGCGAGAATGCGGGCACTGCCGGCCCTCCCTCCGGTCCGGGCCGCCACGGCCCTTCCCGTCACCGTCCGAGGGGACCCGGTTCGCTTGTCCCCCTCACCGCCGACGTTATCGCGGAAGGTTGACTGCCGTCACCAACGCGATACGCTCCATGTGGCGGCATCGCCGTCGGCCCACCAGGACGCCGGTGCCCACCACGGCGCCCGTCTCGACGTCTGTCACGGCAAGGGGGCGAACCGCCATGCATCGCTCGGCCCATGTCGACACCTTCGCGCGCGACCACCTGCCGCCGCCGGGCGAGTGGCCCGAGCTGCGGTTCGACCTGCCGGAGCTGCACTACCCGGACCGGCTGAACTGCGCCGCCGAGCTGCTGGACCACGCCGAGGCCGACCGCCCGGTCTTCCACACCCCGGACGGCCGCAGCTGGACGTACGGCGAACTGCGCGCGCACGTCGACCGGATCGCGCATGTGCTCACCGGCGACCTGGGGGTGGTGCCCGGAAACCGGGTGCTGCTGCGCGGCCCGACCACGCCCTGGCTCGCCGCGTGCTGGCTGGCCGTGCTGAAGGCGGGCGCGATAGCGGTCACCGTGCTCGCCCAGCAGCGCCCGCACGAGCTGGCCACCATGTGCGAGATCGCCCTGGTGCGGCACGCGTTGTGCGACATCCGGTCGGTGGACGACCTGGCGAAGGCCGACATACCCGGGCTGCGGATCACGACGTACGGCGGTGACGGCCCCGACGACCTCCTCAACCGCCCCGCGCCCGGCACGCCGTACCCGGCGGCCGGCACCGCGGCCGACGACGTGGCGCTGATCGCGTTCACCTCGGGCACCACGGGTCGCCCGAAGGGGTGCATGCACTTCCACCGGGACGTGCTGGCGATCGCGGACACCTTCTCCCGGCATGTGCTGCGCCCCCGCGCGGACGACGTGTTCACCGGCTCTCCCCCGCTCGGCTTCACCTTCGGCCTGGGCGGACTGGTGATCTTCCCGATGCGGGCCGGAGCCAGCTCACTGCTCCTCGAACAGGCCGGCCCCCGTCATCTGCTCCCCGCGATCGCCGGCCACGACGTCTCGGTCCTGTTCACTGCGCCGACCGCCTACCGCGCCATGCTGGAGCGGCTGGACGAGTACGACGTCTCCTCGCTGCGGCGCTGTGTGTCGGCCGGCGAGAACCTGCCCGCCGCCACCTGGCGGGCCTGGCACGAGCGCACCGGCCTGCGGGTCATCAACGGCATCGGCGCCACCGAGCTGCTGCACATCTTCGTCTCCGCCGCCGACGAGCGGATCAGGCCGGGCACCACGGGCGTTGCGGTGCCGGGCTGGCAGGCGCGCGTGCAGGACGCGCACGGCACGCCCGTCCCCGACGGCGAGCCCGGCCTGCTCGCCGTGCGCGGCCCGGTCGGCTGCCGCTACCTCGCCGACCCGCGGCAACGCCAGTACGTGCGCGGCGGCTGGAACATCACCGGCGACACCTACGTCCGCGAACCCGACGGCTACTTCCGCTACGTGGCCCGCGCCGACGACATGATCATCTCCGCCGGGTACAACATCGCCGGGCCGGAGGTGGAGGACGCGCTGCTGCGGCACCCGGACGTGGTGGAGACGGCGGTCGTGGGCCGCCCGGACGAGGACCGCGGGCAGGCGGTGGTGGCCTACACGGTGCTGCGCGAGGGAGCCCCGCGCGATCCGGAGGCCCTGCGCGCCTTCCTCACGTCCGAACTGGCCCCCTACAAGTGCCCGCGCGAGTTCGTCTTCCTGGACGCGCTCCCCCGCACCGCCACCGGCAAGCTGCAGCGCTTCCGGCTGCGCAGCGAAGGCGACCGGCAGTGATGCCGACGACCTAAAATGATCAACGTGACCGAGCAGCACGCCCCCAGGTCCCTCATCGTCACGCTCTACGGCGCGTACGGCCGCTCCATGCCGGGCCCGGTACCCGTCGCCGAGCTGATCCGGCTCCTGGCCGCGGTCGGCGTGGACGCGCCCTCGGTCCGTTCCTCGGTGTCCCGCCTCAAACGGCGCGGGCTGCTGCAGCCGGCCCGCACGGCGCAGGGCGCGGCCGGCTACGAACTCTCGCCCGAGGCACGCCAGTTGCTGGAGGACGGCGACCGGCGCATCTACGCGACCACGCCCGTCGAGGACGCGGGCTGGGTGCTCGCGGTGTTCTCCGTGCCCGAGTCCGAGCGGCAGAAGCGGCATGTGCTGCGCTCCCGGCTGGCCGGCCTGGGCTTCGGCACGGCGGCCCCGGGGGTGTGGATCGCCCCGGCGAGGCTGTACGAGGAGACCCGGCACACGCTGCGCCGGCTGCACCTGGATCCCTACGTCGACCTGTTCCGCGGCGAGCATCTGGGCTTCGCCCCGACGGCCGAGGCGGTCGCCCGCTGGTGGGACCTGACCGCGATCGCCAAGGAGCACGAGCGCTTCCTGGACGCGCACGCCCCGGTCCTGCACGCCTGGGAGCGCCGTGCGTCGACCCCGCCCGAGGAAGCCTACCGCGACTACCTCCTCGCCCTCGACTCCTGGCGCCACCTGCCCTACGCCGACCCGGGCCTGCCCACCCACCTGCTTCCCACGGGCTGGCCGGGCGTGCGCTCGGCGGAGGTGTTCCGCGCGCTGCACGAGCGGTTGCGGGACGCGGGCGCGGTGTTCGCGAGGGCGTAAGGCCCGTCAGGCGCCGAACCTGCAGTAGAGCTGCGCCCCGGCCTCGCTCGCGCGGCGCGCCAGACCGGCGAACATGCGCACGCCTTCCGTCGCCTGCTCGTAGTCCCAGCGCATCTCCGCGATGTCGCACCACTGGAGCGCGAGCATCGGCACGGCCTCCTCCACGACCCCGGCGAGCGTGTCCCGCCAGCTCCGGGGTATCTCCTCGAGGATCAGCCCGGTGTCCCAGGCGGTCCCGGCCGCGGGACACGTCTCGTGGGGGTAGGGCACCGCGTCCGGATCGGGCCATATCAGCCGCGGTGCCGCCCCGCTGTCCAACAGCCCGGCCCCGGCGAACGCGACCAACTGGCCCAGCACCACGTGCGCGTCGATCCCCTTCACGTCGAACCAGTCGACGCCCGCTGCGTCGCCCGGCCGCTCACCGAGCCAGTCCCCGCCCGGGCCGATCGCCCACTCCACCGCGGCGGCCCGGTCGGCGACCCAGAAGTACTCGAAAATCACACTCACACGTCGAGTACAGCAGACGGCACCGACAATCAGCCGCCGAGGCTCAGCCGTGGCTTCGGCGCGTCCGTGCGCCCGGTCTGCGGGCGCCTGCTGCCCGCCCGGTAGGGCGCCGGCCAGACGATGCCGGGTCCTTCGTAGCCCTGCTCGGCGGCCGCGTGCAGCGTCCAGTGCGGGTCGTACAGGTGCGGACGGCCCAGCGCGCACAGGTCCGTGCGCCCGGCCAGGATCAGCGAGTTCACGTCGTCCCAGGACGAGATCGCGCCGACCGCGATGACCGGGACACCCGCCTCGTGCCGGATCCGGTCGGCGAACGGCGTCTGGTACGACCGCCCGAACTCCGGCCGCTCCTCCGCCACGACCTGTCCGGTGGAGACGTCGATCGCGTCGGCCCCGTGCGCGGCGAAGGCGCGGGCGATCTCCACCGCGTCCTGCGCGGTCGTGCCGCCCTCGGCCCAGTCGGTCGCGGAGATGCGCACCGTCATGGGCCGCTCCGTGGGCCACACCGCGCGTACGGCGTCGAAGACCTCCAGCGGGAACCTCAGCCGTCGCTCCAGGGAGCCGCCATAGGCGTCGGTGCGCCGGTTGGTGAGCGGGGAGAGGAAGCCGGAGAGCAGATAGCCGTGCGCGCAGTGCAGTTCGAGCAGGTCGAATCCGGCCCGCGCGGCCCGCCAGGCGGCGGCGGTGAACTGCTCGCGGATGTCGGTGAGCTGGGCGCGCGAGAGCCGGCGCGGAATCTGGCTGCCGGGCTTGTACGGCAGCGGGGAGGCGGCGACGAGGGGCCAGTTGCCGTGCGGCAGCGGCTCGTCCATGCCGTCCCACATCACCTTCGTGGAACCCTTGCGGCCGGAGTGGCCGAGCTGGACGCCGATCGCGGTGCCGGGTGACTGCGTGTGCACGAAGTCGGTGACCCGCCGCCACGCCTCGGCCTGCCGCCCGGTGTACAGACCGGCGCAGCCCGGTGTGATCCGGCCCTCCTCGCTCACGCACACCATCTCGGTCATGACCAGCCCGGCCCCGCCGAGGGCGCGGGCGCCGAGGTGGACGAGATGGAAGTCGCCGGGTACGCCGTCGGTGGCGGAGTACATGTCCATCGGGGACACGACGACCCGGTTGCGCAGGGTCAGACCGCGCAGCCGGAACGGGGTGAACATCGGCGGCGTGCCGGGCGGGCAGCCGAACTCGCGCTCGACCGCCCCGGTGAAGCGGGCGTCGCGCAGCCGGAGGTTGTCATGGGTGACACGGCGGCTGCGGGTGAGCAGGCTGAAGGCGAACCGGCGGGGCGGCTGGTCCAGGTGCAGGCGCAGGTCTTCGAACCACTCGAGGCTGGCCCGGGCGGCGCGCTGGGTGGAGGCGACGACGGGCTTGCGCTCCTGTTCGTAGGCCGTCAACGCGTCTGCCACGTCGCGCTGTTCCTCCAGGCATGCGGCCAGGGCCAGCGCGTCCTCCACGGCGAGCTTGGTGCCGGAGCCGATGGAGAAGTGGGCGGTGTGGGCGGCGTCGCCGAGGAGCACGACGTTGCCGTGCGACCAGCGGTCGTTGACCACCGTGCGGAACGTCGTCCAGGCCGAGTTGTTCGAGTGCAGCGGGCGGCCGCGGAGGGCCTCGGCGAAGATCTTCGCGCAGCGCTCGACGGATTCGTGCGGGGCGGCTTCGTCGAGTCCCGACGCCTTCCAGACCTCCTCGCGCATTTCGACGATCACGGTGGAGGCGTCGGCGGCGTACGGGTAGCCGTGGAGCTGCATCACGCCGTGTTCCGTCTCGGCGATCTCGAAGCGGAAGGCGTCGAAGGGGAAGTCGGCGGCGAGCCAGATGTAGCGGCAGCGGTGCTCGGTCACCCGCGGCCGGAACACCGGGGCGTAGGCCTCGCGGGCGCTGCTGCGCACACCGTCGGCGGCGACGACGAGGTCGTACTCGGCGCAGAGGACGTCCGGGTGGGGGGCTTCGGTGCCGAAGTCGATCGTCACGCCGAGGGAGCGGCAGCGGTCGTGCAGGATCTGCAGCAGGCGGCGCCTGCCGAGCGCCGCGAATCCGTGGCCGCCGGAGCGGTGCGTGACCCCCCGGTGCACGATGTCGATGTCGTCCCAGCGGACGAAGTGCTCCTGCAGGGCCGCGTAGACCACGGGGTCGGCGTGTTCGATGCCGCCCAGGGTCTCGTCGGAGAGGACCACTCCGAAGCCGAAGGTGACGTCCGGGGCGTTGCGTTCCCAGACGGTCACCTCACGGGTGGGATCGAGCCGTTTGAGGAGCGCGGCGGCGTACAGGCCGCCGGGGCCGCCACCGATGATCGCCACGCGCATGGGAGATCACCTTCCCCGCCACTTCGGAGGGCGCTTCTCCGTGAAGGCCGCGTGGAACTCGGCGTAGTCCTCGCCGTTCATCAGCAACGCCTGGGTCGAGGCGTCCAGTTCGATCGAGGCCGCCAGGGGCATGTCCAGCTCGGCCGTGAGCAGCGCCTTCGTCTGCGCGTGAGCCAGGGCGGGGCCGTCGGCGAGGCGGCGGGCCAGGGCGAGGGCCGCCTCGTCCGCGCGGCCCTCCTCCGTCAGCTCGCTGATCAGGCCGATGCGCTCGGCCTCGGGTGCCCGGACCGGTTCGCCCAGCATGAGCAGGCGGGTGGCGTGGCCCAGGCCGACGACCCGGGGCAGCAGATAGGCCGCGCCCATGTCGCCGCCGGACAGGCCGACCCGGGTGAAGAGGAAGGCGAAACGGGCCGTGGGGTCCGCCACGCGGAAGTCGGCCGCGAGGGCGAGGACCGCTCCGGCGCCGGCCGCCACGCCGTGCACCGCGGCGATCACCGGGAAGGGGCACTCCCGGACGGCCCGTACGACCTGGCCGGTCATCCGGTTGAAGTCGAGCAGCTGGGCGGTGTCCATGGCGAGGGTGGCGCCGATGATCTCGTCGACGTCGCCGCCGGAGCAGAAGCCCCGCCCCTCGCCGGCCAGTACCAGGGCGCGTACGGCGCGCTCCCGGGACAGCTCGGCCAGCAGGTCGCGCAGATCGGCGTAGGCGCCGAAGGTGAGCGCGTTGAGTTTCTCGGGGCGGGTGAGGGTGACGGTGGCCACCCCGTCGGCGAGCTGGACCCGCAGATGCTCCCAGCGGGGGGTGCGGGCGGCGGAGCCGGTGAAGGGACTCATGACGTGCGGCCTCCTAGGGCGGCGGTGCCGTACGTTGCACTGTCCCGAAAAGCTATCACTCGTTTGTGACTGTCGTCACGAGTACGCGACAACCCTCGGCGGTTCGGCCGGATCCGGTCACCTGCGTCACCGATCGTCGACAGCGCCGTAACAGTGGGCGCGCGTGGGCGAGGCGGGCGGTTCGCCTGGGTAAGCCGCCCGTACCGGGGCCGGGCGGTCCCGGGCGAAGCCCGTCGGCGGACTGCCGTGGCCGGGCCCGTACCATTCCTACAGCCGAAAGCAGGACAGCCTGCTCCATGAACGGACTCGCCTTGCACGAACGCCCCACCGAACCGGCCTCCTGGCGCATCGCGCTGCCGCACACCGCCGCGGCGGTGCCCGTGGCGCGCGCCCTGGTGCGCACGGCCCTCGCCGAGGTGGAGCATCCGGCCGACTGCGACACCGCGGAGCTGCTCACCGCGGAGCTGGTGGCCAACGCGGTGGAGCACACCGCCGGGCGCGGCCCCATAGAGCTGGTGGTGGAGCTGTTGCCGACCGGCTGCCAGGTGGAGGTGCACGACCCGGACCCGGCGCCGCCCGGCCATCTGACCCGGCCGGTGATCGAGGAGCCCGACCCCTGGCAGGAGGGCGGGCGCGGGCTGCTGCTGATCCGCGCCCTCAGCTCGTCCTGCGGTCACCGCCCCACCGCGTCGGGCAAGGCGGTGTGGTTCAGACTGCCTGCGGTTCCCGCTCAGCGGCGGCGCTCGGTGTGACCTCGGCGGCCGGGTCGGCCAGCGTGGAGTGCCGGCGGCCGTAGGCGGCGTAGATCAGCAGGCCCACCACGAGGAACACGGCGAACTGGATCCAGGTCTGCCACCCGGTCTCGTAGGTCAGGTACAGGCAGAAGGCGACGCCGAGCAGCGGGCCCACCGGGTAGAGCGGCACCCGGAAGCTGCGGGTGAGGCCCGGCTCGCGGCGGCGCAGGGCGATCACCGCGATGTTGACGACGGCCATGATGGCGAGCGTGCCGATGGTGCACAGGTTCATCACGGCGTCGAGGGAGGCGAAGGCCGCCGGCAGCGCGAAGACGACCGCGACGATCAGCGTCCCGGCCACCGGGGTGGAGGTCTTCGGGTTGACCTTCTCGAAGACGCGCGGGATCAGGCCGTCGCGGGACATCGACATCAGGATCCGGGTCTGGCCGTACATGACCGCGAGGACCACCGAGGCGATGGCGACGACCGCTCCGAAGGCGATCACTCCGCCCCCGACGGCCGAACCGGTGACCTCGTTGACCACGTACGACAGCGCGGCGGGCCGGCCGGCGACCTGCTTGCCGCCGATGGCGCCGATCGCGGCGAGCGCGACCGCGCAGTACAGCAGGGTCACGATGCCCATGCAGACCATGATCGCGACCGGGATGTCCCGGCGCGGGTTCTTGGCCTCCTCGCCCGCGGTGGTGATCGCGTCGAAGCCGATGTAGGAGAAGAACGCGGCCGTGGTGCCCGCGCCGATGCCGCCGAGGCCGGCCGGGGAGAACGGCGTGAGGTTGCCGTGCTTGAAGGCGCTGTAGCCGATGGCGCAGAAGGCCAGCAGGATGACGAGCTTCACCGCGGCCATGGCGGCCGTCGCCCGGGCGCTCTCGCGTACCCCGCGCACCAGCAGCAGGGACGCCATGGCGATGACGATCACGGCGGGGAGGTTGATGATCCCGCCGTCGCCGGGGCCCGCGGACAGGGCGGCCGGGAGCTGGACGCCGGTGAGGCTGTGCAGCAGCTCGTTGACGTACTGGCTCCAGCCGACCGCGACGGCCGAGATGGAGACGCCGTACTCCAGCAGCAGGCACCAGCCGACCAGGAAGGCGGTGGACTCGCCGAGGCCCGCGTAGGCGAAGGAGTAGGAGGAGCCGGAGACCGGGATCGCCCCGCCCAGCTCCGCGAAGGAGAAGGCGGTGAAGACGCAGGTGATCGCGGCGAGGATGAAGGAGACGACGACGGCCGGGCCGGCCTGCGCGACGGAGTCGGAGAGGCCGACGAAGATGCCGGTGCCGACGATGGCGCCGACGCCGAAGCAGATGAGCTGGAACAGGCCCATCGTGCGCTTCAGGCCGTGGCCCTCGCGGTCCGCGCCGGATTCGGCGACGAGCAGGTGGGGGGATTTGATGCGGGGAGCGGGCATTGCGGGTGGTGCTCGTTTCTCGGTGGTGCGGGCGACCGGGGTGGGGTCGCGGCGGCGGCATCGGAAGGGGTGGTTCCGGGCCACCGGCCAGGATAGGGCGGGGACGGTTCGGTGGACTAGGGCTGCCGGGCGAGTGTGGCGACCAGCACCGCCTTGATGGTGTGCAGGCGGTTCTCGGCCTCGTCGAAGACGACCGAGTGCGCCGACTCGAACACCTCGTCCGTGACCTCCAGCGAGTCGAGGCCGTAGGTCGCGTGGATCTCGCGGCCGACCTCGGTGCCGAGGTCGTGGAAGGCCGGCAGGCAGTGCAGGAACTTCACGCCGGGGTTGCCGGTGGCGCGCAGGACGTCCATGGTCACGGCGTACGGCACGAGCGCCTCGATCCGCTCGGTCCATACCTCCTTGGGCTCGCCCATGGAGACCCAGACGTCGGTGGCGACGAAGTCCGCTCCCGACACGCCTTCCTGTACGTCCTCGGTGAGGGTGATCCGGGCGCCGCTCGCCTCGGCGAGCTTGCGGGCCCGGGCGACGATCTCCTCGGCGGGCCAGTAGGACCCGGGGGCGACGATCCGGACGTCCATGCCGAGCAGGGCGCCGGTGATCAGGTAGGAGTTGCCCATGTTGAAGCGGGCGTCGCCGAGGTAGGCGAAGGCGGTCTGCGGCAGCGGCTTGGCGCTGTACTCCGTCATGGTGAGCACGTCGGCGAGCATCTGGGTGGGGTGCCAGTCGTCGGTGAGACCGTTGTAGACGGGCACACCCGCGTACGCCGCCAGCTCCTCGACCTTGGCCTGGCTGTCGCCGCGGTACTGGATGCCGTCGTACATGCGGCCCAGGACGCGGGCTGTGTCCCTCACGGACTCCTTGTGCCCGATCTGCGAGCCGGAGGGGTCGAGGCAGGTCGTGTGGGCACCCTGGTCGGCGGCGGCGACCTCGAACGCGCAGCGGGTGCGCGTCGAGGTCTTCTCGAAGATCAGGGCGATGTTCCGGCCGCGCAGGTACTGCTTCTCGGCCCCGGCCCTCTTGGCGGCCTTCAGCTCGGCCGCCAGCTCGACCAGGCCGAGGAACTCCTCCCCGGTGAAGTCCAGCTCCTTGAGGAAGTGGCGGCCGGCGAGGGCGGTCGGGACTGTCGCCATGGGGGCGCTCCAGGGATACGAAGTGACGGACTCTGGAATTCTATACGACGTTCAGCATTTATATACAGACGCCCGAGTCCGCTCGGTCACACGGTCAGACGGCCTCCCGCTCCACCGGGCAGCTCATGCACCGGGGACCGCCCCGCCCACGGCCCAGCTCGCTGCCCGGGATCTCGATCACCTCGATGCCCTGCTTGCGCAGATGCGTGTTGGTGGTCGAGTTGCGCTCGTAGGCGACGACGACCCCGGGCTCGACGGCGAGCACGTTGCAGCCGTCGTCCCACTGCTCGCGCTCGGCGGCGTGCACGTCCTGGGTGGCGGTCAGCACCCGGATCTCACCGAGACCCAGGGAGGCGGCTATCGCGCGGTGCATGTGCTCGGGCGGATGGTCGGTGACCTTCAGCTCCTTCTCCGTGACGCCCGGCTCGATGGTGTACGAGCGCAGCATGCCGAGCCCGGCGTACTGCGTGAACGTGTCGCCGTCCACCATGGTCATCACGGTGTCGAGGTGCATGAAGGCGCGCCGCTTGGGCATGTCGAGCGCGACGATGGTCCGCGCCGAACCGGCCGCGAACAGCTTGTGGGCCAGCATCTCCACGGCCTGCGGCGTGGTCCGCTCGCTCATGCCGACCAGCACCGCACCGTTGCCGATCACCAGGACGTCGCCGCCCTCGATGGTGGAGGGGTGATCGGCCTGGCCCTCGGACCAGACGTTGAACCTCTCGTCGCGGAACAGCGGGTGGTGGCGGTAGATCGCCTCGAAGTGGACGGTCTCGCGCTGCCGCGCCGGCAGCCGCATGGCGTTGATGGCGACCCCGTCGTAGACCCAGGCGGAGGTGTCACGGGTGAACAGGTGGTTGGGGAGGGGGCCGAGGAGGAAGTCGTCGAGGTCCATCACATGGAACCGGACGGAGGTCGGCTCCGCGTTGGCCGCCAGGAACTCCCGCTTGGTCATGCCGCCCACCAGCGCCTCGGCCAGCTCGCGCGCGGGCAGGGCGGCGAAGGCGGCGCGCAGGTGGTCGGCGGCCAGCGGCCCGTACTCCTTCTCGTGGAAGACCCGGTCGAGGACGAGGGAACGGGCCTCGGGCAGCTCCAGGGTCTCGGCGAGCAGGTCGCCGAAGAGGTGGACCTCGACACCGCGGTCGCGCAGGACGTCGGCGAATCCGTCGTGCTCGGCGCGCGCCCGGCGCACCCACAGCACGTCGTCGAAGAGCAGGGCGTCCTTGTTGCTGGGGGTGAGCCTCTTGAGCTCGAGGTCGGGCCGGTGCAGGATCACGCGGCGCAACCGCCCGGCCTCGGAGTCGACGTGGTATGCCATGCCTCCATCCTGGCCGTCACCGACCGTCTTCACCCCCTTCTCGGCCCGTTTCTGCCACACCCTGTTTTCGTCCCCTTGACGAGAAGAAACGATCCCCGTTATCGTCGACATGACGAGAACGAGGGGGTCTCCATGGCCGACATCACCCGGCGCCTGGGCCGGCGCCATCTGCGCGCCGCGCCGACCGCGCACATCCGGCACCACCGCTCGGGCACGCTCGTGCACGACGGTCCCGGGCTCAGCTTCTGGTTCCGGCCGCTGACCGCCGCGCTGTCCGAGGTGCCGGTCGACGACCGCGAGCTGGCGATGACCTTCCACGCCCGGACCTCCGACTTCCAGGACGTGTCCGTCCAGGCGACGGTCACCTACCGCATCGCCGACCCGGCCGTGGCCGCAGCTCGCCTGGACTTCTCCATCGACCCGGACACCGGCGGCTGGCGCGGCACCCCGCTGGAGCAGCTGGGCACGCTCCTCACCGAGACGGCCCAGCAGCACGCGCTGGACGTCCTGGCCCGTACGCCGCTGTCGGCGGCGCTGGCCGACGGCGTGGCGGCGGTGCGCGAGCGGGTCGCGACCGGGCTGGGGGCCGAGCCGCGACTGCCGGCGACGGGGATCGAGGTGGTCGCCGTACGGGTGATGGCGCTGCGCCCGGAGCCGGAGGTGGAGCGCGCCCTGCGCACCCCGGCCCGGGAACAGATCCAGCAGGAGGCCGACCGGGCCACC
Organism: Streptomyces sp. NPDC046759; assembly: GCF_040645475.1. Lineage (NCBI taxonomy): Bacteria > Bacillati > Actinomycetota > Actinomycetes > Kitasatosporales > Streptomycetaceae > Streptomyces > Streptomyces sp. NPDC046759. The sequence continues at coordinate 224,293 of NZ_JBEYYJ010000002.1, read as the reverse complement.
TACGAGCGGCGGGCCGTCGCGGTCGAGCGGGAGCGGACCATCGCCGAGAACGAGCTGGCCAGCCGCATCGAACTCGCCCGCCGTGAGGAGCAGTTGGTCGAGCAGCGAGGCACCAACGCCCGCCGCGAGGCCGAGGAACAGGCGGCCGCGGACGCCGTGCGCGCCCAGGCCGAGGCGGCCCGCTCGGTGCGGCTCGCCGAGGCGGAGGCCGAACGGTCGGTGAAGCTCGCGGGGGCCGAGGCCGCGCGGCAGCTCCGGCTCACGGAGGCCGAGGCCGCCAGGTCGCGGCAGCTCGCGGAAGCCGAGGCCGCGCGCATCGCCCTGCTGGCCGACGCCGAGGCGGCGAGGGCGGTACGGGTGACCCGCGCCGAGGCGGAGGGCACGCGCGAGCTGGGCGTGGCCCGCGCCGAGGCCCGGGCGGCCTGGCTGCGGGTGCACACCGAGGCCGGGGTCGACGGGGCGACGACCCTGCAGGCGCTCACCGCCACCCGGCTGGCGGAGAACCTGCCGCGCATCGACAGCGTGACCGTCTCGCCCGACGTCCTGACCGGGCTGCTGGCCCGGCTCACTCCCGGAGGGACGGAATGAGCGGCGGCCCACTGCTCGTCCGCTGCGGGGCGGGGACCGCCGGCCCGAGGAGGCCCGCCCCGCTGACCGTTCGGCCCGTACCGCGGGCCGGCCGGGCCCCCTCCGGGCCGGGGCGGACGTTCCTCGCCCGTGCCGTGCCGGCCGCCGGCTCGGTGGCGCCCGCGTCTGTCGGCCGGCTCGGCCCCGGAGCCGTCCGATGAGCCTCGCCCCGCGGGCCGTCCTGGTCCATCGCACCACGGAGTACGAGGAGGTGGTGGCCCGGCACGGCACGCACGGCCAGGCCGCGTTCTTCCTCGCCTCCCGCGGCCAGGACATCGAGGAGGTCGCCGAACGTCACCGGCGCGCCCGCCGCGCGCTGGCCGAGGTGACCGCCGCGGTACCGCTGACCTGGCGGCAGGCCCGGGTCGAGCGGGGCGATCTGGACCGGTTCCTGTTCGCGCCCGAGGACGTGGTCGTGGTGATCGGCCAGGACGGGCTGGTCGCGAACGCCGCCAAGTACCTCACCGGCCAGCCGGTGATCGGCATCGACACCGACCCCGGCCGCAACCCCGGTGTGCTGGTGCGGCACCGCCCCGCCGACACGGCGAAGCTGCTGGCCGCGCCGGGCACGTCGGTGGACGACCTCACCATGGTGGAGGCCGTCGCCGACGACACCCAGCGCCTGCTGGCACTCAACGAGATCTATCTGGGAGCACCCGGTCACCAGACCGCCCGCTACCGCCTGGGCCTCGAGGACGACGGGGGTGTCGTCGAGGCCCAGGCCTCCTCCGGGGTGCTGGTGGGCACCGGCACCGGCGCGACCGGCTGGCTCCGCTCGGTGTGGCAGGAGCGGGGCAGCCGGATCGCGTTGCCCTCCCCCACCGAGGAACGGCTGGTGTGGTTCGTCCGGGAGGCCTGGCCGTCACCGGCCACCGGCACCAGTCTGGTGGCGGGCGAGCTCACCGCGCCCGTGACGCTGGCACTGACCGTGGAGTCGGACCGGTTCATCGCCTTCGGCGACGGCATCGAGACGGACGCGCTCCAGCTCACCTGGGGGCAGACGGTCCGGATCGGGGTGTGCGAGGAGCGGCTGCGCCTGGTCGGCTAGTGCTGTGACCGGAAAGGTTCACCGGCTCGCGACGCCCGGCACGGCACCTCGCCGCGTTGTCGCGTCGCAGCACTGGGGGAGCCCGCGCTCAGATCGCCGTGCACGGGACGGGCCAGCGCCGGATGCGCGGGGGCAGGGCGACCGCCCAGCCGCCGGCGGCGAGCACCAGGCGCTCGGCGGCGAGGAGCGCGACGGCCTCCTCGTCGACGGCGTCGAGCGGCGCGGGTTCCTGCAGGCGGAGGAAGGCGGCGAGGAGAGCGGGGTGATCGAGGGTGAGCCGTACGGCCGTACCCGGCGCCCTGCGGTCCAGGACCGTGACGAACCCGGGGCCGCACCGGTGGTACAGGGAGCCGTAGGAGTGACCCGCCCGCCAGGCGGCCAACTCGTCCACCGCGTCCGGCAGTTCTGCGGGCGGTGGAAGATGGCGCAGGATCCCGGTGTCGTACGGCGGCCTGCCCGTGCCCCGCCAGCTCACGGACAGGCCGTGGCTCTGGCACTCGCGCAGGAAGCGCACCGCCTCCGCCGTTCCACGGCCCGCACCGCTCAGGTCCAGCGGTTCGGGCACCTCGACTCGCCGCCGGGCACGCCGGTGCCGCACGGTGGTGGGCAGCGCGCTCATACGGCGTCCTCGGGCAGGCGGACCGGCTCGCCCCAGGTCGGCAGGGACACATAGCCGGCCCCGTCGCGGAACACCAGGCCGAGACCGAGGGCCTGCCGGATCCAGTCCTCCAGGGCGTCCGCCGTCGGCCCGTGGCCGTCGGCGGTCAGCAGCCGGTGCAGCGCCGGTACGGTCCGGCCGTCCTCCAGCCGCCGCAGGGCCTCGGCGCGCCAGCCGGAGAAGCGGTGGGTGACCGCGGGCCGGCCGTGCCGCCGGTCGTGCACCAGCAGGTCCTCGCCGTCCTCCTCGTACAGCAGCCGGGACTGCGCGTGCCCGGCCCGCCACGCGGCGACGGCCGTCTGCAGCCGCCGCTCGACCGGGCCGGCGATCCCGGCGTCCTCGGTGTCGAACAGGTAGACCAGATCGGCGAGTTCGTCCTCGGGCAGCTCGTAGACGTGCTGGTACATCTGGGCCGGGCGGCGCTTGCCGAAGCCGAGGCCCGGGTCGGTGAAGTGCGGGCTGAACCGCTCCAGCTGGATGCGGTGGGCGCCGCTCGGCGGCTGCAGGTGGACCAGCGCGGGAAGCTGGTCGAGCACCGGTTCGTAGTCCCCGGCCGTCTCGCCGGGAAAGCCGTAGAGGAGGTTCCAGGAGCAGGTCAGGGCGTGGTTCTCGCACTCGCGCAGGGTGCGGACGTTGCGGGCGCCGGTGACGCCCTTGTCCATCAGGTCCAGAACGCGGCTGCCCAGGCTCTCGATGCCGGGCTGGATGTGCACGGTGCCGGACTCGCCGAGGAGTGCGAGCTGTGCCGCGGTGAGGTTCGACTTCACTTCGTAGTGCAGCCGCAGATCCCAGCCGCTCGCGGTCACCCGGGGCAGGAAGTCCCTGAAGTAGGCCATGTCGATGATGTTGTCGACGGTGACCACGTCGAGGATGCGGTGCCGGCGCACCAGCCGGTCGATCTCGGCCCACAGCCGTTCCCCGGGCTTGGCGCGGAAGGCCATGGCGGACCCGTTGAGCCCGCAGAAGGTGCAGTGGTGCTTCTCGCCCCACCAGCAGCCGCGGGCGCCCTCGACGACGAGCTTCGGATGGACGTATTCCCGCACCGGGGAGGCGTCCAGCGCGGCCTGCCACTGGTCGTAGTCGGGCGAGGGGATGTCGGCGGGGGCCACGGTCCGCCGGCTTTCGGGGTTGGCGCGCGAGACCGGGCCGTCCCACCAGCGCAGGCCCGGCACGTCGACGGGGTCGGTGCCTTCGGCCAGGTGCCGTAACAGGGCCGGGAAGGCGTACTCGGCCTCGCCGCGTACCACCTGGTCGACGAAGGGGTGGTTGCGGTGCAGGGCGTGGCCCATGGGCCCGTCGCAGTTGCTACCGCCGAAGACCACCGTCAACGCCGGACGCCTGCGCTTGAGTTCGCGGGCGAGGGCCAGGGACGCGACGTTCTGCATGAAGGTGGTGGTGAACCCGACGACGTCCGGCTCGGCCGCCAGTACCTCGTCGGCGCAGGCGGTGACGAAGGCGGCGGCGTACGGCCGCATGGCGAGGGCGGTGTCGATGCGGACGTCCCGGGCGGCGGCGTAGTCCCGCAGCCGGGCCAGGCCCCAGCCCGGATCGTCGTAGAGGACGCCGGAGAAGACCCAGTCGCCGAGGCCGTGGAAGATGGCGTCGCTGCCGACGGAGACGTAGTCACCCGGCCGAAGCCGGCCCCCGGAGTGCTCCAGCAGGAACTCCGCCCAGCGCAGGGAGCCGTGGAACTCCGTCACCTCGTCGACCGGGCGGGCCTGCCGGACCAGGCGGTTCAGCAGACCGAGTTGCAGGGACGGAAGGTCGAGCGGATGCCAGGGCATCGTGACCAGGTGGAGGCGCATGCTCAGCGGGTCGGCCGCTTCTCCAGAATCGCCGGCCGCCGGCCGGTGCTCCGCTCCTCCTCGCGGACCACGACCTTCTTGATCTCCATGCCCACCGCACCCCTTCCGACACGTGAACACCTCTGTGCCGCACGGCTGTCCACCATATGGACAGAGCTGTGTGCGGCACAAGGGCATCCCGTGACGGACGCGTGCGGCGCGAGCGGCTACAGGCGCGGATCCACCGGCTCGGACTCCAGCGCGAGCACCCCGAACACCGCCTCGTGCACCCGCCACAGCGGCTCCCCGTCCGCGAGCCGGTCCAGGGCCTCCAGGCCGAGGGCGTACTCGCGCAGGGCGAGGGAGCGCTTGTGGTTCAGGAAGCGCTGCCGGAGCCTGGCCAGCGTGTCCGGGCGGGTGTACTCGGGGCCGTAGATGATCCGCAGGTACTCACGGCCGCGGCACTTGATGCCGGGCTGGACCAGTCGGCCGTCGCCGTTCCGGACCAGCGCGCCGACCGGCTTGACGACCATGCCCTCGCCGCCGCGGCCGGTCATCTCCAGCCACCAGTCGACGCCCGCGCGCACCGACTGCGGGTCTGCGGTGTCGACGTACAGCCGCCGGGTGTTCTGCAGCAGTCCGCTGCCGTCCTGCTCCACCAGCCGGTCGATCAGGGCCAGTTGATCGTCGTGCGGCAGCGCGGCGAGGCTTCGGCCCTGGACCGCCAGCAGCTGGAACGGGGCCAGGCGTACGCCGTCCAGACCGTCCGTGGTCCAGCAGTAGCGGCGGTAGGCGGCGGTGAACGCGGCCGCGTCGGCGGCGCGCTCCCGCTGCCGGTCCAGCAGACCGGTGATGCCGACACCGCGGGCCGAGGCCGCCTCCAGCGCGGCCAGCGCGCCCGGGAACACCGCGCCGGACGCGGCGCCCACCGCCGCGTACTGACTGCGCAGCAGTCCCGAGGCCTTCAGCGACCACGGCATGAGCTCGGCGTCCAGCAGCAGCCAGTCGGTGGCCAGCTCGTCCCAGAGTCCGGCGTCCGTGATCGCCGAGCGCAGCCGGTCCAGGATCTCCTCGGACGCCTTCTCGTCGTCGAAGAACGGCCGCCCGGTACGAGTGTAGAGGGACCCGGTGGGGCCGTCCACGCCGAACCGTCTCCGCGCGGCCTCCGCGTCCCGGCACACCAGGGCCACGGCCCGCGAGCCCATGTGCTTCTCCTCGCACACGACCCGCTCGACGCCATCGGCCGCGTACTGCGCGAAGGCCTCCCGCGGGTGCTCCAGGTAGCCCTCGACCTGCGAGGTCGCCGTCGGCGCCATGGTCGGCGGGAGGTACGGCAGCAGACGCGGGTCGGTCGCGAAGCGGCTCATGACCTCCAGGGCCGCCGCCGCGTTCTCCTCGCGGACCGCGACCCGGCCGGCGTGCCGCGTCTCCACGGCCCGGCGCCCGTACACGTCCGCCAGGTCCAGCGGCCGGCCGTCCTGTCCGCCGGGCGCCTCCGAGCGCAGCGGGCGCGCCGGCTCGTACCAGACCCGCTCGGCCGGTACGTCGACGAGCTCGCGCTCCGGCCAGCGCAGCGCGGTCAGCTTGCCGCCGAAGACGGCACCGGTGTCCAGGCAGATCGTGTTGTTGAGCCAGGTCGCCTCGGGCACCGGCGTGTGGCCGTAGACCACGGCCGCGCGGCCCCGGTAGTCCTCCGCCCACGGATAGCGCACCGGCAGTCCGAACTCGTCGGTCTCGCCGGTGGTGTCGCCGTACAGGGCGTGGCTGCGGACCCGGCCGGAGGTGCGGCCGTGGTACTTCTCGGGCAGGCCGGCGTGGCAGACGACCAGCTTGCCGCCGTCGAGGACGTAGTGGCTGACCAGACCCGCAAGGAACTGCCGCACCCGGGCCCTGAACTCCTCGCTCTCGCCCTCCATCTGCGCGATGGTCTCGGCGAGCCCGTGGGTGTGCTGGACGTTGCGGCCCTTGAGGTGACGGCCGTACTTGTTCTCGTGGTTGCCGGGCACGCACAGCGCGTTGCCCGTCTCGACCATCGTCATCACCCGGCGCAGCACGCCCGGGGTGTCCGGGCCGCGGTCCACCAGGTCGCCGACGAAGACGGCGGTACGGCCCTCGGGGTGGACGCCGTCGACGTAGCCCAGCCTGGCCAGCAGCGCCTCCAGTTCGGCGGAGCAGCCGTGCACGTCGCCGATGATGTCGAACGGTCCGGTGAGGTGGGTCAGGTCGTTGTAGCGCTTCTCGGTGACGACGGTGGCGTGCTCCGCCTCCTCGACCCCGCGCAGGACGTGCACCTTCCGAAAGCCCTCGCGCTCCAGGTGCCGCAGCGAACGGCGCAGTTCGCGGACGTGCCGCTGGATGACCTGGCGGGGCATGTCGGCGCGGTCGGTGCGGGCCGCGTTGCGCTGGGCGCACACCTCCTCCGGCATGTCCAGCACGATGGCGATGGGCAGCACGTCGTGCTTCCTGGCCAGTTCGAGCAGCTGACGCCGGGCGTCCTGCTGCACGCTGGTGGCGTCCACGACGGTGCGGCGGCCGGCGGCCAGCCGTTTGCCGGCGATGTAGTGCAGGACGTCGAAGGCGTCCCGGGTCGCGCTCTGGTCGTTCTCGTCGTCGCCGACCAGTCCGCGGCAGAAGTCGGAGGAGATCACCTCGGTCGGCTTGAAGTGCCTGCGGGCGAAGGTCGACTTGCCGGAACCGGAGGCGCCGACCAGGACGACCAGGGAGAGGTCGGTGACGGGGAGCACCCGTCCCTGCTGCTGGTTCTCGCTCATGCGGCCTTCGCCTCCTTCTCCTTCTCCTTGTCCTTCTCCTTCTCCGTCCCGGTCACGAACACTGCCATCTGGGTGGGCGGACCGACCTCGGGGTCGTCCGGCCCGACCGGGACGAACTCCACCGTGTACCTGTGGCGTTCGGCCACGGCGTGCGCCCAGGCCCGGAACTCCGCACGGGTCCACTCGAAGCGGTGGTCGCCGTGCCGGGCGTGTCCGGCCGGCAGGCTCTCCCAGCGGACGTTGTACTCGACGTTCGGGGTGGTCACGAGGACCGTACGCGGACGGGCGTGCCCGAACACGGCGTACTCCAGGGCGGGCAGCCGGGGCAGGTCGAGGTGCTCGATCACCTCGCTGAGCACGGCGGCGTCGTAGCCCTTGAGCCGCTTGTCGGTGTAGGCGAGCGAGCCCTGCACGAGCCCCACGCGGGCCGCCTGCCGCTCTCCCATCCGGTCCAGCTTCAGCCGCCGGGACGCGATGGTGAGCGCCCGCATGGACACGTCGACGCCCACGATCTCGGTGAACCGCACGTCTTTCAGCAGCTCCCGCACCAGTTCGCCCTGTCCGCAGCCGAGGTCGAGCACCCGCCCGGCACCGCTGTCCCGCAGCGCGGCGAGGATCGCCTGTCGGCGCTGGACCGCGAGCGGGGTCGGCCTCTCCTCGTCCTCCGTGTCCTCCGCGACCGCGTTGTCGATCTCCTCGACCTCGCTGTCGTCGGCCTCGGCGAGGCGCACCAGCTCCAGGCGGTCCATCGCCTGCCGGGTCAGCGACCAGCGGCGGGAGAGGTACCGGCTGGTGATCAGCTTCTGCTCCGGGTGGCCGGACAGCCAGCCCTCCCCCGCCCGCAGCAGTTTGTCGACCTCGTCGGCGCAGACCCAGTAGTGCTTGGCATCGTCGAGGACCGGCAGCAGGACGTACAGATGGCGCAGTGCCTCGGCGAGGGTCAGCGACTGCGAGTCCAGTACGAGGCGGACGTACCGCGAGTCTCCCCACTCGGGGAACTCGGTGTCCAGGGCGACCGGTTCGGCGGTCACCGTCCAGCCGAGCGGTTCGAAGAGCCGTCGCACGAGCTCGGCTCCGCCGCGCGCGGGCAGGGCCGGGACCTCGATCCGCAGCGGCAGCGCGGCGGCGGCCCGCTCGGGGCGGGCGTGGCACACACCGCGCATGGCGCTGGAGAACACGCTGCTCAGCGCGACCGCGAGCAGCGAGGAGGCTGCGTACGGGCGGTCGTTGACGTACTGCGCGAGCGCGGCGTCGGGCGCGCCGCCGCGTCCCTTGCCCCTGCCCCGGCGGACCAGCGCGAGCGTGTCGGTCTCCAGCAGCAGCGCGGCCGTGCAGCGCAGGTCGTCCGCCTCGGGGTAGAAGACGTGCGCCGTGCCGTACGACGTGGAGAACTTCTGCGCCTTGTCGGGATGCTTGTGCAGCAGGTACCCGAGGTCGGTGGCCGGGTGGGCGGCGTCGCCGCGCGTGGAGATCGTCAGGAACACAGGTCCGAGTCTTCCGCCTGCAACGCCCCGTGACCACCGGTTTTCCCGCCGTGCCCGCTGCCCGCCGGCGGCGTGGTCACGGCTGCACGGCAACAGCATGTGATCTTCACCATGGCCCCGGCGACGCTGACCTGGTGAAGTGATGCACCGTCAACTGACCACTGACTGAAGGGGGAACCATGACCAACGGCCACGGAGCCCGGGCCCGCAGGAGAACCGTCGTCGCGGCGCTGGTGGGCGCGGTGCTGAGCACGGGGGTCCTCGCGGCGGCTCCCGCCGGGGCGGCCACGGCACCGCAGGTGGCGGCGCAGGGCGCGTACGCCTTCGACGCGGCCACGGGCAGGACGCTGTTCGGCAAGGCGCCGGACGGCCAACTGCGGACCGGATCCACGACCAAGATCATGACGGCGCTCGTCGTGCTGTCGCAGCCGCACCTGAACCTCGACCGGAAGGTGACGATCAAGAAGGAGTACACGGACTACGTCATCGACCCGACCACACAGCGCCAGCGCTACTCCAGCGCCCGCCTGATCCTCGGGGACTCGATGAAGGTGAGCGACCTGCTGTACGGGCTGCTGCTGCCCTCGGGCTGCGACGCGGCCTACGCGCTGGCGGACACGTACGGCACCGGGTCGACGACGGCGGCGCGGACGAAGTCGTTCATCGCGAAGATGAACAGCAAGGCCCGTGAACTCGGCCTGACCAACACTCACTTCGACTCCTTCGACGGGGTGTCCAACGGCAACAACTACGCCTCGCCGCGCGACCTGACGAAGCTGGCCGGGTCCGCGCTGAAGAACAAGACCTTCAAGAAGGTCGTCGGCACCCCGCTGTACAAGGACATGCAGTCCTACCGGCCGGGTGGCGGCACGCACGCGATGGAGCCGTGGAAGAACTCCAACACGCTGCTCGGTTCCTATCGGGGCGCGATCGGCGTGAAGACCGGCTCCGGGCCGGAGGCGCAGTTCTGCCTGGTGTTCGCGGCGACCCGCGCCGGCCGTACGGTCGTGGGCACGGTGCTCGCCGACACCTCGGCGGACCAGCGCTTCAAGGACGCGGCGGAGATCCTCGACTACGGCTTCGCGCAGCACGGCTGAGCCGCAGGAGCGGCCGCCGCACGCGGCTGAGCCGGATGGGCGACCGCCGCCGGTGCGGCCGGCGGCGGTCGCTCGTCCTCGTGGGAAATCCAGGTGCCCCGACGGGCAGGCGGCGCTATCGTCGCGTCCATGGATGTCACCGGCCGAAGCACCACCGCGACCGCGCGAGCGACCAGCTCGCCGGTTGCCGCCGCCTGACGTTCCCCTCTCCACCGGCGACCGGACACGGCCCGTCGGTGATTCCCTGGCGCCCGCCCTGCCGCCCCGGTGTGATGACCGCACGGTCCCGTCGTCCGGTGCCTCCCCCGCTGACGCGAAGGAGTCACCCGCATGAAGACCGAGCTCGTACTCCGCACGTTCATCGAGTACTTCGAGGAGCACGGTCATCGCCGGATCACCGGCTCGACCCTCCTGCCACCACCCGGGGACCCGGTGCTGTACACCACCTCCGGCATGCATCCGCTCACTCCGTATCTGGAGGGGCGCCCCCATCCGCTGGGCAGGCGGCTGGTCAATGTGCAGCGCTGTCTGCGCACCACGGACCTGGAGGAGATCGGCGACGCCACCCATCTGACGGTGTTCGAGATGCTCGGCACCTGGTCGCTGGGCGACTACGAGGGCCCGCTGAGTCTCGACTGGGCCTACGGCCTGCTCACCGAGGGACTCGGGGTGGATCCGGGTCTGCTGCACGCCACCGTCTTCGGCGGCGACGAGCAGACCGGGCCGGACACCGCTTCCCTGCGGCTGTGGCAGGAGCGCGGGGTCCCCGTAGAGCTCACGGTGGAGGACAACTGGTGGTCCAACGGCCCGGTCGGTCCGTGCGGGCCCGACTCGGAGATCTTCCTGTGGACCGGCGACACCCCGCCCCGGTCGACTCCCACCCGCGACGATCGCTGGGTGGAGGTGTGGAACCACGTGATGATGCGCCACCGCCGGCTCGAGGACGGTTCCCTCGTGCCGCTGCCCCAGCGCAACGTCGACACCGGGCTGGGCGTGGAGCGGCTCGCCTCGCTGCTCCAGGGCAAGTCGTCGGTGTTCGAGTGTGACGTCTTCGCCCCCTGGCGCCGGCTCGTGCCGGCCCTGTGGCCGCTGGACGAACCGTCGCTCCGCCTCGTCCAGGACCATCTGCGCTCGGCCGTCGTGGTCATCGGCGACGGGGTGCGCCCGGCCAACACCGGACGGGGCTACGTACTGCGCCGCCTGGTGCGACGGGTGCTCACGGTGCTGTGGCGGGACGATCCCTCGCGCAGTCTCCAGGACCTGCCGGACGAACTGGTCACGCACACCCTGGACCACTTCCGGCAGGACGTGGAACCCGTCCGCGTACGCCATCTGCTGCTCGAGGAGGAGCGCCGGTTCCGCCGGCTCCTGGAGCGCGGGCGGCAGGTGCTCGCCCGGCGCCGGTTCCAGGGCCCGCTGACGGACGAGGACTTCCGCCACCTCCACGACACCCATGGCCTGCCCCGCGATCTGGTCGTGAGTCTGCGGCAGGGATGACGGCGGCGGTTCGAGGGACGGGCACCGCCGGGCGGCCCGCGAGGCCCGGCGGCCCGGGCGGTGTCAGGACAGCTGGGACTGGACCTGCGCGGAGATCAGCTCCAGGTGGTCCAGATCGTCAAGGTCCAGGATCTGCAGGTAGATCCGCCGGGAGCCGGTCTCGGCATACCGGCCGATCTTGTCGACGACCTCGGCCGGGGAGCCGGCCAGGCCGTTGGCCTTCAGCTCGTCGACCTCGCGGCCGATCGCGGCGGCGCGCCGGGCGACCTCCTGGTCGTCGCGGCCGACGCAGACCACGAGCGCGTTCGAGTACGTCAGCGCGTCGGCGCCGCGGCCGGCCTCCTCGGCCGCGGCCCGCACCCGGCCGAACTGCCTCTCGCTGTCCTCGACGGAGGCGAACGGGATGTTGAACTCGTCGGCGTACCGGGCGGCCAGCCGGGGCGTCCGGGTCGCGCCGTGGCCGCCGATGAGCACCGGGACCTTCTTCTGCGCCGGCTTGGGCAGCGCGGGCGAGTCCGTCAGGTCGTAGTAGGTGCCGTGGAAGTCGAAGGTCTTGCCGGCCTCGGTCGCCCACAGTCCGGTGACGATCGCGAGTTGCTCCTCCAGCCGCGCGAACTTCTCCTTCGGGAACGGGATGCCGTAGGCCCTGTGCTCCTCCTCGAACCAGCCCGCGCCGAGGCCCAGCTCCACCCGGCCGCCGGACATCTGGTCGACCTGGGCGACCTGGATGGCGAGCACACCGGGCAGCCGGAAGGTGCCGGCGGTCATCAGCGTGCCGAGGCGGATGCGCTTGGTCTCGCGGGCCAGGCCGGCCAGGGTGATCCAGGCGTCCGTGGGACCGGGCAGGCCGTCGACGCTGCCCATGCGCAGATAGTGGTCGGAGCGGAAGAAGGCGTCGAAGCCCAGGTCCTCGGTGGCCTTCGCCACGCTGAGCAAGGTGTCGTAGGTGGCCCCCTGCTGGGGCTCGGTGAAGATTCGAAGGTCCATACATCCATCCTGCACGCCGCACACCTCGTCGACCTCACCGGTGCCGCCCGGCACGGCCGTCCCCGGTCGGGTGAAAATCCCCGCCGGGTGCGCCGGGCGCCGTGTGCGCCGGTGACCGGCCCCGACGGTGATCGTTGGGGCGTCGGAGCCGGACCGTCCGGTACCCGCGCCGGACGGTGGCCGCCGTCGCGCGTCACCGTCCGGCCCTGCCGGGCCGGGGGCCGAGAAGGCCGTCGTGTCGGAAGAGAGGGGCTCCGCCGGTCGGTCGAAGGGGCTGCTGGAGGAGTTGGAGGAGCTGATGGCCGCGCTGAACGCGGATGTGTCGGAGCCGGCGGATCCGCAGGGCGATCGGGGCGGCGCCGCCGGGGACGCCGAGCTCGGCCGACTGCGCACGGGCCGACTGCCTCCGGAGTCCGCTGCGGTCCGGCCCGGTCCTCGCACACCGGACGGCCGGTCCTCGCACACCGGACGGCCGGTCCTCACACACCGGACGGCCGGTCCTCACACTCCCGACGGGCTGTTCTGGTTGCCGTTCTCCTGTAAGGCCTCCTCCCGTGCCGCCAGCTTGCGCAGCATCTCCAGGACGCGGTCGCGGGACTCGTCGGCCGCGTCGATGGCCTCCATGCACTGCCAGTACGTCGTCTCGTCGGCGGCCGAGCTGGCGGTGCCGACCAGGGCCATACCGACCTCGCCGAGCAGCCCCTGGAGGCAGAGCAGGGTCTCCCGGGCGTCGGCCAGCTCGGTGAGCTGGGCGGCGCGCAGGTCGCCGAGGTCGAGGTCGGGCGGGTCCAGGACCCCGCAGCCCCGGCCCGCCAGTTCGGTCAGGCCGAGTGCCTCGCCGCGCAGCTCCGGCGGGCCGGAGACGGCGAGCCGGCTGCCGATCGCCTGGGCCAGGGCCTGGGCCTGCCACACCTCCGCCATGATCTCGCCCGCGTCGGCGCCGCCCGCCAGCGCACGCCTGCTCGTGAGGATGAGCCGTACCGCATCCATATGTCGCCCCCGTTCCTTCGCGTGCTCCCTCGCACGCCCGCGTGAACTCCTCTGTTCACTACCCAGAGTGAGGGCGCTTGAGGCGAAAAGCCAGAGGTAGGCGGAAATCTGTGGACAACAATTCGGATTCGACAGGCAATTTGACTCCGCAGAGTGATAACGGAGTTCAGCCCTCCGGCAGTTCCCGGCCCCGGGGCCCCGGCGCCGGGAAGCGCCGTTCGTTGCGGTCGATCTTGGCGGCCAGGGCGGTCAGCGGATCGATGCCGAGGACGTCGCAGAACTGCAGCAGATAGGCGAGGACGTCCGCGACCTCGTCGGTGACCCGGTGCGCGGCATCGGGGTCCCCCATGACCCGCGCGGACTCCTCCGGCGTCAGCCACTGGAAGATCTCGACCAGTTCGGAGGCCTCCACGCTCAGCGCGGCAGCGAGGTTCTTGGGGGTGTGGTAGGGCTGCCAGTTCCGCGCCGCCGCGAACTCGGCGAGCCTGCGCTGGAGTCGGGCCAGGTCAAGGGGTTCCGTCACGTCTCCAGGTGTACCACCGTGACGCCCTGCACCCCGGTGGCCCAGGACGCGTCGCTCACCGCGCCCACGCACCGGATGTGCCCGCGCTCGCCCATCCGGACAGCCGTCCGCAGGAGTTCCCGGCGCTGGCAGGGGTCGAGACCCCGGTCGAAGCCGTCGGCGAGGACGGTGAGGGTGCGCAGGGCGTCGGGCACCTCGCCCGGAGTGTCCACGTCCAGGACGCCAGGTCCGGTCAGCAGCACCAGTGTCAGGGCGAGATAGCGCAGTTCGCCGTCGCCGAGCCGGGTGAGCTCGGTGCGCAGGCCGTCGCCGCGGTCGAGCAGCGCCCGGACGGTGCCGTTCCGCAGCGGTTCGGCGACCAGGTCACTCACGGGGCCCGCACAGCCGGCGCGCAGCGCCTCGACCAGCCGGCCGTGCCGGCGGGCGCACTCGGCGCGGGTGCGCCACAGCACGTCGGCGAGGTTGTCGCAGCCGGGCAGCAGCCTGCCGGAACCGGCGGGGACGGGGGCGCGCATGCGCTCGGGGCGGGGGTCGCAGGGGAAGACGGAGCGCAGCGCGACCACCATCTGCTCCGCCGCGGCGAGCACATGCCGCTGTCCGTCCGTCTTGCCGGCGACGCGCAGCGGCAGCAAGGCGGTGCCCAGGCGGTCGTCGGGGAGCGGGGCGCGGGTCACGGGCGCGGCGCCCGCGGTGTGCCAGGCGGCCTGGACGGTACGGCGCCCGGGGTCGCGCAGCGCGGTCTCCAGCAGCACGACGCCGCCCGCGGTCAGCCGCTCCCCCACGATCCTCAGGTCCGGTTCGGCCTGTACGGCGACGTCGAGCCGGACCGGCCCCTCGGCGCCGTCGGCCGTGCACCCGATCCGGAAGCCGCGCCGCCCTCCGGCGTCGGGGCGCGCCCGCTGCGGCACGCACGCGACCGGGTCCGGGAACGCCTCGCAGAGCGGGGCTCCGCCGCCGAGCCGGGCGAGCGCCTCGTACGCCGCGAGCGCGGTCGTCTTCCCCGCCCCGCTGGGGCCCGCGAACAGGGTGACGGACGCCAGCGGGAATCCGGCCCGCCTATGCCCGGCGAAGGCCGACAGGCGCAGCTCGGTGATCCGGGCGCGCACATCGGGAGAGTCGCCGGACACCACCCGGGACTGCGCGGGGACGGTCGCGGCGGACGCCGGCGGTTCGGCGGACACGGAGGGCACGGGGGGCACGGAGGGCACGGCCATGCCCGGACCGTAGGGCCCGGTTCGCCTGCCGAACCGTTTCCTGTCCGCGCCTTCCCACGATCGGGCGATCGGGCGGGCGCGGACGACGCCAGGGGCACTCGGCCGGGTGACAGCGGGCGAGGGGCGCCGGGGCCGTGGGACACACCGCCTCACGGGAACGCCGCACAGCCACACCGCACACGGCCACACCGCGCACGGCCACACCGCACACGGCCACACGGCGAACCGCCGCAGGCCACACCGGGCGCGATCACACGACCGCACGCCGCACAGCCACACCGCCGCATCGCCTCGTCCCGAGGGCCGGGGGCTCAGCCGCCGCAGGGACCTCGTCGAGCCGCCGGAGGCGCCGGTCAGCCGCCGGAGACCCCCACGCCCTCCATCAGGCCGCTGACCTCGGTGCCGGGCGGCGTGAGGAGGAACACGTTCCGGTCGACGCGGTGCATACCGCTGCCCAGGCCGAAGACCACGCCCGTGCTGAAGTCGAGGACGCGCTTGGCGACTTCGGACTCCGCGCTGGACAGGTCGAGCAGGACCGGCGCGCCGGCCATCAGGGTCTCGGCGACATCCCGGGCGTCCGCGAAGACGTTGACGCGCAGGACCACGAAGCGGCGCCGCGTCTCGGTCTCGGCGTCGGGCAGCGAGCGGTGGTTCACCGCGGACGGCCAGGCGTCGCGGCCCCGCAGCGGCACGACCTGGGCGAGCCCTTCCCACTGTTCATCGGTGACGTCGTAGCGGCTCACCGGCTACCCCCGACCTGACTCGCACTCCATGCCTGCACCAGCCAATTCTTACGCCAAGTCACCCGTTCGGCCCAACAACGACACACTGCGCGACCGCTGTGGTGTCATGTCATCCGGAGCGACCTGCGTCACATGTACGATTACGTCCGCTTCTTACCGCCCTCATATCCGACTCTTCACATGCCGCCACGCCGTGTTCACCGGCCGCCACTAGCGTCCGGTGCCGTGCACTTGGCAGAGACACAGCAGGTGACAGTCGGCCGGCGGACGCAGTCGGCGGTGTCCGCCGTACCGGTGGCCCCCGCGGAGTTCCACGAACCGCCCGCACAGTGGCATCGCGTGCTCACGCTGCTCGCCGACGTCAGCCTGTTCATCGGTACGCGCGTGGTGTGGACGCAGGCGGCCACGCACCGGCCGGTCCTCGCGGGGATCATCTCCGTCTGCTACGCCTCGATCCTGGTGACCGGCGTGCTCACGCTGACGGTCCGCCGGACGCGCTCGCTGGCCCGCCTGGACGCCGTGGTGCTGGTGACCGCGGTCGCGCTCACCCTGTGCACCTGGGCGCTGAACCACGCGGGCGGCGACGAGGCGGTCCTGACCACGCAGGCGGCGAAGCAGATCGTCGGCGGACACCAGGTCTACGACCAGCCCTGGCCATGGCTCTTCCACATCAAGGGAGTCGCCCTGACGGCGACGACGACCGGCGGTTACGACTACACGTACGGCTATCCCCCGCTGGCGCCGCTGCTCACCGTGCCGTTCCTGTGGCTCGGCCACACCGGGGCACCGGCGACACTGGCGGTGACGATCGTGCTCATCGTGGGTGCCGTGGTGCTGTGGCGGCTGCTGCCGACGCCGTGGCGGTCGGCGGCCACGATGATCTGCCTGGGCTTCAGTTTCCTGCCGATGTACGCCCGCCAGGGCTACCCGGCGATCGTCGGCCTGGTCCTGCTGATCCCGGTGGTGGTGCGCTGGCCGCGGTTCGGCGCCGGCGGCCGGCTGGGTCCCGCCGGGATCGCGCGGGCCGCGTGCATCGGGGCCGCGTGCGCGGCACAGCAACTACCGTGGTTCGTCACCCCGTTCCTGCTGGCCGGGATCTACGCGGTGCGCCGCGGTGAACTCGGCGGCCGGGAGGCCGCGCGGGTGGTGCTGCGCATCGCCGGGATCGCGGCCCTCGCCTGGCTGCTGATCAACGCCTACTTCCTCGTCAGCGAGCCGGGCCCGTGGCTCAGGGGCATCGCCCTGCCGCTGACCCAGGGCGCGGTGGTGCACGGCCAGGGCCTGGTCGGCATCTCCCTGTACTTCACCCACGGCAGCGACCGGCTCGACTGGTACGGCCACGCGAGCATGCTGCTCGCCGCCGCGCTGCTGGGTCTGTTCGTGCTGTTCGTGCGGCGGCTGGGACCGGCCGCGACCGTGCTGCCCTGGTGCGCCTTCTACCTGGCGACCCGGTCCCAGGACGGCTACTACCTGATGTACACGCCGCTGTGGCTGGCGGCGGCGATCACCGTGCCGCTGTCGGAGTTCAGGAACGCGTGGCAGCCGCGGCCCCGGTGGCTGACCGGCCGGCGGCGCCGGCCCGCCCTGGCCGCCGCCGTGGTCCTGCTGGTGCTGCCCGCGCTGGTGAGCGCGACCCTGGCGGTGTCGGGCAAGCCGCCGCTGCGGATGGCCATCAGGGCGGCCCGGCACGCCTCTGTGCGCTCTCTGTCCGCACTGACGGTGGAGGTCACCAACACCGGGAGCACCCCGCTGACCCCGCACTACATGCTGACGTCGGGCCAGGGAATGAGCCGCTACTGGTCGCTGGCCCGGGGCCCGGCGACGATCCCCGCGCACGGCACGGCGACCGTCGTCCTGCGGGCGCCGAAGGGCGGTTTCCCCCTGCCCACGAAGAAGTCCGCGCACATCCGGCTGCGCGCCTTCACGGCGACCCCGCAGACGCTGTCCACGAAGGACGTCAGCCGGGGCGAGCTGGGCATCAAGGACCGAAGCGGCGGTGGCAAGGGCGGGGCGCCGAAGGGCTGACCGGGCGGCTCACGCGTCCGTGCGGACGAAGCGCAGACTCGCCGTCACGGTGGTGAGCCCGCGCATCATGCCCAGCTGGTTCCAGCCCATGCCGAACCGGTCACGGTCCACGGTGAACTCCGCGTCCAGGGTGAGCGCCCCGGCGCCCGCCTCGCTCAGGCGCGCTCCGAAGGTCACGGGCCTGCTGACGCCCCGTACGGTCAGCTGACCGGTGACGCGCACGGCGTCGCCGTCGAGGCGGTCGGCGCCGCGCACCGCGAAGGTGATCTCGGGGTGCCGGTCGGCGTCGAGGAAGTCGGCCGAGCGCAGGTGGGCGTCCCGCTTGGCGTGCTTGGTGTCCAGGGAGGCCGCCTGCAGGGTCACGGTGCCGGCGGCCGAGCCGTCGGCGCGCACTTCGCCCGCCCCCGAGACGGTGGCGAACGCGCCCTTCACGGTGACGAGGCCCCACAGGGTCTTGTGCCGCAGTCCCACGGTGGACGCTGCGGCGTCGAGCTGCCAGGTACCTGTCTGCACGGTGACGGTCATGGTCGTACTCCCTGGTCGGGTGATTCAAATTTGGATTACTGGGGTCACGCTAGCGTGTCATCCAAATTTGGACAACAAGCTGGTCCAAATTTGGACCACGGGTAGACTCGATCCATGTCCGCCTCCGACACGCACGCCGCCGACCAGTTCGAATGTCCCGCCGCAGGGAGCGGGCTGCTGCCCGCCGAGCTGCGCGCCTGGATGCTCCTGCTGGCCGCGACGGGCGCCGTGGAGCAGCGGCTGCGGGCGGTCGTGAAGGAGACACTCGACATCTCGCACGACGAGTTCCTGATCCTGTGCCTGCTGGCGGAACAGCCCCGCACCGCACTGCGCATGACCCAGGTCGCCGACCTCCTCGGCCGCCCCAAGACCCGGCTCACCTACCAGATCGCCTGCCTGCAGCGGGCCGGTCTCGTCGCCCGCGCGTCGGTGTGCGGCGACAAGCGCGGCGTCCAGGTCGCCCTCACCGACAAGGCGCGCGACCTGCTCGGCGAGACCTCCGTGCTGCTCGCCGGCACCGTCCGCCAGGCCCTGGAAGACTCCATGGGCCCCCAGCAGCGGGCGGCCATGTGGGCCCTCGTACCGGATCCGCCGGACCCGGCGGAGGACCCCTCCGGCACCTGAGCGGCGCAGGTCACAACCGCAAGGAGGGAAACCTCACAGCCCCCGCCCTGCACTCACTTGAGCAAGCTGCCCTAGCATCCGAGCCATGACGGTCCTGCCTGACGACGGGCTCTCACTGGCCGCCGAGTTCCCTGACGCGACGCACGAGCAGTGGCAACGCCTGGTCGAGGGCGTGCTGCGCAAGTCGGGCAAGGAAGTCTCGGGCGCGGCAGCTGAGGACGCCCTGTCCACGACGCTGGAGGACGGGCTGCGCACCCGGCCCCTGTACACCGCGCGCGACACCGCGCCCGATCCCGGCCTGCCGGGCTTCGCGCCGTACGTGCGCGGCAGCCGCCCCGAGGGCAACACGGCGGGCGGCTGGGACGTACGGCAGCGGCACGCCGCCCTCACGGAGAACGCCGCGCTGGCCGACCTGGAGAACGGCGGCACCTCGCTGTGGCTCGTGCTGGGCGAGGGCGGCATCCCGGTCACCGGGCTGGCCGGGGCCCTGGAGGGCGTCTACCTCGACCTCGCGCCGGTCGTCCTGGACGCCGGACGGGACACCGAGCAGGCCGCCGAGGCGCTGCTGCGGCTGTACGCCGAGAAGGGCGTGGACGCGGGCGCCGTACGCGGCAACCTGGGCGGCGACCCGCTCGGGTACGAGGCCCGCACCGCGACCCCGCTGGACTTCGCGCCGTACGCCGCCCTGGCCCGGCGCTGCGCCGGGCAGTACCCCGGGCTGCGCGCGCTGACCGTGGACGCGCTGCCGTACCACGAGGCGGGCGGCTCGGCCGCGCAGGAGCTGGGCGCCTCGCTCGCCACCGGCGTGGCCTACCTGCGCGAGCTCACCGAGGCGGGACTGAGCGTGGAACACGCCGCCGGACAGCTGGAGTTCCGCTACGCGGCCACCGCCGACCAGTTCCTGACCGTCGCCAAGCTGCGCGCCGCGCGCCGGCTGTGGGCGCGGGTCGCCGAGCTCTGCGGTGCCCCGGGTGCGCAGGTGCAGCACGTGGTGACCTCGCCGGTGATGATGGCCCGCCGCGACCCGTGGGTGAACATGCTCCGCACGACGGTCGCGACGCTCGCCGCCGGCGTCGGCGGCGCCGACTCCGTGACCGTCCTGCCGTTCGACCACGCGCTGGGCCTGCCCGACGCGTTCGCCCGCCGCATCGCCCGCAACACCTCCACGATCCTCATCGAGGAGTCCCATCTCGCCCGGGTCGTCGACCCGGCGGGCGGATCCTGGTACGTGGAGCGGCTCACCGACGAACTCGCCCAGGCCGCCTGGGAGTTCTTCCGGTCGATCGAGCGCGACGGCGGCCAGGCGGCCGTGCTGCGCTCCGGAAGGCTGCGCACCGACCTCGCGACGACCTGGGCGGAGCGCTCCAAGAGGCTCGCCAAGCGGCGCGAACCCATCACCGGTGTCAGCGAGTTCCCGCTGCTGGCCGAGAAGCCCGTGGAGCGCGAGCCCGCCCCCGAGCCGCCCTCCGGCGGTCTGCCGCGGGTGCGCCGCGACGAGGCGTACGAGGAGCTGCGCGCCCGGTCCGACGCCCACCTCGCGGCGACCGGCGCCCGTCCCCGGGTCTTCCTCGCCGCACTCGGCTCCGCCGCCGAGTACACCGCCCGCGCGACCTTCGCCGCCAACCTCTTCCAGGCGGGCGGCATCGAGCCCGTCACCGAGGGCGGCTACGAGGACAGCGGCGCCACCGAGGCCGTGCTGTGCTCCAGCGACGCGCTCTACGCCGAACAGGCCGAGCAGGCCGCCGAGTCGCTGCGCGCCGCGGGCGCCCGGCACGTGTTCCTGGCGGGCCGGGGCGAGTACGCCGGCATCGACTCGTACGTCTTCGCGGGCTGCGACGCAGTGGACGTGCTGTCCGCGACCCTCGACCGCATGGGAGTGTCCTGATGGGAATCCCCGACTTCTCCGGCATCGAGCTGGGGACGCCGGCCGCCGACGGCAGTGCCGATCAGTGGCGTGCGGCCGTCGAGCGGGCGACCGGGAGCGAAGCGCCGCTGTGGGAGACCCCGGAGGGCATCGGGGTCAAGCCGCTGTACACCGGCCGTGACCTGGAAGGCCTGGACTTCCTGGGCACCTACCCGGGCATCGCGCCGTATCTGCGCGGCCCGTACCCCACGATGTACGTCAACCAGCCCTGGACGATCCGCCAGTACGCGGGCTTCTCCACCGCCGAGGAGTCCAACGCCTTCTACCGGCGCAACCTGGCGGCCGGGCAGAAGGGCCTGTCGGTCGCCTTCGACCTGCCCACGCACCGGGGGTACGACAGCGACCA
Organism: Streptomyces sp. NPDC046759; assembly: GCF_040645475.1. Lineage (NCBI taxonomy): Bacteria > Bacillati > Actinomycetota > Actinomycetes > Kitasatosporales > Streptomycetaceae > Streptomyces > Streptomyces sp. NPDC046759. Next base: position 203,426 of record NZ_JBEYYJ010000002.1, on the reverse strand, counting down.
CCCGCGCGTGACCGGCGACGTCGGCATGGCGGGCGTCGCCATCGACTCCATCTACGACATGCGGCAGCTGTTCGACGGGATCCCGCTGGACAGGATGACCGTGTCGATGACGATGAACGGCGCCGTGCTGCCGGTGCTGGCGCTGTACATCGTGGCGGCGGAGGAACAGGGCGTACCGCCCGAGAAGCTGGCCGGAACCATTCAGAACGACATTCTGAAGGAGTTCATGGTCCGCAACACCTACATCTATCCGCCGAAGCCGTCGATGCGGATCATCTCCGACATCTTCGCGTACACCTCGCAGCGGATGCCCCGCTACAACTCCATCTCCATCTCGGGCTACCACATCCAGGAGGCGGGCGCGACGGCCGACCTGGAGCTGGCGTACACCCTCGCGGACGGCGTGGAGTACATCCGCGCCGGGCGGGAAGCCGGCCTGGACGTGGACGCGTTCGCGCCCCGCCTGTCCTTCTTCTGGGCGATCGGCATGAACTTCTTCATGGAGATCGCCAAGCTGCGCGCGGCCCGCCTGCTGTGGGCGAAGCTGGTCTCCCAGTTCGAGCCGAGGAACACCAAGTCCCTCTCCCTGCGCACCCATTCGCAGACCTCGGGCTGGTCGCTGACCGCGCAGGACGTGTTCAACAACGTCACGCGTACGGCGGTGGAGGCGATGGCCGCCACCCAGGGCCACACCCAGTCGCTGCACACCAACGCCCTCGACGAGGCGCTCGCCCTGCCGACGGACTTCTCGGCGCGCATCGCGCGCAACACCCAGCTGCTCATCCAGCAGGAGTCGGGCACCACCCGGGTCATCGACCCCTGGGGCGGCAGCGCCTACGTGGAGCGCCTGACGTACGACCTCGCCCGCAAGGCCTGGGCGCACATCCAGGAGGTCGAGCAGGCGGGCGGCATGGCTCAGGCCATCGACGCGGGCATCCCGAAGCTGCGCGTGGAGGAGGCGGCGGCCCGCACGCAGGCCCGCATCGACTCCGGGCGGCAGCCGGTCATCGGCGTCAACAAGTACCGGGTGGACAGCGACGAGCAGATCGAGGTCCTCAAGGTCGACAACTCTTCCGTGCGCGCCCAGCAGATCGAGAAGCTGCGGCGGCTGCGCGCGGAGCGGGACGAGCGGGCCTGCCAGGACGCCCTGGACGCGCTCACGCGCGCGGCCGACGGCAAGGAGAACCTGCTGGAGCTGGCCGTCCACGCGGCTCGCGCCAAGGCGACCGTCGGCGAGATCTCCGACGCCCTGGAGAAGGTGTACGGCCGGCACGCGAGCCAGATCCGTACGATCTCCGGCGTGTACCGCAACGAGGCAGGGGAGTCGCCGTCGGTGGACCGTACACGTGCCCTGGTGGACAGGTTCGAGGAGGCCGAGGGGCGCCGCCCGCGCATCCTGGTGGCCAAGATGGGCCAGGACGGCCACGACCGGGGCCAGAAGGTGATCGCCACCGGTTTCGCCGACCTCGGCTTCGACGTCGACGTCGGCCCGCTGTTCCAGACGCCGGAGGAGGTCGCCCGGCAGGCGGTCGAGGCGGACGTGCACGTGGTCGGGGTGTCCTCGCTGGCCGCCGGTCACCTCACCCTCGTACCGGCGCTGCGCGAGAAGCTCGCCGAGGAGGGCCGCGAGGACATCATGATCGTCGTCGGCGGGGTGATCCCGCCGCAGGACGTGCCGACGCTGCTGGAGATGGGCGCCGCGGACGTGTACGGGCCCGGCACGGTGATCCCGGACGCGGCGTACGACCTGGTGAAGCGGCTGTCGGCCGGCCTCGGCCACGACCTGTAGCCCCCGTATGGCAGCGATCGATCTCGACACGTACGTGAAGGGCGTGCTCGACGGGAAGCGGGCCCTGGTGGCGCGCGCCATCACGCTCGTCGAGTCGACCCGCCCGCAGCACCGGGCGCTGGCGCAGGAGCTGCTGACCCAGCTGCTCCCGCGCAGCGGCCGGGCTCGGCGGATCGGCGTGAGCGGGGTGCCCGGTGTCGGCAAGTCGACGTTCATCGACGCGTTCGGCACTCTGCTCACCTCGCTCGGCCATCGGGTCGCGGTGCTGGCCGTGGACCCGTCCTCGACCCGCACCGGCGGCTCGATCCTGGGCGACAAGACGAGGATGGAGCGACTGGCGGTCGACCCGAACGCCTTCGTCCGGCCCTCCCCCAGCGCGGGCACGCTGGGCGGGGTCGCGAAGGCCACCCGGGAGTCGATGGTGGTGATGGAGGCGGCGGGCTACGACGTGATCCTCGTCGAGACCGTCGGTGTGGGCCAGTCGGAGACCGCGGTCGCCGACATGGTCGACTCCTTCCTGCTGCTTACCCTGGCCCGCACCGGCGACCAGCTGCAGGGCATCAAGAAGGGCGTCCTGGAACTGGCCGACGTGATCGCCGTCAACAAGGCGGACGGTCCGCACGAACGCGACGCGCGGGCGGCGGCACGGGAACTGGCGGGCGCCCTCCGGCTGATGCACGGCAAGGACGCGTTCTGGACCCCACCGGTGCTGCACTGCAGCGCCCGGGACTCGACGGGCCTGGACACGGTGTGGGAGCGGCTGGAGCAGCACCGTACGCTGCTCGACTCCACCGGGCGGCTGACCGCCAAGCGGCGCGATCAGCAGGTCGGCTGGACCTGGGCGATGGTCCGCGACGAACTGCTCGGCCGGCTGCACGCCGACCCGGCGGTGCGCGAGGCCGCCCCGGACCTCGAGCGACAGGTCAGGGAGGGCCGGTTGACGGCGACGCTGGCGGCGGAACGCATCCTGGAGGCGTTCGAGGGGCGTACGGCTCCCCCGGCGGACGGCTGAGCCACAGCGCGGTGACCGCACGACGGCGCCGGGAGGGGGCCGGGCCACCGCCTGCCAGGGCGGGCGGTGGCCCGCATACCCTGGTCACGGTGCTTCGGAGAGGAGCCTGCCGTGGAGAACGAGGCAGACGGAACGGTGAGTGATCCCGCCGTGACACGCGGTCGGCTTCCGGCCCCGCCCCCCGCCGTCGGACCGCAGCGCCGCCGCCGGCGCGCCCTTCGCTTCCTCGCCCTGTGCGTGATCGTCCTGGTTCCCTGGACCGTCTATCTCGCGTTCTCCCTGCCCGGCCGGTTCCAGGCCAGGTACTGGTCGGCGGCCTGGGTCGGCTTCGACGTGCTCCTGCTGCTCTCGCTGCTCGGTGCGGGAGTCGCGGTGTGGCTGGGCCGCCAGATACTCATCCCCTGCGCCGTCGTCGCGGCCACGCTCCTGGTGTGCGACGCCTGGTTCGACGTCTCCCTCGCCTGGGGCACCCGGAGCGTCTGGGGCGCCGTGGCCTCCGCCGTCCTGATCGAGCTGCCGCTCGCCGGGCTGCTGCTCCTACGCGCCCACCGCCTGCTGCGCGCCACGGTCCGTCTGGCCTGGCAGCGCCTGGACCTCCCCGGCGATCCGCCGCCGGTGCACCGCCTGCCCCTCTTCGTCGCCTCCACCTCGCACGCCGGCGAGGAGAACGCCGGGCCTGCCCGGCTCTGACGCGAGCCTGAGAGCCTCGCACCTCGCCGCACGGGGTGGGGCCGGTCGCCGTTCCTGGCTGGAAGTCGTCAGCGGTCCAGCGGCCGGTTCTAGAGTCGGACGCTCCTGACGATCTCGGTGAAGGGGGCTCAACGACCGTGGCGGACAAGCGGGTTGTCGTCGTGACCGGCGGAGGCACGGGCATCGGGGAGGCAACCGCCCGGCTGTTGCGCGAGGGCGGCCACCACGTGGTCGTCTCCGGCCGCCGGGCGGAGCCCCTGCGGCGCCTCGCGCAGGAGACCGGGGCACTGGCGCATCCGTCCGACGTCGGGGACCCCGACGGGGCCGACGGACTCGTCCGGGCGGCTCTGGCCGCCTACGGGCGGCTCGACGGGGTGGTGCTCAACGCGGGAATCGGACGCGGTGGAGCGGTGGGGGACCTGTCGCTGCAGGACTGGGACGAGGTGATGCGCACCAACGTCACCGGCCCGCTCCTGCTGCTGCGCGCCGCCATCCCCCATCTGCTGGAGTCCAGGGGGGCGGCGGTCGCCGTCGCCTCGGTGTCCGCTCTGCGCAACGGCACCGGCAACGCCCCCTACGCCACGTCCAAGGCGGCCCTGCTCCAGCTCTGCCGTTCCGTGGCCGTCGATTACGGACGTCAGGGCGTGCGCGCCAACATCGTGTGCCCCGGGTGGGTGCGGACCGAGATGGCCGATCGCCGCATGGCGCGCTTCGCCGAAGAGGCGGACCTGCGGGACGGGGGCGTGGCGGCCGCCTACGAGGAGGCGACCAGGCTGCTGCCCCAGGGGCGGCCGGGTGAGCCGCGCGAGGTCGCGGAGGCGATCGCCTGGCTGCTGTCGCCGGCGGCCTCCTACGTCAACGGAGCGGTGCTCACCGTGGACGGCGGTGCGACGGCCCTCGATCCCGGGACGCTCGGGTTCGACTTCCACGTCTCGGCGCGCGGTGACGCCGGCCCCACCGCTCCGCGCTGATTCGGGGGAGGGATACCGGCCGCGGCGCGGGAAAGAGGCACATCGCCAAAAGGCGGAATCCGGCACCGGTGTGAAGCGATGCCGCAGGCATTCCTCTTTTCCGTTCCCGGTGAACAATTGCAGGTCCGGTTCTCCTTTTCATTGCGCCTGAGACAACGGACGGTCCACGATGGAGGTCCCCGCTGTCCTGCCAACAGGACAGGACTGCGGTTCCGTCGACTATTCGCCGCATCATTGCCGCGCCCTACGGCCTCGACGCCGCAATGTCATTGTTCTCGTCACACCACGAGAGGTGAGTGCTGTATGTTCGTCCCCAGCCACTACCGGGAACCGGACGTCTCATGGATGGTCGACCTGATGCGCGCGAACCCGCTCGCGCTGATGGCCAGCAACGGGACCCCTGCCGACGGCCCGTTCGCCACCCACCTTCCGGTCATCACCGACCCCGGGTGGGACGGACAACCCGCCGCGGACCTGGCCGGTATGCCCCTGCTGGGCCACATGAACCGCGCCAATCCGCACTGGGCGGCGCTGGACACCGGGACGGCGGTCCTGCTGACGTTCACCGGCCCGCACGCCTACGTCTCGCCCACCGTCTACGACGTCACGCCGGCGTCCCCGACATGGAACTTCACCTCGGTACACGTGCACGGGGTGACGGAGAGGATCGAGACGACGGAGGAGACCCTGGGGGTCGTGCAGGCGACGGTGCAGGCCTTCGAGAAGGATTTCGGTGACAGCTGGGACATGAGCAAGTCCCTGGACTATTTCCGCAGGATAGTTTCCGACGTGGGCGCTTTCCGTGTCCGGGTGACCAAGGCCGAGGGAATGTTCAAACTCAGCCAGGAACAGAAGCCCGAGATTCGCGAGCGGGTGGTCCGGTCGTTCGCCGGGCGCGGATGCACCCGGCACGCACAGACGGCGGAGCTCATGAACCGGCTGCCGTAACGGATCAGCCACGACGCCGGGTCCGCACCCCGTTGGCGTGTGCGGACCCCGGGACTTTCTCCGCCGCGGACGGCCCCCCGTCCGCCTCCAGGGTGACCGCCGTACCGGACGGCCCGTGAGCCGGTCAGGCGAGGGGCGGCTGCCGGTCGGCCTCCTTCAGCACCCGGTCGGCGGCGGCATCGAGGGTGGCCATCACCCACTCCGCCAGCTCGGTGCCGGCCTGGGCTGCCGCCTTGTGCCACCACTGAAGCCGGTTGTCGGGAACGGCGAGCCGGCGTGTCGCCGCCACGGCGTCCGCCTGCTGCGGGATGCCCTCGCGCTGGGCCCGGATGGCATTGCGCAGTTGCTTGGTGCTCCACTTCATCCGCTCGGCGCGATCGAGCCAGATCTCCTGCTCCTCGACACGCAGCGACGCCAGCTCGGCATGGTGCTGGAAGCTGAGCGCGGGCCGCCGGCGGTGCAGCTCGAACCGCCTGGAGACCCAAGCGTAGTTGCGGAGCGTCTGGTACTGGAGGCCGGCCGCACGGATGCCGCGCTCATAGCGGTCGGCGTAGTGGTCCTTGCCGTAGATGAGCCAGTCCCCGAGCCACCAGGAGGAGGAGTTGAGCAGCCCGGAGAGCTGGCGCCCGGCGCGTTCCCACTCCTCGAACGCGAGCCCCACGGGTATGTGCAGTCCCACCTTCGTGGTGAGCACCTGCTCGCGGCGCGACTCCACCCCGCCGGCCCTTCGCGGCCTCGACACGGCCTCCGCGGCCCTGCCGAACATGAGCGCCTTGGAATCCTCGCAGTCCTCGACCTGATTAGTCATCACGCCTCCGTATCAACGCGCGTATCCACCGGACAGGTTCGCCATGGTTCCCATCGAATAAAGAAAGCGCGTTCCCCCGATTTTCTCTCTGCAGGCACATCAAAGCAGCGGCCACCGCCTGCAACGGCGTACTCCCACGACTCGAATGAACCGGCCATTGCGCGGTTACTCGTTGAGGTCGGGGTGGCCGACTGCCGCGGCACCGAGTAGATCCCGACATCGAGGCGAGTTTCAAGGATCTTGGCGCCATCGAACACTACTTTGTAGAGTCGAACGCTCCTCCTACTCAGTTGTCTAGTCCACTGGTTGGCGTGAATTGAAGGTGCACACGGGGCCTGTGGCCCCTGGATCGGATACCACAGCGCGTCACGGCACCGCCGGGCGCCACCCCCGCCCCAGCCCGACAGAGCGCATGCACTTCACGTTCCTGCAGGTCACAGCTCCGCGAACGGCAGGTCCGGACACCGCCGCCCACCACGAGGACTAGACGGCCCGCCCCGTGAAGACACGAGCGGAAACAAGCCGCCATCCTGTCGCCGAGCCGCCCGGGTTATGCGCCACTCCAGGCGCCACAACCGTGCGTTCAACTGCGGGCAGTGGTGCCACACCGGGGCGCGACCTAGACTCTCGCCCACAGCGCTCAGTAACGTCGGGGGAGTTAATGCGGCATGCATACGACCCAAGCGGACACCTCGTCGACTTCAAGAGACGCGACGCACGCCAGCAATGCGACGTACGCGGTCAATTCATCTCTGGATCATTTCAGCAGCACGATCTTCAGGAGCCTGCGCCGGGCCGATCAACGGAAGTGGGCACACGCCTATCTGAAAGGGCTGCTCGTCACGTCGGGCAAGAAGTCGGTGCGCCGGCTGGCCGCCGCGGTCTCCCGCGACCCGTCCGTCGCGCAGTCGCTGCGCCAGTTCGTCAGTCTCAGCCCGTGGGACTTCGCCGAGGTGATGGAGGAACTGACCCACTGGGTGACGGGCCATCGCCCCAAGCCCGTGTGGTCCCTCGGCCGGGCCGTCCTGCCCAAGCGCGGTGACCGGTCCGTGGGTGTGCACCGCTACTTCGACCTGACATCGGGCCGTACGCTCAACTGTCAGCTGGGACTGGGCTCCTTCCTGTGCGTGGGCAACGCCCAGTTTCCCGTCGACTGGTGCCTTCACCTGTCGACGACCTGGACGCAGGACGCCGAACGGCGCAGGGACGCGCGTATACCGGACTCCGAGCAGTACCGGCCGCTGTGGGCGCACACGCTCCGGCTCGTCGACCGGCTGTCGGCCCGCACGGAGTCCACCTCGTCCGTCGTCCTCGTCGACATGAGCGACGAACCCGACGTGGGGTACCTGCTGCAGGGACTCGCCAGGCGCCGGCGCGACTTCGTCGTCGCGGTGCCGCCGCACCTGTCGGTGCTGCCCGCCGGTGAGAGCACCCCGGCACCGGTGAGCGCAAGGGTGCTGGTCTCCGCGCAGAGTCCGGAGTCGGCCGTAGTCCCGCTGCCGGGCGGGAAGCAGCGCATCGCACTCGTCCAGACATCGCTCGTCCGTCTGGCCGGCGACTGCCAGGGTCGTTCGCCGGCCCCTCCCTACCGGCTCTTCACCCACGTGGGCCCAGCCCGCACCCCGAGCCCGATGTGGCTCACCAGCCTCGCCCACGACAGCCTCGCGGAAGTGGGCTCGATCGCCGCACTGCGCGCCGGGACGACGGACGCGATCGGTTCGATGGAACAGGACTTCGGGCTGCTGGACTTCGAGGGGCGCTCGTTCCCCGGCTGGTACCACCACATGGCCCTCGTGTCGGCCGCGTACACCTACCGGCGCCTGCACGGGCTCACCGCTGCGCTGCCCCGCGACACGACACACCGGGTGACCTAGTGCTGTGACCTGAAAGGCTTGCCGGAAAGCTCGCGGCGGGCGTCGCGAGCCGGTGAACCTTTCCGGTCGCAGCACCAGCGACGCGCGCGACCCGCCCCGGTGGTGGGGGTCCGGTTCCGGGATCGGACCGGCGACCGCAGCGGGCATCGCGACGGCATTCCAGGCCTTCGAGGCCTTCGAGGCCTTCGGCGATTCGGCGACGAGGGCGGCCACGTTCACTCCTGTCAGCTGACGAAGACGGGCCGTAAGGGCGTGGGACGCGGTGGGCCCGGTCCGGGCAGGCCGCCCGCCCGGACCCCGTGAGGGGATCGCGGTGCTGCGGCGCGGGGCCGGCCCGTCCGTGGGGGCCGGTACGTCCGCCGGAGCCTGCACGTCCGCCCAGGCCCGCACGACGGCGGCGACCGGCGATCGCCTGCGTGGCGCACACCAGGACCCCGGCAGCACGCCGGGCCCGGCGGCAGGCACGAGCTGCGCGGTGGACGCGGCAGGCGACAGCGCTGGGGCCATGGCCGACGGCAACTCGCACCACGCGGACCCGTTGTCGCACGGATCCTCCCCGGGCGGGGCGTACGGTGGGTGGGCTCAGGCACCTCGTCACGGTGGTCCCGCCGGCGCCGTGGAGCCCAGGCAGGGTGAAGGCGGTGCCGCGGGGGGCGTCCACGACGATCGTGCCTCCGTACGACTTCCGCAGCCCTCGACCCGGATGGCCGAGGGCCCCTGCGATCGGGGCAGCGGACGGTGCGGCCACGCGGCGGCCACCGCCCGGCTCACCACGCACCCGCTGGGAGCGCACCGCCGTGCCGAGCGGGGTGAGGTTCCCCGCCGTTCGTTCCGCCTCTCGGTGTTCCTCCGGGCACAGCGATCGCAGAGCAGCCATAGCGCCATCATGGCATCATTTGGCGCCATGTCTAGCGCCCACTGCGCCACTTCGGCTGGCCAAGGCGGCGCGGGTGCACCGGACACCCGGCTCGCGCCCCGCATCGCGGCTGTGGCCTGCGGATACGCCCGACGCGGCGGACGGTGCAGCGGTCGGCCACAACCGTACGTTGGCCGGAAGGCATCGATGCGGTCCTGTGCGGCCGGCCGGGGCGTTGTGCCCCCCTGACGCCCTCGGCCCCGGGCGGACGTCACGGCGGCTCGCGGCCCGGAAGTCCGTCAGCGCGTCGGCGGCATCGGCGGCATGGCCGAGGGAGCGTCCCCACGCCTGCAGCACCGCAATGGCGGCCGGAGCGCCCGACTTTGGCGTCATCGCATCGCCGATGACGCCCGGGACCGGTCGCGTCCCACCCATCGAGCGGCGGCGCGGGACCGCAGTCGACCACCGGCCCGGCGAGACCCACCGGTACCCGCTCAGGCATGGCTCGACCGTGCGCCGTCAGCCTTCACCAGGGACGACACCCCTGGGCTGTCCGTACGAAGGTACGTGTCGCGGCCCCGCACGCCAGGGCGCTGCACTTGCCGACGGCCTTCCGGCGGCGACTTCCGACCCGCCTGCCCGGCTGCGGTCGACCTCCCGGCCTCCGTGACCGATTCCGCTCGCCCTTACCTGGAGTTCCGAGCCGGGCCCGGGCCGGACATCCCGTTATGGCGCTAATGTGGCACCACATGGTGTCAGTGGAGCATCGCACAGAGCTACGAAGTGCACCCCCCTGGGCAGGCAGGCACTGCATACGGCACGCGTACGGCGATGAGCGTGATGAGCGACGCGGTGAGGGTAAGAGAGAAGCCACCGAGGCCCTCAGCGGTACGGGCCCGTGCCCCGGTGCCTCGCGCCCCGGGCCTCCCGCCCCGGGGTGGAGATGAACCCCGCGACGACACGTGGACCTGCGTCGTTCCGGCCTCCGTCTGCATCAGATCGGCGGCCGCAGACCTACCGAAGGCGGCCCGCCATGCCGACGTTCGACACACCCGCACCTGTCCGCGTGGTCCTCGACCTGATGTTCGGCCAGGTCCGGATCGTCGCAAGCGACCACGCCGAGACGACGGTGGAGGCGTACCCACGCGACTGCGACGACCAGGACGACGTGCGGGCCGCCGAACGGCTGCACATCGAATACGCCGACGGCCGGCTGCTCGTGAACGTCCCGGAGCCGGGTGAAAACGGGGGCGCGGTCATCGTGGCCCTGGCCGTGCCCACGGGGTCGAGCCTGCACGGCCGGGGTACGGCGGCGGACTTCTTCGGGGTGGGACAGCTCGGTGACTGTCGGCTGAGCACGGGGCTGGGGCACATCAGGCTCGACCGTACCGGCAGCCTGCACCTGGCCGCCTCGCTCGGCGACATCACGGTCGACCGTGTGGCCGGCAGCGTCGAGGCCACGGCGGACAGGGGCGACGTCCATGTGGGGCGGGTCGAGGGCGACGCCACGATCACGGCCATGGGCGAGGGCGATGCCATCGTGGGAGAGGTGCGCGGGGTCACCCGCATGCGCACGGAGAAGGGGGCCATAAGGATCAGCCGGGCGCACACCGACGTGGATGCCAGGACGACCCAGGGCGACATCGACATCGGAGAGGTGGCGCGGGGATCCGTCGTCGCCGCCACGACGTCCGGCGGCGTCCGGGTCGGGGTGGCCGGGACCAGCGGCGCCCGCCTGTCCCTCGACTCCGCCGCAGGCACCGTGTACACGGCCCTGTCGCTCCTGGGGACGTGCGCACCGGCCGGCGAGGTCGTGCACGTCCAGGCCCGGACGATGATCGGCGACGTCGTGGTGGAGCGTTCCTGCACGGGATGAATCCTTGCACCGCGGGCCAAAGCGATGCCATACTGGCGCCACATTCGGTCCTCGCCGCTGCCCCAGAAGCGCGGGCCCCGGAGGGGAAATTCCCCCGGCCCTCCGGGGCCTGCCCCTTTGTCACGCACGCCCGCGCCGGGGTGCGACCACTGTTGCTCCGTCCCCTGTGACGGAGGGGCTCGCGCTGTCGCATCGCGCGGCTCAGGCGCCCTTGGTGGCGCCATACCGGGGTCGCCATGGCGGCGTGCCTCGCGAACACGCCTGTGCCGACGGGTCCGACAGCAGCGGGAGACCTCGACCGACCGAGCGTGAGGTCGGTCGTTCCGCCAGCACAGAAGGGTGGTGCGATCGTTGGCTCGGGCAGGTGCCGTGCGGCGCAAACGTCGTGCCATGATGGGTCCATGGAACTACGGGTGTACGTCGAGGCTCTGCGCGATGAACTGGTCGCAGCGTCTGCGGCGGGAGATGCCGAGACCCGCGCGGTCGCCGAGCGGCTCATCGCTCCGCTGGAGTCGGCCGTCCGGCTCACGTTGCTCCGGGTTCTGTCCGACGCCGCCGACGAGATCACCCGGGACCTGGAGCCCGGCTCGGTGGACCTGCGCCTGCGCGGGATGGAGCCCAGTTTCGTGGTGACGCCGCCCGCGGAGGACGGCGGCCCCGCCGAGGAGACCGCGGACGCGACCGACGACGCGGCAAGCGACTGGGCGAGCGGAGCACTCGGTGGCGCCATGAGCGGCGCCACGGCCCGGATCAACTTCCGGCCTCCGCAGGCGATGAAGGAACAGATCGAGGAGGCGGCGTCCCGGCAGGGCATCTCGGTCAACGCGTGGATGGTCCGGGCCTCGGCCGCGGCGCTGGCCAACAGCAAGCGAACCCCTCGCGGCAAGCAGCAGTTCAACGGCTGGGTGCGGTAGCCGCCACCCCCGCCAGGAGACTCGAGGCTCCCGGCGGCCGACCGCCGGGAAGGCCCCGCCACCGAAGAGGGCTGGACATCAGGCCCGGTGAATCGTGATGTCTCCGTAGGAGGTGTGCGCCCGCACGTCGATCGTCTTCTCGGACGACTCGGCGGCGTCCTCGGGCGACTCGGCGGCGCCCTCCAGCATGTTGTGCACCCGCCCGAATCCCGTGGTCAGATCCAGCTTCGCCGGACGGCCCGCACCGATGCCGATCTCCAGGTCACCGGCCGCGGTCTTGAGCACGACGGCCCCGTGGGCCACTTCCCCGACACGGATGCTGCCGTTGGAGGTCTCGGCGTCGGTCCTGGAGCCCGCCGCGTGCTCGATGGAGATGTCGCTGTTGGAGCCGCGGACACGGACGTCGCCGACGGCCTTGCCGATCTCCGTGGGACCGTTGGTGTTCTTCACCTCGGCCGCGCCGTTGATCTCTCCCACCCGGATCCGCCCCGTGCCGGTCTTGACCTGCGCGTCGCCGTCGACTCGGCCCACGGTGACGTGGCCGGCCGACGTCTTCAGGCGGGTGGGCCCGATGTGGTCGAGTCGGATGTCCCCGGCGGAGGTCTTGTACGTGCACTCCCCGAGCCGGCCGGAGCAGCGCAGGTCCCCCATCGACGCTCCGCCACGCACGTGCGAGCCCGCGGGCAGCACGATCGTCACATCCACCGAGCTGGTCCTGCGGGAGAGGGCCCGGGGCTTCGGGGTCCTGATCACCAGGACGCCACCCGCGTACTCGACACTCGCCTGCTCGGCTGCCTTCACGTCCGAGCTGTCGGCCTCGTCGGTCGGCCGTACCTCGACCACGGTGTCGGTGCGGTCCTCGGCGGTGATCTGCACCTCGCCGACGCCGATCTCGAGCGTGACGGAGATCGGTTCGGGAGTATCGAAAACAGGCATTGCTGTCCCTCTCGTGATGTCTGACGAACGCTCCCACACGTCGGGACGAGTGAGATGCCGGTGGGGCTGGCTCACCGCACCCAGGCGGTGTAGCGCTGCCGGCGCCGCTTGCCGCGCCGGAAGGCGGTGCAGGAAGCGCGGTCCCGCTGCACCGCGGCGGAGGCCGTCTGCGCCAACCACGCGTCCACCGAACGCCCTTCGCGGCCGGCGGCTCGCTCGACGGCCGCCTTCAGTCGCCCCGGCATGCGTACGGTGACCAGTGCCGTGGCATCTTCCTCGGCGTTCGGCACGCCGCTGACCGCCGCGGTCTCGGACGGCCGCCCGGGCGGCGACGACCTCACGACGAAGTTCGGTTCCCCTCCAGGGAGGCGGAGTTCGACGGAGTCTGCGGTGAGGTCGCGGTTGATCTCGTCCGCGGCGGCCGCCAGCGCGTCCACCAGCGTCAGCCGGATCGCCGACTCAAGTCGTGCCACCAGCGCTCCGGCATCCTCACCGTCGATCCGAGCGAGCGCCATGAACTGGCGCCCGAGTCTGTCTACGAACGGACTCACATCCATGGCGCCATCATGGCGCATAAGGTGCGCCATCACAAGTCGCCGCGATCGGGGCGGCGTCGGCACGAGGTCGGGGAAGGATCGTGCTGGTCAGGGAGTGGGAACGCCATGTGAACGCCGCCGGGCCGCGCCCACGGCATGGGGTCCGGCGCGCCGCCGAGTGCCGGCACCGGCAGGCGGGCCGGCGAGGATGGGGATCGTCAGGACCTCGACAGGGAACACGTGTTCGCCGTCAGAAACCAGGCGGCCGGTATGTTACGCCGCCGGAATGGGCCGGGGGCCGGTGGAAGGGGCCGCGGGCTACGAGGGCTGGAACTGTGCGGTCGGAGAAGGGCACTTCGCCGAAGCGGCACGAACGGCGCGCGGAGCGGATGGCCACCGCCGTCATCGTGAGAGCGACGGCACGCGGCGCCGCGCGTTCACGGCCCATGCCGCGGACTCCCCGCACACGCAGGGTGCCGCACAGCGCCGGAGCGGATCAGGAAGGGGAGCCGTGGCCTGTCGCGCACCTCATGAGGGCGTCGTCGTACGCGACTTGACGTGGCTGAGTACGTCACTCAGGTCCGCCAGCAGCGCGGCCTCCTCGGCCCTGAGGTAGAAATGCCCGCCGGGCAGCACCCGGAGCCGGAAGGCATCGTGCGTCGTGTCCGCCCAGCCGCGCATCTGGTCCGGGCTCACTTCGGAATCGTCGTCACCGGTGAAGCCGTACACGGGGCAGTCGAGCGGCGGCCTCGGTCCGCCGGAATAGGCGTTCACCAGGCGGTAGTCCGCGCGGAGCGCGGGGAGCAGCAGCTCCCGCAGGTCGGGGTCCGCAAAGACCGCGGCACGGCTCGCGTCGTAGCGCACGACGTCCGCGATGATCCCCTCGTCCGTGTCGGCGAGCTTCCGCCGGCCGTCCAGCGCATGCGGCGGGCGCCTGCCGGAGACGCACAAGGCGGCCGGCGGGCGCCCCCGTCCCTGGAAGCGCAGCGCCACCTCGTGCGCCAGTGAGGCGCCCATGCTGTGGCCGAACAGCACCAGCTGATGCTTCGTCAGTTCGTCGAGCGCGTCGGCTATGTCGTCCGCGAGGGCTTCCAGCTGGGAGGGGAACGGGTCGTTGAGCCGCTCCTCCCGGCCCGGGTACCGGACGGCGAGCACGCCGATGTCCGACGGCAGTCCCAGGGGCCAGGTGCGGTAGGCGCTCGACCAGCCGCCGGCGTGGGGGAAGCAGACGAGCTTCGTCTCACACCCGTCGCCGTCACGGAAGCGGCGTATCCACAGCTCTTCCACCGGACTCCTCATCGAAAGATCCCCTTTGTCGCACCCCGGAGACGCGTGTGATCAGCGCGTTCGGTGCCCACGATATGGCCAGGCGAATCCCGGACCACCGGTGTTTCGTCGATCTGCTCGGACGGCCGCCGTCGGATCGGTGCTTCCCCGACCGGAGTTCGTGCGTGCCCGCCCGCCGTCGGCGGGCGGGCACGCACGAACAGAAAGCAGCCGCGGGCGGGAGCGGGTGTCACGGGTTTTCCGGGCGTTCAGCGGATGTCGCCTCCGACTTCGGCGAGGACGGCACGCTCGGCCTTGCGCCCCGCACGCCGGGCGATGATCGAGTCGGCGATCTCGCCGCTCCGGACCGCGATGTTCGACAGCAGCGAGGAGGTCAGACCGTGGGTGTGCTCGGTACCGCCCTGGAGGTAGATGCCGCACCGCATGTCGGGGGCGGTGACGATGCGGTAGTCCCGCTGCACCCGGTACCGGCCCGCCTCGTCGCGAAGGCAGTGACGGTCGAGGTCCCCGAGCAGGCCCGTGGGCTCCATCGTCTGGTAGCCCGTCGCGCAGACGAGTGCGTCGAAGTCGAGTTCGCGCACCTCGGCGTCGGGTCCCACCTGAAGGGAGACGCGGGTCTCGGTGCCGGCGCGCTTCACGCCGGTGACCCTCGTCAGGTTGAGGAACTGCAGGCGCCTGACGCCCCGTACGTCCTCGTCGTACGACCTGCGGTACAGGTCCCTGATCACCTCGTCGTCGACGACCGAGTAGTTCGTGTTCCGGTGGTACCGCCAGAACGCCTCGCGCGTCTCCTCGGTGCCGAAGTAGTAGTCGTCGACGGCTCCCGGGTCGAAGATCTGGTTGGCGAAGGGGGTGTCGTCCGCGACGGAGTAGCCGTAGGACGGGATGATCGCGTACACCTGGGCGTGCGGAAGCTCGTCGTACAGGAACCGGGTGATCTCGGCCGCGCTCTGGCCTGCTCCGACCACCGCCACCCGACGCAGCTCCCCGGGGTTCATCCGGCGGAACTTCTCCAGGAACTCGGAGCTGTGCCACACCCGTTCGTCGCGCTCGGCCCCCACCGGCATGCTCGGGACCAGGCCCGTCGAGATCACCACGTTCCGTGCCTCGACCACGCGGCCGACCCGTCCGGTGGCGTCCGCCACCTCCAGTCGCAGACGGTCCGCCGACTGCGGATCGGCGCCCCGCGGCAGCCGGACCGACGTCACCTCCGAGCCGTACGCGATGCGATCGGCCACCCGCGCCTGCGCCCACTCGAGGTACTGGTGGAATTCCTGGCGCGTGGGGAAGAAGTCCTGGTTGTTGACGAACTGCGGGAGCCGCCCCGACGCGTGCAGGTACGCCACGAAGCTGAAACTCGACGTCGGATTGCGGAAGGTGACCAGGTCCTTGAGGAAGGATATCTGCATGGTCGCCGACGGCAGCAGCATGTTGCGGTGCCAGCCGAAGGAGGACTGGCGCTCGAGGAAGAAGCTGCTGATCTCATTCTCCAGACCATTCGCCCGGTACTCTTCCAGGGCGATGGCGAGCGACAGGTTGGACGGACCGAACCCGATGCCGACCACGTCATAGGTCTCGTGTTCACGATTACTCATAGAGAATTCTCCCGCTGGCATGGCTGCGCGATGCGTTGTTCGCATCGTCGACCGGCAATTTCCGCTCCAGAAAGCCCCACGTTCGGCGGGCTGGCATTTCCATCGGCCGCGCCGCCAACGTAGACCGGGCACGATGAACCATTCAAGTGCGCCGGACTCAGCCGACGCACACCGATGTATCAGCGCATCCGTGTGGGCCGTGCATGGGTGTCCCGCCGACGGGACGCCCCGCACTCGTAGGGGTCTGACCCCGACCCCTTTTCACCATGGACAGCTCAGAGGACCTGGCCGCCCTGTGTCCTCCTGCGCAGAGTCGGCCGGCTCGACCGGGAGAGGTCCCCCCACATGTCGGTCAGGCCGGTGATGGTGCGCGCCGCGAACAGCGTGCGGATGGAGACCTCGAGGTTCAGCTCCGCCCGGATCAGGCCGACCAGCCTGATGGCCCGCAGCGAGTTGCCACCGAGGTCGAAGAAGTCGTCGTCGATCCCCACCCGGTCCATCTCGAGGACGTCGGCGAACGCCTCGGCCAGCACCCGCTCGGTGCGATTGCGCGGGGCGCGGTACCGCCCGTCACCGAACTCCGGTTCCGGCAGCGACGCCAGGTCCGCCCTCCCGTCGACGGTGACCGGCAGGCGCTCCAGCACCACGAACGCCGACGGCACCATGAACTCCGGCAACCGCCCCGCGGCGAATCGGCGCAGTTCCTCACCCGTGGGGCCGTCCGTGCCGTCCACCGGGACGACGTAGGCCACGTGCCGCCTCTGCCCCGAGCCGTCGACTCTGACGGCCACCACCGACCGCGCCAGTCCAGGGTGCTCGGACAGCGCCTCCTCGACCTCGGCGGCCTCCACCCGGGTGCCACGTACCTCCGTCTGGGCGTCGGCCCGGCCCAGGTACTCGAGCCGGCCGCCGGCACCCCACCGCACCCGGTCCCCGGTCCGGTACATGAGCCCGCCGGCCGGGCCGAACGGACAGGGCACGAACCGCTCCGCGGTCCGGCCCGGCCGCCCGGGACAGCCACGCGCGAGGCCGGGCCCGGCCACGTAGAGCTCTCCGGACACGCCCACGGGGACCGGCGCCAGTCCCGGCCCCAGCACGTACAGGGCGGTGTGGTCCGTCGGGCGGCCGGCCGTGCCCGCGTGGTCCACCGGTTCGCCGGGCGCCAGTCGGTGGCATGCGGCGAACCCCGTCTCCGTCGGGCCGTGGCCGCTGACGATCGTCAGCCCGGGGCACGCCTCCCGGACCCGCCGCACCGCGGCCGCCGACACGCGGTCACCACCGGTCCACACCGCGCGCAACCCGGCCAGGCGCTCGGGGCGTTCGGCCGCGATCGCCGAGAACAGGCCCGCGGACAGCCATACCGTGGAGACCTCGTGTGCCGCTGCCACCTCGGCCAGCGCATCGGCGTCCGGCTCCCCCGAAGGAGCCACGACCACACGGCCGCCGCTCAGCAGGGGCGCCCACAGTTCGAGGGCGAGTGCCCCGGAGGTGTGCGGCGAGTGCCACAGCACGGCGCTGTGGCCGCCTTCCCGCCAGTGGCGGTCCATGACGAACCGCTCCATGTTCCGGTGCGTCACAGCGACTCCTGTGGCCGCGCCGCCGGGACCGGAGCCGTACATCACGGCGAACAGACCGTCCCGGTGCCACGGGACGGGAACCCTGTGCGCGCTGTCGCCGCCGTCGGCACCGGTGTCCGGCCGGATGTCGTCGAACAGGACCGTCGGCACGTCCAGATCGGCGGAGAGCGATTCGGCGGTCGCCGCGTCGGTGAGCAGCATCCGCGCCGAGGAGTCGCTCACCACCGGCCCGATCACCCGTGCCGGGAACGCCGGGTCGACGGGCAGGTGGGCTCCACCCGCCTTCGCCACCCCGAGCAGGGCGACGGCCAGATCCACCGACCGGGGCAGCGCCACCGCCACGACCGTCTCGGTTCCGACGCCCCGCCGCCGCAGCGCCTCGGCGAGCCGGCTCGAGCGCTCGTCCAGTTCACGGTACGAGACCGTGGAGTCCGCGGACACCACCGCGACGGCGTCGGGGGCCTGTTCCACCTGGCGGGCGAACAGCTCGGGAACCGTCAGTCCCGGCATCGGCGCGTCCGCGTCCGTGTCGTTCGGTGCCGTCAGGACCAGGTCCCGCGCGGCGCCGCTCACCACGTCCAGCGCACCGACCGGCAGGGAGCAGGCGGCCGTCAGGGCACGGATGCAGGCGATCAGCTCCTCGCCGATGAAGCGCAGCTCCGCGCGGCAGTACAGGCCCGCGGGGGCGTCCAGCCGGATGAACAGGTCGCTGTCGGCGCTCCCGTCGGTGTAGACGCCGATCGACAGTTCGTCGAAGGTACCGGTGGTTCCGCCGAGGTGGCGCGCCGGGGTGCCTGCGAAGTGGAGCAGCTCCGCGAACTCGACGACGTTGAGGACGGCGCCGAAACTGCCGCGGCCGCTCAGGACGGTTCCGCTCGCCCGCTGGATGTCCGAGTAGTGGCAGGCGGTGCGGCCGAAGATCTCGTACGTCTCGTCGACGACCGCGTCGGCGATCTCGGTGAAGGTCGCGGCGAGCGGAACGCTCATCCGTACCGGCACCACGTTCACCGCCAGACCGGGCGTCTGGCTCGCCGTCCCTGCCCGGTTGGCCACCGCCAGCGAGAGGAGGAACTCCGGGCGGTCGCAGCGGTGCCGGAAGAACACCGCGGCGGCCGCGGTCAGCATCGACGACATCCACACGCCCAGGGACTTCGCGGTCTCGGTCCACGCGTCCGCCTCGGCGCGCGGCACGGTCAGCGTGCGGCTCACCATGCCGATGGCTCCGGCCACCTCCGACCAGCGGTCGGCGCTGCTCAGCGGTTCGCAGAGCGCGGACCGCGTCGCCTCGGGCAGGGCGATGCGGGGAACCTGCGCGGGCGCGGGTGCGTCCGCCAGGTAGTCGCGCCAGAACTCCATGTCCTCGGTGAACGTCTCGGAGGCCAGGTAGTCCGCCGCCTGGGCCGCGAACGACTCGGCGTCCCAGGGGTGCGGCAACTTGGGTACCTCCTCGCCCCGCACCAGCGCGGAGTACACCTCGGCGAGGCGCCGCGACAGCAGGCCGCCCGCCCCGTACCCGTCCGATACGAGGTGGTGGTAGGCGATCACCAGGAGAGAGCGGGTCGCCCCGAGTTTGACCACACCCAGCCGGAACAGCAGGTCCCGCTCCAGGTCGAAGGGCCGGCGCACCATGTCGGCCAGCGCTTCGCGCGCCGCCTGCTCGGGATCGGTCTCGGCGCTGAGATCCAGGAAGAACGGCCGCCAGTCGCCCAGTTCCCGGGGTACCAGCCGCAGTCCGCCGCCGTCGTCGACGAAGTTGACGCGCAGCACTTCCGCCTCGCCGAGCACATGCCGGAACGCGGATTCCATGACCGCCGCGTCCAGTTCGCCGTCCACGTCCCACATGGCCAGCGCATGGTTCAGCGTGTCGGAGGACATTTTCTGCGCCAGCCACAACCCTTTATGCGCAGACGACGCACCGAACGAACGCACACGGATCAACCCCTCAGCAAACGGGCCCGGGAATCGGTGGAATTCAGAGATGACATCCACCTTCACCCAGGTGGAGATGCCGGTCAAGACAACATGGTGCCGGGACGGAACAAGCGGCCGCCGAACGTGCGGTGTCCCGCCGACGGGACACTCCTAGAGGGCGGAAAAGCGCCCGGAACAGGGCCGGAACAGGGTGAGTTCACTGTGGATCGCTCTTGGCCAGCGCCGACATGATATGCCCGGCGATCAGTCGCGGTGACGGATTCCGCAGCACCAGATTCGCCCTCAGTTTCAGACCGGTCGACGCGGCCAGGCGTTTGCTCAGCTCCACCGACAGCAGCGAGTCGAATCCGATCTGCTTGAACTCCTGGTCGGGGTCGAGGCTGCCGCTGGAGGGGTGCCCGAGCACGAGGGCGACCTTCTCGAGGACGTGGTCCAGCACGAGGGCCTCCGCGTCGCCGTGGGAGAGGCTGGAGATCCTTTCCGGCAGGGGGACGAGGTGATCACCGCCCGCCGGCTGCTCCGCCGTGGGCACCGCCGCCGCCACCGCCGTGGGCGAGGAGTTCAACCAGTACCGCTGCCGGTGGAAGGCGTACGTCGGCAGGTCCACGCGCCGACGCGCCCCGAACACGGCGTCCCAGTCCACGGTCCCGCCCTGGACGTGCAGTTGGGCGAGCGAGCCGACCACGGCCTCCGTCTCCCCCCGGTCCCGCCGCGACGACGACAGCACCACCGCGCCGTCCACTTCCTCGACCATCTCCTGCACCGGGACCGTCAGAACGGGGTGCGGACTCATCTCGATGAACACCCGGAAACCGTCGGCTGCAAGCCGCCGGACGGACGATTCGAAGAGGACTTTCTCGCGCAGGTTGTCGTACCAGTAGGTGCCGTTCAGCTCCGCGGTATCGATCGTCTTGCCGTACAGGGTCGAGTAGAAGGGCAGCGCCGACGTCCTCGGGCGCACGTCGGACAGCGATCCGATCACCTGGTCGCGGACCTGGGCCACCTGGTGGGAATGGGAGGCGTAGTCGACCGATATCCTCCGGGCCTGAGCGCCTTCGGCTTTCATCTTCTCGACGAATTCGTCGAGTGCGTCCGGTTCCCCGGACACCACGACCGAGCGGGGACCGTTGACGACGGCGACGCTCACCCGGTCGTTCCACGGGGCGAGACGATCCGCCACGAGATCCGCGGACTCCGCTACCGACGCCATCCCGCCGTGCCCGATCAGACTCACCAGGGCCTTGCTGCGGAGCGCCACGATCTTGGTGGCGTCCCGCAGGGACAGCGCCCCGCACACGTGGGCGGCGGCTATCTCGCCCTGGCTGTGTCCCACCACCGCCGCCGGTTCCACACCCCAGGACCGCCACAGCGCGGCCATGGACACCATCACGGAGAACAACGCGGGCTGGACCACGTCCACCCGGTCCAGCGTCGGCGCCCCGTCCACTGCGCGCACCACGTCGAGCAGCGACCAGTCGGCCCACTCGGCCATCGCGGCCGCGCACTCGTCCAGGGACTGCGCGAACACCGGGAAGGTGCCGTACAGCTGCCGGCCCATGCCGACCCACTGCGATCCCTGCCCGGGGAACATGAAGACGGTCCCGCCGAGGTCCCCGGCGACACCGCGCACCACCCCCGCGCACTCCACGCCGTCACCCAACGACGCCAGGCCGCCCAGCAGTTCGTCCCGGTCACGGCCCAGCACCACCGCACGGTGCTCGAACCGGGACCGGCTCGAGACCAGCGACCAACCGACATCGGCGACATCCACGTCCGGACGGGCAGCGACGAAATCGCGCAGCCTGCCCGCCTGCCGCTCCAGGGCCGCCGCGGACTTGCCCGACACCACCCACGGCACCAGCCCGCCGAGCACCGCCGGGCCCGGAGGGCACTCACCAGCCTGCTGGTCCGCCGGCTCGTCGGCCCCCTCGTCCGCCTGCTCCCGCGGGGGTTCCTCCTCCAGGATCACGTGCGCGTTGGTGCCGCTGACCCCGAACGACGACACCCCGGCCCGCCGCGGACCGTCCGCCCGGGCCCACTCACGCCCCTCCACGAGCAGTTCGAGCGCACCGGAGGACCAGTCCACGTGCCGCGAGGGCGTGTCCGCGTGCAGGGTCTTCGGCAGGAACCCGTGCCGCAGGGCCATCACCATCTTGATGACCCCGGCGACCCCGGCCGCGGCCTGGGCGTGGCCGATGTTCGACTTCAGGGACCCCAGCCAGAGCGGCCTGCCCTCGGCCCGGTCCTGCCCGTAGGTCGCCAGCAGGGCCCCTGCCTCGATGGGGTCCCCCAGCACGGTGCCGGTGCCGTGGGCCTCGACCGCGTCCACCTCACGGGCCGCGACCCCCGCGTTGGCCAGGGCCCGCCGGATCACGTTCTCCTGGGCGCGGCCGTTGGGTGCGGTCAGCCCGTTGCTGGCCCCGTCCTGGTTCACCGCGGAGCCGCGCACGACGGCCAGCACCGGGTGGCCGTTGCGGCGGGCGTCGGACAACCGCTCCAGCAGCAGCACGCCCACGCCCTCGGCCCAGCCGGTCCCGTCGGCCGCGTCCGCGAAGGACTTGCACCGGCCGTCGGCCGACAGACCGCGCTGCCGGGAGAACTCCACGAAGATGTCGGGCGTCGACACCACCAGCGCCCCGCCCGCCAGGGCGAGCGAGCACTCCCCCGAACGCAGTGACTGCATGGCCAGGTGGAGGGCCACCAGTGACGACGAGCACGCCGTGTCGACGGTCACCGCCGGCCCGGTCAGCCCCAGCTCGTACGCCACCCGGCCGGACGCGACGCTCGGCGCGCTGCCGTGCAGCAGGTACCCCTCCAGCTCGTTCTTGCCCGCCTCCAGGAAACGCGATCCGTACTCGGACGAGCTCACCCCGGCGAAGACACCGACGTCCGCCCCGCGCACCTCGGCGGGGACGATGCCCGCCCGCTCGAACACCTCCCACGACGTCTCCAGCAGCAGGCGCTGCTGCGGGTCGATCGCCAGCGCCTCACGCGGGCTGATGCCGAAGAAGTCCGCGTCGAAAGCGGCCACGTCGGTCAGGAACCCCCCGTGGCGCACGTAGGAGCTGCCGACCGCGTCCGGGTCCGGGTCGTACACGTCCCGCCACCCGCGGTCCGCCGGGAACTCGTCCACGGCGTCCACGCCGTCGCGGACCATGTCCCACAGCTCCTCCGGCGACGCGACCCCTCCCGGGTAGCGGCAGGCCATGGCCACCACGGCGACCGGCTCGGCGCGGCCGGCTTTCAGGGCGTCGTTCTCCTGGCGGAGGCGGTCCCGCTCCTCCAGCAGCATGCGCAGTGCCCGCTCGACCCGGTCCCCGCCGTTCCCGGTGCGGTCCGCGGCGTGGTTCATGTCATTTGCCCCTCTCGTCCAGAGCCAGGTCGACCAGTGCTTCCAGGTCCATGGCCGCCAGTTCGTCCGCGCCGGCGTCCGCGTCCGGTGCCTGCCCGCCGGCGTCCGGCCGGGACGGGTCGGCACACGCGAGAACCAGCTCCAAGATGCCCGCGCTCCGCAGGCTGTCGATCGAGACCGTGCGCAGCGCTTCCCGGATCTCCGCGTCGTCGGCCGGGCTCGTGCGGGGCGCCGGCTGCGGACGCAGCAGGCCGCACAGGTGCCGGCCCAGTTCGCGTGGTGTCGGGTAGTTGAAGACAAGGGTGGACGGCAGGCGCAGTCCGGTCGAGGAAGCCAGGCGGTTGCACAGTTCGACCGAGGTGAGCGAGTCGAATCCGAGTTGGGTGAACGCCTGGTCGGCGTCGACGGCCGCGCTGGACGGGTGTCCGAGCACGACGGCGACCTGCTCGCGGACCCAGTCCAGCACGGCTGCCTCCGCCTCGCCCTCCGAGAGGGTGGCCGGCCCGGTGAGCAGGCCGAGGGGGCCGGTGTCCCTGGTCGCGCGCGTTCCGGTCCGGGCGGGACGGCCGGCGCCCACGAGGTCGCGCAGAAGGAGCGGCACCTCGTCGCGGGGCCTGTTCCGCAGCGCGGTGAGGTCCACGCGGGCCGGGATCACGACCGGGTTGTCGATCGCGCGCGCCGAGTCGAACAGGGCCAGAGCCTCGGATGTCGGCATCTCCGCGACGCCCAGCCGCCGGACCCGCGAGAGGTCGGCCTGGTTCAGGTCCGCGGTCATGCCGCTGCGCTCCTCCCACCAGCCCCAGCACAGCGACGCGCCGACCAGACCGCAGGCCCTGCGCTGCGCCGCCAGACCGTCCAGGAACCCGTTCGCCGCGGCGTAGTTGGCCTGCCCTCCGGTGCCCAGCGTGCCCGCCAGCGCGGAGAACAGGACGAACGCCGAGAGGTTGTGTTCCCGGGTCAGCTCGTGCAGGTGGACCGCACCGCCGGCCTTGGCGCGCAGGACGCGGTCGAGGCTCTCCGCGGTCAGCGACTCGACGGTGCCGTCCGCCAGTACACCCGCCGCGTGCACCACAGCCGTCAGCGGGTACGCGGGAGGCATGTCGGTGAGGAGGTCCGCGACGGCGGCCCGGTCCGCGACATCGCATGCGACGACCCTGACGGCGGCGCCCGCTTCCTGAAGGTCCGCGACCAGCTCAGGAGCCCCGGCGGCCGCCATGCCCCGGCGGCTCGCCAGCACCAGGCTGCGCACCCCGTGTTGGGCGACGAGGTGCCGCGCCACCAGGGAACCCACTCCCCCGGTTCCGCCCGTGACCAGCACGGTCCCCCCGCCGAAGTCGTCGCCCAGCTCGAAAATGATCTTCCCGACGTGGCGGCCGTGGCTCATCTCGCGGAACGCCCGGCGCGCGTCGCGGATGTCCCGGACGGCGATCGGGTTCAGGTGCACCCGCCCCTCGGCGAACAGCTGCATGACGGCGCGGAACATCTCGTGGATCATGTCCGGGCCCGCCTCGTAGAGGTCGAAGGCCTGGTAGTCGACTCCCGGGTGATCGGCTGCCACCCGGTCGGGGTCGCGGATGTCCGTCTTCCCCATCTCGACGAAGCTGCCGCCCCCGGGGAGGAGCTTCAGCGAGGCGTCGACGAACTGGTGCGCGAGGGAGTTCAGGACGACGTCGACCCCGCGGCCGCCGGAGGAGCCCAGGAACGTGTCCGCGAACCGGACGTCCCGCGAGGACGCCAGATGCGCGTCGTCCAGCCCCAGAGCGCGCAGGGTGGGCCACTTGGCGGGGCTCGCGGTCCCGTAGATCTCGGCACCGACGTGTTGCGCCAGCTGAACGGCGGCCATCCCGACGCCGCCCGCCGCGGCGTGGATGAGGATCCGTTGGCCCTTCTCGAGGTTCGCCACGTGGAAGAGGGCGTAGTAGGCGGTGAGGAAGGCGCCCGGCACGGACGCCGCCTCGATGTGGCTCCACCCGTCGGGGACGGGCATGAGCAGGCGGTGGTCCGCCACGGCCACGCGGCCGAAGGCGCCGGAGAAGATGCCCATCACCCGGTCGCCCGGTGCGAGACCGGTGACGTCGTCCGCCACCTCCAGCACCACTCCGGCACCCTCGCTGCCGAGCCCGGCGTCGATGGCCGTCCGCTCCACCAGTCCCAGGGCGATCGTGACGTCGCGGAAGTTGAGTCCCGCGGCGTGGACGGCGATGCGCACCTGTCCGCTGGTGAGGGGAGCCTCCACCTCGGGGCAGGGCACCCATGTCAGGTTCTCCATCGTCCCCTTGTTCGGGATGCCCAGCCGGTGGGCGCCGGCCGCCGGCGGCTCGATACGGTTGTCCGCCGGTGCGGCCGCCGTCATGCGCGGGGCGAGGTACGCGCCGCCACGCAGGGCCAGTTGGTCCTCGCCGAGGGCGAGCGCGTCCGGGACGCGTGCCCAGGACGTCTCCTCGTCGTCGACGTCCACCAGCCGGAACCTGCCCGGGTGCTCCGTCTGGGCGGACCGGATCAGGCCCCATACGGACGCGCCGGGGAGGCTTTCGACGCTCTCCCCGCCGCCGGTGGCGAGGGCCAGCCGGGTGAGGACCACCAGCGTGGACTCGGCGAACGGCTCCTCGGCGAGGAACCGCTGGACCCACTCCAGCACGCGCGTGTCCGCGCCGGCGACCGCGGCCGCCAGATCGGGACCGGCGTCGACGACGTCGTCCAGGCAGAGGACGAGGTGCCGGGGTGCCTCCCCCGCGAGGACGTCGTCGACGGACGCGTAGCACACCACGCTCTCGTCGCCCGCCTCCAGGAGGCGGGCGGCCAGGCCGTCCTTCGCGCCGAGAACGCCCCACCGCCCGCGGTGGGTTTCGCGCTCACCGTGCTGGACCGGTCGCCATGCCAGTTCGAACAGCGACTGCCCGGGCCCGCCGCGCGCCGCGCTCAGTTGCTCCGGGCTCGCCGGCCGGAACGTCAGCGCCCCGATGCGGGCGATCGTACGGCCGTGCTCGTCGGCGACCGCCACCGACACGGCGGCGTCGCCGGCCGGGGAGACCCGGATCCGCACGGTCGGGCCGCACCGGCCGGCCAGGTCCACCCCGGACCAGGAGAACGGCATCCAGCCCCGGTCGCCGGTGACCTCGATGACACCGCCGGCGACCACCGCGTGCAGCACGGAGTCCATCAGCGCCGGGTGCAGGGCGAACCCGGCGCCGGCCGAGCCGTCGGCGGTCGCCGGCAGCGTGGCCGTGGCGAAGAGGTCGTCACCGCGCTGCCACACCTCGCGCAGCCCGCGGAAGGTGGGCCCGTAGTCGAATCCCGCGTCCGCGAAGGAGTCGTAGAGACCGTCGATGTCGAGCCGCCTCGCCCCGGCCGGCGGCCACACGGCGAGCGGCTGCGCGTCCTCGGCCCGTCCGGCCGTCCGCACCGTGCCCGGTGTCAGGTTCCCCGTCGCGTGACGCGTCCAGCCGCCGGCCGTCCGGTCGTCGCCGGGTCGCGAGTACACGTCCAGCGAGCGGCGTCCCGTCTCGTCCGCCGCACCGACGGCGATCCGCACCTGCACGTCGCCCGGGTCGGGAAGAACCAGGGGAACTTCCAAGGAGAGTTCCTCGACCACGGCGCACCCGAGGTGGTCGCCCACCGACAGCGCCAGGTCCATGTAGGCCGTCGCCGGTACGACGACCGCACCGAACACGGCGTGGTCGGCCAGCCAGTCGTGGGTCCGCAGGGACCACAGACCGGTGAAGACGACCTCGTCGGTGCCCGGGTGGTCCACCACGGCGCCCAGCAGCGGGTGCTCCGGGGCCGACAGTCCGGCCGAGGCCACGTCCGCCGCGCCCGCCCCGGCCAGGAAGTCCAGCCAGTACCGCTGCCGCTGGAACGCGTACGTCGGAAGGTCCACGGACCGACGCGCCCCGAACAGGGCGGTCCAGTCCACGGCCCCGCCCCGGACGTGGAGGTGGGCCAGCGAGCCGGCCAGCGCCTCCACCGCCCCGCGGCTGCGCCGCGACGACGACAGGACGACCGCGTCGTCCACCCCCAGGCCGGCGAAGGCCTCCTTGGTGATGCTCGCGAGGGCCGACCCCGGGCCCACCTCGAGGAAGACGCTCACACCGGCCGCGCGGGCGCGTTCCACCGCGGTGAAGAAGCGCACCGGTTCGCGCACGTGGTTCACCCAGTGCGTGACGGACGTCAGCTCCTCGAGCGTGGCCTCGCGGCCGGACCTGGTCGAGATGACCGGGACCGAGATGCGGCCCGCGGCGAGCTCCTCGACCGATTCCGCGAACTCGTCCAGGATCGGGTCCATGAGCGGGGAGTGGAAGGCGTGGTCGACTTCGAGCAGCTTCGCCGACGTGCCGCCGGCGACGAGCCGTTCCCGCAGTTCGTGGACCTCGTCGCGGCTGCCCGAGACCACCACCGACTCGGGGCCGTTGACGGCGGCGACGCCGATGCGGTCGTACGGGCCGAGCAGAGCGTTCACCTCGTCTTCCGAGGCGCGCACCGCCAGCATGGCGCCCTGCTCGGTGACCGTCTGCATGACCCGCCCGCGGGCGGCCACGAGCCTGGTCGCGCCGTCCAGGTCGATGGCGCCGGACACGTGGGCGGCGGCGATCTCGCCGACCGAGTGACCGATCAGGTGGTCCGGCCGGCCGCAGTACCGCACCAGGAGCCGGTACAGGCCGACCTGCAGGGCGAAAAGCGCCGGCTGCGCGATGTCGGTGCGCCGGGCTCGGGCCTGCGCGGGCGCGTCGGCGAGGAGCAGGGGCTTGAGCGCGTAGGGCAGATGGGTGTCGAAGCGTGCGCAGACCTCGTCGAGGCTCTGCGCGAAGACGGGGAAGGCGTCGTACAGCTGCCGGGCCACGCCGACCCACTGCGATCCCTGCCCGGGGAACATGAAGACGGTCCCGCCGAGGTCCCCGGCGACACCGCGCACCACCCCCGCGCACTCCACGCCGTCACCCAACGACGCCAGAGCGCCCAGCAGTTCGTGCCGGTCACGGCCCAGCACCACCGCACGGTGCTCGAACCGGGACCGGCTCGAGACCAGCGACCAACCGACATCGGCGACATCCACGTCCGGACGGGCAGCGACGAAATCGCGCAGCCTGCCCGCCTGCGCCCGCAGCGCCTCCTCCGACCGCGCCGACACGACCCACGGCACCAGCCCGCGGGCGCCGCCGGGCAGCTGATCGGCGGTGGCGGGCACCGTCTCTTCCGCGGGTGCCTCCTCCAGGATCAGGTGTGCGTTGGTGCCGCTGGCCCCGAAGGCGGACACGCCCGCCCGCCGGGGCCGTCCCGGGATGCTCGGCCACTGCCTGGCCTCGGTCAGCAGCTCCACCGCCCCGGCCGACCAGTCCACATGCGTCGTCGGGCGGTCCACGTGCAGCGTCCTGGGCAGCACCCCGTGACGCATCGCCATGATCATCTTGATCATCCCGCCGACGCCCGCGGCCGCCTGGGTGTGACCGATGTTCGACTTCAGCGACCCCAGCCACAGCGGCCGGCCGGGGTCCCGGTCCTGCCCGTAGGTGGCCAGCACCGCCTGCGCCTCGATCGGATCGCCCAGCGTCGTACCGGTCCCGTGGGCCTCCACCACGTCCACCTCTCCCGCCTGCACCCGGGCGTTCGCCAGCGCCGCCCGGATGACCCGCTGCTGCGCCGGCCCGTTCGGCGCGGTCAGCCCGTTGGACGCCCCGTCCTGGTTGATCGCCGAGCCCCGGATCACCGCCCAGATCCGGCGCTTGTTGCGTCGCGCGTCCGACAGCCGCTCGAGGACCAGGACCCCGACGCCCTCGGAGAAGCCGGTGCCGTCCGCCGCGTCGGCGAACGCCTTGCACCGGCCGTCCGCCGCCAGGCCCCGCTGCCGCGACATCTCCCGGAACACCTGTGTCGTCCCCATGACGGTGACGCCCCCGGCCAGGGCCAGCGTGCACTCGCCCTGCCGCAGCGACTGCACCGCCTGGTGCACCGCCACCAGCGACGACGAGCACGCGGTGTCGGTCGACACCGCCGGGCCCTCCAGGCCGAGCGTGTACGCCACGCGCCCGGACGCCACGCTCAGCAGGGAGCCGGTCTGCCCGTAGCCCGAGATGGACTCGGGGGTGAAGAAGTGGTTCCCGTATCCGAAGTACGCCAGTCCGGCGAAGACGCCGGTGCTGCTGCCGCGCAGGGTGTGCGGGTCGATGCCGGCTCGTTCCAGGGACTCCCAGGAGGACTCCAGCAACAACCGCTGCTGCGGGTCCGCGGCCAGCGCCTCGCGCGGGTTGATCCCGAAGAACTCGGCGTCGAAGTCCCCCGCGTCGTACAGGAAGCCGCCCGAGCGCGTGTAGCAGGTGCCGGGCCGGTCCGGATCCGGGTCGTAGAGGGCCTCCAGGTCCCAGTCACGGTCGTCCGGGAAGCCGGAGATCGCGTCCCGGCCCGCCTGCACCAGGTCCCACAGCGCCTCGGGGGACACCGCCCCGCCCGGATAACGGCAGGCGAGACCCACGATCGCGATGGGCTCGGCGGCGGCCTCCGTCAGCTCCTGCAGGCGCCGGCGCGTCTCGATCAGCTCGATCGATGTCCGCTTGAGGTAGTCGAGAACATCG
Organism: Streptomyces sp. NPDC046759; assembly: GCF_040645475.1. NCBI lineage: Bacteria > Bacillati > Actinomycetota > Actinomycetes > Kitasatosporales > Streptomycetaceae > Streptomyces > Streptomyces sp. NPDC046759. The sequence continues at coordinate 173,910 of NZ_JBEYYJ010000002.1, read as the reverse complement.
GCGTTCTTGTCGTTCGTCATCGCTCTCCCTGGCCGAGCTCTTTGTCCAGCAGGGAGAGAAGCTCTCCAGCTGAGGCCGAACTGATCCGGTCGATGATGCCGACCGGTGATGCATCGCCCACCATCGAACGGACCCGGCCCTGCAGTTCGCCGAGCAGCGTGGAGATGGTGGCCCTGTCCTCGTCTGCGAGACCGAGGAACACGTCCTCCAGCCGGCCTCCCAGTGCCTCGATCTCCTTGGCCAGGCGGTCGGCCGGGGATTCCGGATCACCACCGGAGCCGGGGGTGATACCCGTGATCAGGTACTGCGCGAGGGTGGTCGGGTTGGGGTAGTCGAACGCGAGCGTGGCGGGCAGCTTCAGGCCGGTCACCGCCGCCAGCTTGTTCCGCAGTTCCAGCGCCATGAGCGAGTCGATCCCCAGGTCCCTGAACGCCACGGCGGGACCGACCCGCCCGGTGTCGGCGTGGCCGAGCACGATCGCGGTCTGCGCCCGGACGGCATCGAGCAGCACCGCCTCCGCGTCCGCCTGCGGCAGCGACCTGAGCTGCCGGGCGATCCCGGCGTCGGCGGCCTCCCGGCCCTCCGGGCCCCCGCTCCCGGCAGGCCTCCCGAGCAGACCGCGCAGGAGCGGTGAACCCGCCCGGCCGGCGTGCGGCGCGCCCGGCGCCGGGAGGTTCAGTCGCGCCGGCACCAGCACCGGCTCCTTTCGTGAGAGCGCCGCGTCGAAGAGCGCGAGCCCCTCGTGCGACGCCATCGGCTGCACGCCCTGCCGCTGCAGGCGCACGATGTCCGCGGCACCGAGGCCCGCGCCCAGCTCGCTGCGTTCGGCCCAGTAGCCCCAGCACAGCGAGGCAGCGGCCAGCCCCTCGGTGCGGCGGGCCTCCGCCAGCCCGTTCAGGAACGCGTTGGCCGCCGCGTAGCCGGCCTGCCCGGCCGTCCCGAGCACACTCGCGATCGAGGAGAACAGCACGAACGCGGACAGCTCCAGGTGTTCGGTCAGCTCGTGCAGGTGCCAGGCGCCGTGCACCTTCGGGGCCAGCACGGCGTCCACGCGGTCCTCGGTCAGCGCCTCGAGGACCCCGTCGTCCAGCGCGGCCGCGCAGTGGATCACCGCCGTCAGCGGGTGCTCGTCGGGCACCGCGGCGAGCAGTGCGGCGACGGACTCACGGTCGGTGACGTCGCAGGCCACGACCTCGACCCGAGCGCCCGCCGCGGTCAGCTCCTTGCGCAGCCCGGCCGCCGCCGGGGCCGCCGGCCCCCGCCTGCTGGTCAGCACCAGGCTGCGCACCCCGTGCCGCTCCACCAGGTGGCGGGCCAGCATCGCCCCCAGGCCGCTGGTGCCGCCCGTGATCAGCACCGTCCCGGACCCGAGACCGGGTCCGCCCTCCGCCGCGCCGTGGGACCGGCGGCCGGGGGACACGCCGGGGGCGTGGGCCAGTTGGGGGATGGTCACCACGCCGGCCCGGATCTTGAGCTGAGGTTCGCCGGTTGCGGCCGCCGCCGGGATGCCCGCCCACGAACCGGGCTGGTCGTCCGTGTCCACGAGCGTGAACCGGTCCGGGTTCTCGGTCTGCGCGGTGCGCACGAGACCCCAGATCGCGGCCGCCGCGGGATCGGTGTGCGGAACCTGGTCGTCGTGGATCGCCTTCCGCGTGACGACGACCAGGCGTGAGTCGGAGAACCGGTCGTCCGAGAGCCAGCTCTGCGTCCACCGCAGGACACGGTGGAGGTTCCGCTCGGCGACGGCGGGGGCGGCACCTGCTCCCCCGTCCGCCCGATCGATGCCGGCGATGACGACCGGGGGTATCGCCTCACCGGAGGCGGCGAGTTCGCCGAGGTCGGCGAAGACCGCTCCACCGCGGCCCAGCAACGCGGTGAGCGCGCCGGGCTCCCCCTGGGAGGTGCCCCCGCCCAGCACCGCGTACCGGCCCGCCGTCTTCCCGGACGGGACGGGAAGGGGCAGCCAGTCCACCTGGAAGAGCGCGTCCTGGCGGTCGAAGCTCAGCTCGGTCAGCTCGCCGGCGTCCACGGGCCGCAGGGTCAGCGACTCGATGCCGCCGGCAGGCGTTCCGTTCCGGTCCGCGACGGTCACGGACAGCGTGTTCTCCCCCGCGGGCGCGAGACGGACGCGCAGCACGGCCGGCTCGGCGGAGTTCGGGCCGGTTTGCTCGGCGGGGTTCAGACGGATCCCCGTCCAGCGGTACGGCAGCAGGGCTTCGGACCGGGACTCGCCGCAGCCCCGCCCGAGGCCGATCGGGAGCAACGCTGCGTGGAGCAGGGCCGGGTGGATCCGGAACCGGCCCGCGTCCGCACCGGCGGGTACGGGCAGCTCCACCTGCACGAACAGGGTGTCGCCGCGGCGCCATACCTCCTGCGGGCCGCACCACGAAGGTCCGTTGCCGAAACCGGGGGCGGACAGCCCGGCGTACTCGTCCTCGACGGGTACGCCGACCGCGCCCGCGGGAGGCCACGCGGCGAGGTCGTCCTCCCGCCGGGCTCCTGCGGTGCCGGACCCGACGACGCCGACGGCGTTGCGCGTCCACTCGGATGCGCCCTCGCCCCGTGAGTGCACGCTGATCACCCGTTTGCCGTCGACCACGACGCGGATCTCGCGGTCGCCCGTGCGCGACAGCACCAGCGGTGTCTCCAGCGTGAGTTCCTCGACGACGTCGCACCCCACCCTGCCCGCCGCCCACACCGCCAGCTCCGCCAGCACGGTTCCCGGTACGACGACGGTGCCGTGGACGACGTGGTCGGCGAGCCACGGGTGGCGCTCCAGGGACAGGCGTCCGCCGCCCACCACTGCGCCGCGCTCCGGGTCGTCGGGCAGATCGATCACGGCATCGAGCAGCGGGTGGTCCGACGTGCTCGCGGTGGTGGTCTCGCCGGGTGCGTTCAGCCAATAGCGCTGCCGCTGGAAGGCGTACGTGGGCAACTCCACCCATCGGCCGTCCCAGCCCGGGAACGCCGCCTGCCAGGACACCGCGACGCCCGCCACGAAGGCCTCGGCCGCCGACCGGTACAACCGGGCGAGTCCGCCGTCGCCGCGGCGCACCGAACCCACCACCACCCTGGCGGCACCGGGGGTGGCGTCGAGCATCTCCTGGATGTTGACCGTGAGCAGCGGGTGCGGGCTGACCTCGATGAACGCGCCGTGTTCCCGGTCGAGGAGGCTCTTCATGGTGGTTTCGAACCGGACGGGTTCGCGCAGATTGCGGAACCAGTAGGCCGCGTCCAGCTCCGTGGTGTCGATCAAGCCCCCGGTCACCGTCGAGTAGAACGCCACCGCGGAGCGCAGGGGTGTGATCCCGCCCAGCTCGTCGCGGAGCCGGTCCTGGAACCGGTCCATCAGCGGGGAGTGACCGGGAACGCTGGCGGGGATCCACCGCGCGCGCATGCCCTCGGACTCACAGATCGCGACCAGTTCCCTGACCGCGGCGGCCTCACCCGAGACCGTCGTCGAGTACGGCCCGTTGGCCGCGGCGATCACGGCCCGGGACCCCACCCGCTCCAGCAGCTCCCGGACCCGGTGTTCGGGCGCCACGATCCCGGCCATGCCGCCGTCCTGGGTGGCCGTGGCCAGCAGGCGGGACCGCAGGGCCACGATCCTGGCCGCGTCCGGCAGCGTCAGTGCACCCGCGGCGCAGGCCGCGGCGATCTCGCCCTGGGAGTGGCCGATCACCGCGTCCGGTGTCACCCCCAGCGAACGCCACACCCGCGCCAGCGACACCATCACGGCGAACAGCACCGGCTGGACGACGTCGATCCGGTCCAGGTCCGCCGCCTCCGGTCCCCCGCACACGGTGTCGGTCAACGACCAGGACACCCACGGCGCCAGCGCCTGCGCGCACGCGCGCATCTGCTCGGCGAACACCGGACAGGAGTCCCACAACTCCCGCCCCATCCCGACCCACTGACACCCCTGGCCCGGGAACACGAACACCGTCCCGCCCACCGGCTTCGCGACGCCGGTGACCACACCGGCGGGGTTTCTGCCGCCCTCGGCGACGGCCGTCAGGCCGGCGAGCAGCTCGTCCCGGTCCGCACCGATCACCACCTGGCGGTGCTCGAACAGCGAGCGCGTCGTCACCAGCGAACGTCCCACTCCGGCGACCGGCAGGTCCGTGTCCGCGGCCACGCTCTCCCGCAGCCGCAGCGCCTGCTCCCGCAACGCCTCCGCCGACCGCGCCGACAGCACCCAGGGCACCGCGCCCAGGGCACCGGTGGGCGCCCGGCCGGCGGCCGGGTCCTCGGCCGGACGGGCCACACACTCCTCCGCCTCGGGTGCCTGATCGGAGACCTCGGGTGCCTGTGGGGAGACCTCGGGTGCCTGCTCGAGGATCAGGTGCGCGTTCGTGCCGCTGACCCCGAAGGACGACACGCCCGCGCGCCGGGGTCGTCCCGGGGCGCTCGGCCACTGCCTGGCCTCGGTCAGCAGCTCCACCGCCCCGGCCGACCAGTCCACATGCGTCGTCGGGCGGTCCACGTGCAGCGTCCTGGGCAGCACCCCGTGACGCATCGCCATGATCATCTTGATCATCCCGCCGACGCCCGCGGCCGCCTGGGTGTGACCGATGTTCGACTTCAGCGACCCCAGCCACAGCGGGCTGCCGGGGTCCCGGTCCCGCCCGTAGGTGGCCAGCAGCGCCTCCGCCTCGATGGGGTCGCCCAGCTTCGTACCGGTCCCGTGCGCCTCCACCGCGTCCACCTCGTCGGCCGACAGCCCGGCATCGGCCAGGGCTGCCCGGATGACCCGCTGCTGCGCCAGTTCGCTCGGCGCGGTCAGCCCGTTGGACGCCCCGTCCTGGTTGATCGCCGAGCCCCGGATCACCGCCCAGATCCGGCGCCCGTGGCGCAGCGCGTCGGACAAGCGCTCCAGCACCAGCACGCCCGCGCCCTCGCCCCAGCCGGTTCCGTCGGCCGCCTGCGCGAACGACTTGCACCGCCCGTCGGCCGACAGACCCCGCTGCCGGGCGACCTCCACGAACATCCCGGGAGTCGGCAGCACCGACACCCCACCGGCCAGCGCCAGCGCGCACTCCCCGGAACGCAGGGACCGCACGGCCTGGTGGACGGCGACCAGCGACGACGAGCACGCGGTGTCGATCGACACCGCCGGGCCCTCCAGACCCAGCACGTACGACACCCGGCCCGAGGCCACGCTGGTGTACGTCCCCGCGATCGCGAAGCCCTCCACCTCGCCGGCCGCCCCGCCGCCCATCCGGGGGCCGTAGTCGACCCCGTAGATCCCGGTGAACACGCCGGTCGCCGAACCCCGCAAGCCGGCCGGGTCGACACCCGCCCGCTCCAGCGCCTCCCACGACGTCTCCAGCATCAGCCGCTGCTGCGGATCCATCGCCAACGCCTCGCGCGGGCTGATCCCGAAGAACGCCGCGTCGAACTCCGCGAGATCGGGCAGGAATCCGCCCGAGCGCGTGTACGTCTTCCCGTGCGCCTCGGGGTCCGGGTCGTACAGCGCCTCCACGTCCCAGCCGCGGTCCCGCGGGAAGTCGCCCATCGCGTCCACACCGCCGGACACGACTCCCCACAGCCCCTCGGGGGAGGTCACCCCACCCGGGAAGCGACACCCCGCACCCACGACCGCGATGGGCTCGCGAGCGGACTCCTCCAGCTCGCGCACCCGCCGGCGCAGAGCCTGCGCGTCTGCGACGGCACGGCGCAAGTAGGACCGGAGCTTGTCGACATCCTCCACCAGGGCCTCCCCCAACGGTTGCTCAGAAGAACGGGTGTGGCTACACGTATCCGCGGTCGATGAGTTCGTACAGATCGTGATCAGTGCGGCTTTCCGGGCTCGTTTCCTCCACGGTCTCCGGGGCGTCGGACGGCCCCGGCTCGAGGAGGGAGAAGACATGGCGGCCGAGCGCCTGCGGAGTGGGGTAGGTGAACGCGACGGTGGCCGGGAGCCGCACTCCGGCCGCCGCGGTGAGCCGGTTGCGCAGCCGCACGGCCATCGAGGAGTCGAACCCCAGGTCCTTGAAGGTCTCGGTGGACCTCGCCGCGAGGTCGGCGCCCGTCACATCCGGGTGCTTCACGCTCAGCACCGCCGCCGTCTCGGCGCACACGAGCGTGCGGACCGACAGCTCCGAACCGAGGTCCGCCGCCCGGGCGCCCGTGTCCGGTCCGCCCGTCCGCGCGAGGGAGCCCGGGGGCGGGGCGCCGGTGTCGTCGGGCGCCGCCAGCCAGTACCGCTGCCGCTGGAAGGCGTAGGTCGGCAGGGCGATCCGGCGCGGCCGCTCCGCGGCGAACACCGCCTCCCAGTTCACCGGCACACCCCGCACGTGCAGTTCCGCCAGCGACGCCAGGACCTTGCTCGCGCTGCCGTCGTCCTTGTGCAGGGTGCCCACCACGACCGGCGGGGTGGTCAGCGCGTCGGCGGTCTCCTCCATCGCCACACCGAGCACCGGATGCGGACTGACCTCCACGAACACACCGCCGCGGGTTCGCATCAGGTGTTCGACGACCTCTTTGAAACGCACCGGCGAGCGCAGGTTGTCGTACCAGTACGAGCCGTCGAGCAGCCGTGTGTCGAGCAGCCCCCCGGTGACCGTGGAGTGGAACTCCACCGCCGTTCTCCCCGGCGAGAGGCCCTCGGTGTCCTGGAGCAGACGATCACGGATGCGCTCGACGTGGTGGGAGTGCGACGCGTAGTCCACCTTCACCCGCCGCACCCGGACACCGTCATCGGCCGCCGTCGCGGCGAACCCGTCCAGCGCCTCGTCGTCCCCGGAGATCACCACGGACGCCGGTCCGTTGACCGCGGCCAGGGAGAGCCGCCCGGGCCACTGTCCCAGCCGGTCCCGGACCCATGCGGGGGACGCGGACACCGCACTCATCCCGCCGCCCTGGCCGGCCAGCCGGGTCAGGGCCCGGCTGCGCAGGGCGACGATCCGCGCCGCGTCCTCGAGCGAGAGGGCTCCCGACACGCACGCCGCGGCGATCTCGCCCTGCGAGTGCCCCACCACAGCCGCGGGGACCACTCCGAGCGACCGCCACACCTGCGCCAGCGACACCATCATCGCGAACAGCGTGGGCTGTACGACATCCACCCGGTCCAGCGACGCGGCCGGCTCCGCGCCGGTCACCACGTCCACCAGTGACCAGTCCACCCATGGCGCCAAGGCCCGCGCGCACGCGTCGATCCGGCGCGCGAAGACCTCCGACTCCGCGTACAACCGCCGTCCCATACCGGCCCATTGCGATCCCTGGCCGGGGAACACGAAGACGACGGGGCCCACCGGCCCCGTGGCCACCCCACGGACCGCCCGCTCCGCGTCACGGCCCGCCGCCACCAGGTCGAGGCCGGCCAGCGACTCCGCGCGGGCGCCGCCCAGCACCACCGCCCGGTGCTCGAACAGCGACCGCGTCGACACGAGCGAGTACCCCACGTCGGCCGCCGTCAGCGACGCGTCCGCGGCCACGAGTTCCCGCAACCGGGCCGCCTGCTCCCGCAGTGCCGCCTCCGACCGCGCCGACAGCACCCACGGCAGCGCCCCGGACAGGCCCCCGGAGCCCAAGTCCCGGTCCGCCGCACGAGGTCCGGTCGGCTCCCCGGGTGCCTGCTCGAGGATCACGTGCGCGTTGGTGCCGCCCATCCCGAAGGCGGAAACGCCTGCCCGGCGCGGCCGTCCGGGCGCGCTCGGCCAGGGCCGCGCGGCCCGGAGGACCTCGAAGTCCTCCTGGAAGCCGCCGATGGCGGGGTTCGCAGACCGGAAGTTCAGACTCGGCACCAGCTGACCCCGGTCCACACAGAGCGCCGCCTTCACGAAGCCCACGATTCCCGCGGCCGGCTCCAGGTGCCCGACATTGGTCTTCACCGAGCCGATCGCCAGGGGGCGGCTCCGGCCGGTTTGCCGGAACACCTCGCGCAGGCCGGAGATCTCGGCCGGGTCGCCGAGTCGTGTCCCGGTGCCGTGGGCCTCGACATAGTCGACCTCGTCGAACGCGACGGCCGCGCGTTCGAGCGCGGTCAGCACGGTCGCCGCCTGGGCGCCGGGGCTGGGATCCGGCATCCGGGAGGACGCACCACCGCTGCCGACGCCCCAGCCGCGCACCACCGCATAGATGTGATCACGGTCGGCGACGGCGAGGTCGAGCCGCTTCAGCAGGACGAACGCTCCGCCCTCACCCCGGACGAAGCCGTTGGCCCGTTCGTCGAAGGTGAAGCAGCGGCCGTCGGGCGACAAGGCGCCCAGATTCGCCAGGCCCAGTCCTGCCTCCGGGTCGACGATCAGGTGCACACCACCGGCGATCGCCATGTCGACCGCGCCGCCGCGTATCCGTTCGCACGCCAGCGCCAACGACACCAGGGAGGAGGACTGGCCCGAGTCCGCGCAGAAACTCATGCCGCGCACGTCGAACAGGCTCGAGATCCGGTTGGCGACCAGCGCACCGCTCGAGCCGAGCGCGGCGTAGTGGTCGTCGCGGTCGCTGCCCGACAGCTTGCGCAGCAGCTCGTACCCGGAGGGCGCGGCGCCGACCACGACATCGATCCCGCGGCCCGCGAGCGCGGTCGCCGGGACACGGGCGTCCTCGACGGCCTCCCAGGCGAGCTCCAGCCCCAGCCGCTGCACCGGGTCCATGGCGGCCGCCTCCGCCGGATCCGTACCGAAGAACTCCGCGTCGAACCCGTCGACGGAGTCGAAGAACGAACCCCGGTTCAGGGTGGCGGCGTCGGGGTGGGACGTGTGGTCGAAGGCGCCCGCCCGATGATCCGGGAACCTGCCGACGGTCGACCTCCCTTCGAGCAGGAGGCGCCAGAATCCGTCCAGGTCGTCCACCCCGGGGAAGCGGCACGACATCCCGACGACGGCAATACCGGTGGCAGCGCCACTCATGCGAACCCCTTCCGGTTCCCTCGGCGCACGGCTGTGACGAGCTGCACTGCATTCACCGCCAAGAGGTCAACAGCCTCCGCAGGTCGTCCGGCGCGTGCATGAAGTCGTGGTGGCCGCCGTCGAGAACCCGGACGTCGACCGAATCCGAGTACCGACGCCACCCCTCGAGCTGTTCCTGGTTCACCTCGGGGTCGCCCCGCCAGTGCAGCACCACGATGGGGCATCGCATCACGACGGGCTCCACCCGCCGGTACGCACGCGCGGCGGCGAGATCCTGAAGCAGCACGGCCATGCCCACGTCGACCATGTCCGGCCGCGGCTCGATCCCCCGGCCGCGGACGACCGACTCCAACTCGGCACGCAGCTCGGACTCGGTCATGGTGAGCATCCGGTCGCGCGAGGAGTCGTGCGGCGCCGGCTGGCCGGACACGAAGAAGCAGTCCGGCTGGGGCAGACCCCGTTCGGCGAGCAGGACGGCGGTCTCGAACGCGGGCAGCGCTCCCGCGCAGTGCCCGAAGAACGCGAACGGCCGGTCGAGCAGCGGCACCAGGGGTTCGACCAGGCCGGCGGCGAGGTCCTCGTAGGTGCCGTAGTGGGGGTGGGCCAACCGGTTCTCGCGGCCTGGGAACTGCACGGGGCAGACCTCGGTGTCGTCGAGCGCGGCGGGCCAGGCGCTGAAGGCGGACGCCCCGGCCCCGGAGTAGGGGAAGCAGAAGAGCCGGGCGGGGTGGTCGGTGGACTGCGGCCGGACGAACCACGGCGAGGTGGCGGTGGTGGAGCCGGATGTCATGGCGTCTTTCGTTTCTGGGCGACGATGGGGAGGTGGGTCATCCCGGCGATGAAGTACGACCGCAGGTGCTGCGGTTCGCCGTCGAGCTCGATCGAGTCGAACCGCTGGAGCAGTTCCTCGAAGAAGATGCGCAGGGTCATCCGGGCCAGCGGTGCTCCGATGCAGTAGTGCGGCCCGAACCCGAACGCGACCTGGTGCTTGGCGTCGCTCCGCGTGATGTCGAACTGGTGCGGATCGCCGAAGCGGGACTCGTCCCGGTTGGCCGACCCGATCCAGGCGACGACCGCGCCACGGGCCGGGATCGTGCCCCCGCCGATCTCGGTGTCGTTCACCGCGTACCGCATGAAGTTGCACGCGGCCGACGTCCAGCGCAGCCCCTCCTCGACCAGGTTCGGCACCAGCGACGGGTCGGCCTGCGCCTTCGCGAACTGCTCGGGCCGTTCGACCAGCGCGAGCACCGTGCCCGAGACGGTGTGCGGCGTCGTCACGTTGGCCCCCAGGAGAATGCTGTAGCCGTCGAGGGCGATCTCCTCGTCGGTCAGCGGCGCGTCTCCGGCACGGATGCTCATGAGGTGGTCCAGCAGGCTCCCGTCCTCGCCGCCGGCCGACCGCCGCCGGCCGACCCACTCGGTGACGTAGGTGACGAGTTCGTGGTGGGAGATGGCCAGCGTCGCCGCTTCGCTGCCGTGCTGGAAGTGCGGGTCCGAGGGGGCCGTCACCATCGCGGTCAGCTGCACGAGTTCGTCCCAGTCCCGCTCCGGGATCCCCAGCAGCGGGCCCGCGACGATCATCGGGAGGCGGTGCGCCTTCTCGGCCAGGTCGAAGGTGCCCCCGTCCAGGGCCGGTTCGAGGAAGCGCACGATCGCCTGCCGGATCCGGTCCTGCCAGGAGGCCACCGCCCGCGCCGTGAGCTTGGCTCCGATCGCCCTGCGGACCTGGGTGTGCCGCGGCGGGTCGGTGGATGTCATCAGCTTGCCGGCCGCGACGTCGTCCTGCCCGAGATGCGTGACCACCGTGCCGCGCTCCGAGGTGAACTCACGGTGGTCCCCGAGCACGCGGCAGACGTCCTCGTAGCGGGTCACCGACCAGAACTCCCGCCCGTCGGAGAGGACTTGGTGATGCAGGGGCGCCTTCGCCCGCATCACGTCCCAGATCGGGTGCGGGTCACCCGAGGTGTAGAGGTCCAGGTCGAACAGGTCGACGCGATCGAGGTCGATGTCGCGCCCGGCACCCGGCGTCAACCTCACGTCCGTGCCCTCCCCTGCTCGATCAGCTCGGCGACCCGGGCCGGGGTCTGCGCCAGGTAGAACGCGCGGACGGACAGCTCGACGCCGTAGTCCCGGGCCACCCGGTCGATGATCCGGATCCCGATCAGGGAATTGCCGCCGAGCGTGAAGAAGTCGTCGTCCGCACCCACCTCGCGACCGTCGAGGAATTCCCCCCACAGCGCCGAGATCTCCTGCACGAGTGACACCGGCGCGTTCGAAGGCCCGGCTTGCCCTTCTGGCGCCTCGTCCTGTCCACCTCGGTGTTGCACCCGCGGCCACGATTCCATTGCCAGCCTCTCTTTGCTCCGCCGAACGGGAGTGCGTGCCCGCCCACGCTCTTTCCGGCCCGATCCAGGGCTGTCACCGAAATCACGGCGACTGAAACGCCGGAACGCGTGCTGATAGGACGCCTACTGGTCCTCGACGGCAGCATATTGCGGTACCGGCCGTAGGCGGGCTGCCGCTCGAAGAACGCTGCACTGAGCGGCTGTTGGGGCATTCTCGCGACGCCAAGATAAATGGCCGGGGAAACACAGTGCAAGAGACGACGGTGGGACGCCTGCGGGACTCCGGTCGTCCCGCCGACGGGACAGTAATGCGGCTGCCCGGGCTCTGAGGTCATTCCCGGCGGAGAGGGGCCGGCCTGCGGCGTTCTCGGCCTCGACGCTCCCGTGCTTGCGGGTCCGCCGGCCGTCCGGCGCTGGCGCTGCAGGCGGCGCCCCGTCGGCGAGCCTCGCCCCGGCCGGGGAACCGCACGCCGAGTCGGGCCGCGCGCACCGCAAACTTTCGCGTCACCGGGCGGTCTGCGCGGATTATCTGAACCACACGGGCATTGACTCCGGTGCCGTTGCGTTATTCCATTCCCTGGAATCGCTCCGGAATCAGTTCCGGAATTCACGGCGCTGCACCAGCAGAATGGAGTCAAGGTGTCGCACATACAGTCGGAGCAGAGGGCGCAGGAAGAACGAAAGGCATCGCCTCGGAAATATCTCATGTGCCGTCCCACATACTTCGACGTCACCTACTCGATCAATCCGTGGATGGACCCGGACCGCCCCACCTCGACGGAGACCGGACTGGCCCAGTGGAAAGGGCTCTTCGACACCTTCGCGGGTCTGGGCCATGACGTGCAGCTGATCGAGCCCGTACCGGGACTTCCCGACATGGTCTTCGCCGCGAACGGCGCCATCGTCGTGGACGGCAAGGTGCTCGTCGCGCGTTTCCGGCACCCCCAGCGCCAGGACGAGTCCGCGGCCTACCTGGAGTGGTTCGGCCGCGGCGGCTGGTCCGCGGTCCGGCAGGCGGAGTACGTCAACGAGGGCGAGGGCGACTTCCTCTGGACGGGCCGGGAGATGCTGGCCGGCACCGGTTTCCGCTCCGACCTGCGGGCCCACGACGAGGTGCGCGAGTTCTTCGGCCGCCCCGTGATCGGCCTGACCCTGGTCGATCCGCGGTTCTACCACCTCGACACGGCACTGGCGGTGCTCGGCGACGGCGAGGTCATGTACAACCCGGGTGCGTTCTCTCCGCAGAGCCGGGCCGTGCTGGCCGAGCGGTTCCCCGACGCGATCCTCGCCGACGAGGCCGACGCCGCCGTGTTCGGCCTCAACGCCCTGTCGGACGGCCGCAACGTCGTCCTGCCCCGGGCGGCCACCGGTCTCGCGGCGCAGTTGCGCGAGCGCGGCTACCACGCCATCGGCGCCGATCTCACCGAGCTGCTGAAGGCCGGGGGCAGCGTCAAGTGCTGCACGCTCGAACTCAGGGAATGACGCGCGGGTTCGCGTGAGCGCAGCGCGGTCTGCGGGCTGTCCCGGCAACGGGACAGCGACGCGACCCGCTCCATGACGGCCCTTCGCGGAAGTCCATGACGGCCGCTTCCCGGAAGTGCTCCGCCCGGGCACGGGTCGCCCCGGGCCGGACCGGCACGTCAGCCACTGACACCGGCCGCCCCCGGCGGACACCCACTCCGCCGATCCCCCTCACGCGCTGCCTCACCCCTGCACGGCCGGGCCGAACCACGTGGCGAGGGCGGCCCGGAGGGCCGAGACGTCGGGTGCGGCGCCGGCGGCGGACGCCCAGGCGACATGGCCGTCGGGGCGGATGAGGAGCGCGCCGGGCGCGGGGATCTCGCCCACGGCCGGGACGGCCCAGCGGTCCTCCTCGCTGCGCGCCTCCACGAGGTCGACGCGATCGGCCCAGCCCCCGGCAGCGGCCGCCAGCCGGGCGCCGCCGCGCAGGTCGAGCAGTACGGGGCGGGCGGCGTGCAGCAGCTCGTGGACGCGGGTGGCGCCGTCGGGCGTCTTGAGGTCGGCGTCGGGGACGCGGCGGCCCGTCAGCGGATGGTCGCCGTCGACCGGGTACCGGATGTCCAGTGCGGTGAGCATGCCGCACAGATACCGGTTGACGTCGTCGAACACCATGAGCGAGGCGAACACGTCGCGCAGCGCGTCCGTGTCGGCGCCGGGGCGGGCCAGGGCCGCCTGCGCCCGGGTGTTGTGCAGCACGCGCTCCGCGACGGGGTGGCGCTCGGCGTGGTAGCTGTCCAGCAGGCTCTCCGGCGCCCGGCCGCGCACCACCGAGGCGAGCTTCCAGCCGAGGTTGACCGCGTCCTGCACGCCCATGTTCAGCCCCTGCCCGCCGGCCGGGAAGTGGATGTGCGCCGCGTCGCCCGCGAGCAGCACCCGGCCGTCCCGGTACCGGGCGGCCTGCCGTGCGGCGTCGCCGAACCGGGAGACCCACCGGGGGCTGTGCATGCCGTAGTCCGTGCCGGCGAGTCTGACCAGCGACTCCCGGAGCTGCTCGAACGTCACGGGTTCGTCGCGGTCGGCGACGTGGTCGTACTCCGAGGTGATCACCCGGTACCAGCCCGGTTCGAAGGCGATCACCGAGAAGTCACCGCCCGGAACGCGCCGCACCCAGATGTAGTCCTCGGGCAGATCGGGGAGTTCGACGTCGCCGATCAGCGCGGTCATCGTCGCCGGCGTGCCGGGGAAGGCGATGCCCGACAGCTTGCGTACCGCGCTGCGCCCGCCGTCGCAGCCCACGAGGTAGCGGGCGCGCAGCGTCGCCGGCGCCGCCTCCGTACCCAGCTCGACGGTCACTCCGGTCCCGTCCTGGCGGATCCCGGTCACCTCGGACGACCAGCGCACTCGCACGCCGAGCTCGGCGGCCCACTCCTCCAGCAGCCGCTCGATCGCGGACTGGAGGATCATCAGCGGCCTGGAGTGCCGGGAGTCCGACTCGTCGAAGTCCAGCCAGAGCCCGGAGAAGTGGCCCACCGACTGCAGTTCGCCGACCGCGAGGAAGCGGTCCAGGACGCCGCGCTGGTCCAGCACCTCCAGGGTGCGGGAGTGCATCCCGCCGGCTCGTGACTCGCCCGTCCGCTCCGCGAGCCGCTCGACCACCACCACGTCGACGCCCGCGAGCCGCAGTTCGCAGGCGAGCATCAGACCCGTCGGCCCGGCGCCCGCGATCACCACGTCCGTGTCCATGCCGGTGTCTCCCACGTCGTTCCCCCTCGTTCCGCCGCGCCGTGAGGTCGTCACATCACCTCCACCGTCACGGACTTGGATCAGCCGGTCAAGACAACTCCGGCGCCGGGGCAGCTCGAGCCGCCGCCGGACCCGTCCTGAGCCGAAGGCGACCTCCCCCGCCTGTCCCGCCGACGGGACGGCCCTGCCCGGCCGGCTTTCAACGGCGCACGTTCCAGCCGGTGTTGTGCCTCCGGAGTCGGCACGTCAGCCGTTGGATGCCTGCCGAACGCCCGTGCCAAAATCAGCGGGTGCAGATCGGGATGCTGGGTCCATTCGAGGTCCGCAGGGGCGACGGCGGCTTGGTCGACGTACCGGGCGCGCGGCTGCGCGGACTGCTGATCGCCCTCGCGCTGAGGCCGGGCCGCGCGGTACCCAAGGCGACGCTCGTCGACTGGATCTGGGGGGAGCATCCGCCGGCCGACGCGACGAACGCCCTGCAGCGCTTGGTCTCCCGGCTGCGCAAGGCACTGCCGGACGGGGTGATCGAGGGGCGCACGGACGGCTACCGGCTGGCCGTGGAGCCCGACGCCGTCGACGCCGTACGGTTCGAGCGCCTCCTCGGTGCGGGCCGGGCCCGCGCCGAGGGCGCCTCCCGGCGGGCGGGGCTGCTGCGCGAGGCCCTCGAGCTGTGGCGCGGGGCGGCCATGCAGGACGTCGGCCTGCAGGACAGCACCGCGTTCGACTCCGCGGTCGCCCGTCTCGAGGGGTTGCGCCTGACCGCCACCGAGGAGCGGTTCGACGCGGAAGTCACCCTCGGACGCGGCGCGGAGGTGGTCACCGAGCTGACCGACCTGGTGGCCGCGCACCCGGTGCGGGAACGGCTCGTCGCCGCGCTGATGCGCGCCCTCGTCGCGGTCGGCCGCGACAGCGAGGCGCTGCTGGTGTACGAGCGTACGCGGACGGCTCTGGCCGACGCGCTGGGCGCCGACCCCTCGCCGGAACTGACCGCGCTGCACGTCGCGCTGCTGCGCGGCGAGCTGGGGCGGCGGGAGGACCGCAGGACCAACCTGCGCGCCGAGCTGACCGCCTATATCGGCAAGGACGCCGATGTCACCGCGGTCCGCGAGCTGATCGCGGGGCACCGGCTCACCACCGTGATCGGGCCGGGCGGCTGCGGGAAGACCCGGCTGGCCACGGAGACCGCGCGCACACTGCTGGGCGAACTGCCGGACGGCGCCTGGCTGGTGGAGCTCGCCACCATCCGCGCGGGCGGCGAGGTGGCCGACGTGGCGCAGTCGACGCTCGCCGGGCTCGGCCTCCGGGACGCCCTGCTCGGCGGCGCCCCGAACGCGGAGCTGACGGACCGGCTCGTCGCCGCGATCCGTGACCGGGAGACGCTGCTGATCCTGGACAACTGCGAGCATGTGATCGAGGCCGCGGCGGTGTTCGCCCACCGGGTGCTCGGGGAATGCCGGCGGCTGCGGATCCTGGCGACGAGCCGCGAACCGCTCGGCATCACCGGGGAGGCACTGTGGCTGGTCGAGCCACTGGCCCTGCCGGCGGCGCACGCGGGCCCGGGCGAGATCGAGTCCTCGCCCGCCGTCCGGCTGTTGCGGGACCGGGCCGGGGCCGTGCGCCGGGATCTCGCGGTCGACCCCCATACGCCGGCGACGATGGCGCGTGTGTGCCGGGCGCTGGACGGCGTGCCGCTGGCGATCGAACTGGCCGCGGCCCGGTTGCGCACCATGTCCATCGACCAGCTCGCCAACCGGCTCGACGACCGGTTCCGCCTGCTGACCAGCGGCAGCCGGACCGCGCTGCCGCGGCACAGGACGCTGCGCGCGGCTGTCGACTGGAGCTGGGAGCTGCTCACCCACGCCGAGCGGGTGGTCCTGCGCAGGCTGTCGGTGTTCTCCGGTGGGGCGAGTCTGGAGGCGGCCGAACGGGTCTGCGCCGGCGACGCCGTCGAGCAGGACCAGGTGCTCGAACTGCTCACCGCGCTGACCGAGAAGTCACTGCTGCTCGCCGAGGGAGACGGCGCCCCGCGCTACCGCATGATCGGCACGATCCGGGAGTACGCCCGGCACCGGCTCGCCGAGGCGGGGGAATCGGACCTGGCCCGCCACGCGCACCTGGCCTGCTTCACCGACTTCGTCGAGACCGCGGAGCCGCATCTTCGCCGCGCCGAGCAGCTGGACTGGCTGACCACGCTGGAGGCCGAGCACGACAACATCGGCTCGGCGATGCGCGGCGCGCTCGCGGCGGGCGAGGCGCAGGCGGCGATGCGGCTGGCGGCGGGCGCGGGCTGGTACTGGTGGCTCAGCGGTCACCGGACCGAGGGCATGGAGCTGATCTACGCGGCCACCAGGACACCCGGCGAGGTGACCGACGAGGTCCGGGCCACGGTGTACGCGCTGGTCGTGCTGTTCGTCAGCTCCGGGCGGGGCGACGAGCACCAGGCAGCGGAGTGGATCCACGAGGCACACCGGTTCAGCCAGCGCAGCCGGCGCCGCAACCCGCTGCTGGGGCTGGTCGCCGCGCTGGAACGCATGCTGCAGGCGCCCGACGCGTTCCTGCCCGCGTTCGAGCCGCTGCTGGACAACGAGGATCCCTGGGTGCGGGCGCTGGCCCGGCTGCAGCTGGGCAAGATGCGGATCGTGCTCGGCCGGGACGGGCGGGACGCGGACGCGTACCTGGAGATGGCGCTCGCCGAGTTCCGGGCGCTCGGCGAGCGGTTCGGCATCTCCTTCGCCCTGACCGAGCTGGCGGACCGGATCGCCGTGCGCGGCGAGTTCGCCGGCGCGTGCGAGCACTACGAGCAGGCGATCGCGGTCGTCACCGAGGTCGGTGCCACCGAGGACGTCATCCGGATGCGGTCCCGGCAGGCCCAGTTGTACTGGCTGCTGGGCGACAAGGAGGCCAGTGCGGCCGCCATCGCCGAGGCGCAGCGGTGCGCGGAGCGGGTCACCTGGCCGGACGCGCTGGCGGAACTGGCCCTGTCGAAGGCGGAACTCGCCCGGTGGGCCGGCGACTGCGAGGAGGCGCACAGGCAACTCGGTGTCGCCACGGCCATCCTGGGCGACGATGCGGGGCAGGCGAACATCCGCGCGGTGACGCACGACCTGCTCGGCTACCTCGCCGACGACCTCGGCGAGGCCCGGACGCACCGCGCGGCGGCCTGCGCGGCGGCGTCCGAGGCGGGACACGCCCCGCTGATCGCGCAGGTGCTGGTCGGGGTCGCCGATCTGGCACTGCGCCGTGACGAGCACGCGCAGGCCGCGCGGCTGCTCGCGGCGAGCGTGGGCGTGCGCGGGCTGCAGGACCGCTCCCACCCGGACGTGGCGCGGATCGAGCAGACCGCGCGCCGCCGCCTCGGCGACGCGCGGTTCGCCGAGGCGGCCGGGGAGGGGACGCGGGCCGGCTGGTCTCAGCTGGTCGAGGTCACGCTCGCTTCTTGAAGGTGGAGACCGCCCATGCGTAGCCCACGACGATGAAGCCGACGCACCAGGCCAGGGCACCGATCGTGTGGCCGGTCGACGGGTGGTCGCCGGCCAGCAGCCCGCGCAGCGTCTCGATGATCGGGGTGAAGGGCTGGTACTCCGCGAACTGCCGCACGCCGGTCCCCATCGTGTCCGCGGGGACGAACGCGCTGCTCAGGAACGGCAGCATGATCAGCGGCACGGTGGCCATGCCCGCGGACTCCACGGTCTTGGCGCCTAGGCCCATGGCGACCGTGAGCCAGCTGGTGCCGAAAGCGAGCAACAGCATGATGCCGATGGCGCCGAGCCACTGGAGGAAGTCGGCGTGCGGACGGAATCCCATCGCGAAACCCACTGCGATGATGGCCGCATCGGCGATCAGACTGCGCACCGTCGTGGAGACGACATGGCCGGCCAGCACGGCGCCGTGGGAGACGTCCATGGCCCTGAACCGGTTGATGATGCCCTTCGTCATGTCGCCGTTCACCGCCGCCGCGGTCGGCCCCAGCCCGTAGGTGATGGCCATCACGAGCAGGCCCGGCACCGCGTAGTCGATGTATCTGCCGTGGACCTTGAAGGCGCCGCCGAACACGTAGACGAACATGAGCATCATCACGAGAGGGAACAGGACCGCCTGGAAGACGGTGACCGGATTCCGGGCCGTGTGCTTGAAGTTGCGGCGCATCATGATCGCCGCGTCGCCGAACGACGTCGAGACACTGCTCACTGGGCCACCGCCTCCGCGCTCGTGTGCCCGGTCAGGGCGAGGAAGACGTCGTCGAGATCCGGTGTGTGCACGGAGAACTCCTGGGCGTTGATCATGTGCTCGTCGAGCCGGTCCAGCAGGGCCCGCAGCGACCTCGACTCACCGTCGCTGGGTACCCGCAGAGTCAGCTCCTGGTCGTCCCGCGTGGACCCGGCCAGGACCCGTGCCGCCGTGTCGAGTTCGTCGAGGTCGGCGAACCGGAGACGGACGTGGGTGCCGGGGATCTGGCGCTTGAGCTCCTCGGGGGTGCCCTGGGCGACCAGGCGGCCCTGGTCGAGCACCGCGATCCGGTCGGCGAGCTGGTCGGCCTCCTCGAGGTACTGGGTGGTGAGGAAGATGGTGGTGCCGTCGGCGACCAGGTCGCGGACGATCCCCCACATGGTGCGCCGGCTGCGCGGGTCCAGGCCCGTCGTCGGCTCGTCCAGGAAGATGATCCGCGGGTTGCCGACCAGCGTCATCGCCAGGTCCAGCTTCCGGCGCATACCGCCGGAGTAGGCCGAGGCCATCTTGTCCGCCGACTCCGCCAGGTCGAACCGCTCCAGCAGCCGCGTGACCACCTGGTCACCGGCGCGCACGCGCCTCAGGTCCGCCATCAGCTGCAGGTTCTCCCGGCCGGTCAGCAGCTCGTCCACCGCGGCGAACTGACCGGTCACGCCGATGACCGCGCGTACGTCCTTGGTCGCGGTCACCACGTCGTGCCCGGCGACGCGCACGGTCCCCGCGTCGGCTTTCAGCAACGTCGTCAGGACGTT
The DNA here is from genome assembly GCF_040645475.1 of Streptomyces sp. NPDC046759. Lineage (NCBI taxonomy): Bacteria > Bacillati > Actinomycetota > Actinomycetes > Kitasatosporales > Streptomycetaceae > Streptomyces > Streptomyces sp. NPDC046759. The sequence continues at coordinate 154,527 of NZ_JBEYYJ010000002.1, read as the reverse complement.
CACCGTGGTGGTCTTGCCCGCCCCGTTCGGGCCGAGCATGGAAAAGATCGATCCCGCGGCGACATCGAAGTCGATGCCGTCGAGCACGGCTTTGTCGCCGTATGTCTTGCGCAGCCCGGAAACTGCGATCGCGGAGCTTGTCATGCTTCCACCTTCCCCACCGGGCCTGTCACCCGCCTGACACGTCCCTGACACGACCCGGCCGCGGTGTTCCGCCTGGCCGGAGCAGGGCACGGGCCCGCAGGTGACCGGCCGGTCGCGGCACTAGCGACCGCGGGCGGACTCCGCCTCGATTACGTCCAGCACCTCCCGGCCGAGATCGACCAGGTACATGTGGTCGCCCGGGAACTCCACATAGCTGAACGCACTCGTGGTCGCGTCCCGCCACTGTTGCGCCTCCTCCGCGGTCACCAGGCCGTCGGAGCTGCCCCGCAGCGAGCAGATCGGCACCGACACCGGTTCGTCGGTGCTCGGGACGTAGTTCTCGTGCATCTCGCAGTCGGCCTGCAGTACGGGGAGGATCAGTTCCCGCATCTCCGGGTGGTCGAGTGCCTCGTGCCGGAACCCCGCGAACTCCTCGACGCGGGCGAGGAACTCCTCGTCCGGCAGCCCCGTCGCCCGCCTCTCGCGCTGTGTCCACGGCCCCGGCGAACCACTGACGACCAGCCGCTCGACCTGCACGTCGCGCGTGCTCAGCAGGTGCACCAGCTCGTACGCGAGGACCGCGCCCAGACTGTGCCCGAACAGCACGGTCCGCGCCCCGGGGCCCAGCTGCGCGACGATGTCGTCGACCGAGTTCTTGGCCGCTTCGACGACGTTGCGGTACGGCGTCTCCAGGATCCGCCGCTCCCTGCCCGGCAGTTCGACCGGGACCACCCGCCACCGGTCGCCGGCCGGCGCCCGCCACGGGTGGAAGAACGAAGGTCCTGCTCCCGCGAACGGCACGCACAGCAACGCGGTCCCGTTCCGGTCTTCCACGGACATGCCGGGTTCTGTCACCCCGACCAACCCCCATCATCCATTCGATCGTTCGTTGCACCAGTTCCGGGAGAGAGCTGCCCGGTCGCTACGCCAGCCGGGGGCCGACGACGTCGAAGAACGCGGCCACAGGTGCTGGCATGTGCATTTCGTGGTGCGTGGCGTGCACGTCGTGCACCTCGAGGGAACCGCCGACATACGGCCGCCACGCGTGCGCGTACGACCTCTCCTCGAGCGCCGCGTTGAAATACAGCACATCGCCGCGGTAGACCGGCGATTCGAAATCCATCATGAGGGACGTGTTGTTGGCCAGGACCTTCGACATGGTGTCCAGGAACTGCTGCCGGTTGCCGGTGCGTATGTACCGGCTGAAGTCGTCCTCGAGCTCCGCCCGGAAGTCCGAGGACTCCTTGCCGGCATGGACCTGCATGAACCCGCTGCCCCCCGGCTGGGCGTCCAGGACGGCCACCAGGGCGACCTCGTGGCCCCGCCGGTCGAGCGCGTCCGCGACGGCCTGCACGACGGTACCGCCGTAGGACCAGCCGATCAGGTTGAAGGGGCCTTCCGGCTGGACCTTCAGCATCTGGGTGACGTAGTCGTCGATCATCTCCTGCACCGAGCCCGCCAGCGGCTCCACGCCGTCGGAGCCGCGGGACTGCAGGGCGTACGCCGGCCGGTCCGGCAGGTGCAGCACGAAGCTGTAGTACGCCCAGCCCAGCCCGCCCCCACCGTGGAAGAACCACACCGGCGGCTTCCCCGTACCGGGGTCGCCGTTCAGGGGCAGTACGACCGCGAACGAGTCGGCGTCGTCGTCGGGGACGCCGCCGGCGAGCATCAGCGTGGCCAGCTCGGCCACCGTGGGGTACCTGATGATCGTCCTGATCGGCAGGTCGACGTCGAACTGGTTGCGGACGCGGACGCTGAGCCGGGTGGCCAGGAGGGAGTGCCCGCCGAGCGCGAAGAAGTTGTCGTCGACACCGACGCTCTCCCGGCCGAGCAGTTCGCCGAAGAGGGCGCACAACGTCCGCTCGTAGGAGTTGCGCGGCTCCCGGCCGGCCACGGTGTTCGTGTCCTCGGAGGGCAGGGCCCGCCGGTCGAGCTTCCCGTTCGAGGTCAGCGGAATCTCCGGCAGCGCGATCACCGTGGAAGGCACCATGTAGTCCGGCAGACGCCCCCGCAGGTACTCGGACAGCTCGGCGAGCAGCGGACCGGCCGACGGTTCGTCGTGGTCCCGGCGCCCGTCGTCCGTCCGGACACCGGCATCGGCCACCGCCGCACCGGGCTCGGGCACCACGTAACCCACCAGGCGCTTGTCGCCCTCCTGGTTCTCGCGCACCACCACGGCCGCCTCGGCCACAGCGGGATGCCCGGCCAGCACGTGTTCGATCTCACCGAGCTCGATCCGGAACCCCCGGATCTTCACCTGGGAGTCGGTTCGTCCCACGTACTCCAGCTGACCGTTCCTGTCCCACCGGGCCAGGTCGCCGGTGCGGTACATCCGCTCGCCCGCGTCGCCGAAGGGGCACGCGACGAACCGTCCCGCGGTCAGTTCCGGCCGGCCGTGGTAACCGCGGGCCAGGCCGTAGCCCGCCACGTACAGCTCCCCGGTCACACCGGTGGGCGCCGGCTTGAGGTTCGGGTCCAGGACGTAGGCGCGCAGGCCCGGGACGGCCCGGCCGATCACACTGGCCCGGTGGCGGGCGGCGGAGCGCTCGTCCAGGTCGATGCGGGTGACGTGCACGGTGGTCTCGGTGATGCCGTACATGTTGACCAGCACCGGCGCACCGGGGGCGTGCCGCTCGTACCAGTCCGCAAGGCGGTTCAGGTCGAGGGCCTCGCCGCCGAACACCACGTACCGCAGCGCCAGATCCCGGCCGGGAGCCTGGGCGTCGGCCTGGACGAGCTGGTAGAAGGCCGAAGGCGTCTGGTTGAGGACGGTGACCTGCTCCCGGGCGAGCAGCTGGCGGAAGTCGCCCGGAGACCGGGAGACGTCGAAGGGGACCACGACCAGGCGTCCGCCGTGCAGCAGCGGCCCCCACAGCTCCCACACCGAGAAGTCGAAGGCGTAGGAGTGGAACAGGGTCCACACGTCGTCCGCGCCGAAGGCGAAGCCCTCCTGAGTGGCGCTGAAGAGCCCGACCACGTTGCGGTGCGGGATCAGCACCCCCTTGGGGCGGCCGGTCGACCCGGAGGTGTAGATCACGTACGCCGGGTGCTCGGGGCGCAGGGCGGTGCGGCGCTCGGCGTCGGTGAGGTCCGTGGCCGGCTCCTCGGCGAAGGCTCCGGCCCGGTCGAGGTGGACCAGGGGGAGGGACCGGTCCAGGTCCTGCGCGGCGCCGGTGGTGCTGGTGGTGACCAGCAGGACCGGCCGGGCGTCCTGGAGCATGTAGGCGATCCGGTCGGCCGGGGAGTCGGGGTCGATGGGCAGATAGGCACCGCCCGCCTTGAGCACCGCCAGCAGCGCGACGACCAGGTCCGCCGAGCGCTCCAGGCAGATCCCGACCAGGGACTCGGGACCCACTCCCCGGGCGACGAGGTGCCGCGCGAGCCGGTTGGCCCGGGCGTTCAGGTCCCCGTAGGTGAGCGTGGCACCGTCGCAGACCACCGCGGGCGCGTCGACCCGCTGCGCCACCTGCCGCTCGAACAGCTCGACCAGGGTGACCTCGGGAATGTCGTTGCCGGTGTCGTTCACCTCCCGGACCAGCCGCTCCCGCTCCCCCGCGATCAGCACGTCGACGTCCCCGACGCACAGACCCGGATCGGCGGCCAGCTGCTCCAGCACCCGGACGAGCCGGGCCGCGATCACCTCGGCCGAGTCGCGGTCGAACAGCTGGGTCGCGTACTGCAGATCGCCCCGCAGCGCCCCCGAGTCGTCCACGGCCATGAAGAAGGTCAGGTCGACCATGGCGGTCGACGGGATGGCCTGCTCGAACCTCACCTCGAGCCCGGGGAGCTCGAAGTCCGGCTTCTCGTAGCTCTGCCAGGAGAACATCACCTGGAACAGCGGCTGGTACGCCGCGGAGCGGTCGGGGTTGATCGACTCGACCACCACGTCGAACGGCACGTCCTGGTGCTCGTAGGCCGCCAGCGCCTTGTCCCGCACCTGCGCGAGCAGGTCGGCGAAGGACGGGTTGCCGGACAGGTCGGCGCGCAGCACCTGGGTGTTGACGAAGCATCCGATCAGATCGGCCAGCGCTTCGTCGGTCCGCCCGGCGATCGGCGAGCCGATCGTCACGTCGTCCCCGCCGCTGAGCTTGCCCAGCAGCACCGCCAGCGCGGCCTGCAGGACCATCGACAGGCTCGTCCCGCGCTGCTGGGCCAGATTCTGCAGACCGGCCGCCACCTCCGGTGCCACCACAAGGGGGACCGTGTCGCCGTGCGAACTCGCCTCCGCGGGCCGCGGCCGGTCCAGCGGCAGGCTCAGCGGCTGCGGCACCCCCGCCAGCTCCTTGCGCCAGTACTCGACCTGCGCCGCGGCGAGACTGCCCGGGTCCGCCACGTCGCCGAGCACCTCGCGCTGCCAGCGCGCATAGTCCTGGTACTGCACGGGCAGCGGCTCCCACGCCGGCGCCCGGCCGTCCCGCCGGGCGGTGTAGGCGTCGACCAGGTCGCGCATCATCGGTGCGCTCGAGCTGCCGTCCGAGGCGATGTGGTGGATGACCACGACCAGGACGTGTTCCCGGGCGGAGCAGCGCAACAGAGCGGCTCGGAACGGGAGTTCGGCCGCCAGGTCGAAACGGTGCGATACGGCCTCGCCGATCGCTTCGGTGAGGTCCTCGGGCGTCACCTCGACCACCGGCACCTGCGGCGCCGCCTCCCCCACCGGCAGAATACGCGCGCAGGGCTCGCCGTCGTCGTCGGTCACGAACAGGGTGCGCAGGGTCTCGTGCCGGTCGACCACATCGCGGAGCGCCGCGACGAGGGCGGCCTCGTCCAGGGACCCGGTCAGCCGGAACGCCGCCGATATGTTGTAGGTCGCCGCTCCCCGCTCCAGTTGGTGCAGAAGCCACATACGGCGTTGTGCGAATGACAGCGGAATCATTGCTTCACTCCTTTACGATCATCTGGCGCAGACTGGGGCGACGGGGAGCAGCCGATTCCTCCGACCAGGCGGCGAGCGCGGCCACCGTCGGCAGGTCGAAGATCTTGCGGATGGGTATCTCGATCCCCATCTCGGCGCGGGCGCGGCTGATGAGCCGGGTGGCGAGCAGGGAGTGGCCGCCGAGCTCGAAGAAGCCGTCGTCGATGCCGACCCGGTCGACGCCGAGCACCTCGGCGAACAGCTTGGCCAGGGTCTCCTCGCGGGTGGTGCGGGGCGCCCGGTAGGCGGCGCCGGTGTACTGCGGCTCGGGCAGCGCGGCCCGGTCCAGCTTGCCGTTGGGCATCAGCGGCAGCCGGTCCAGGAGCACGAGGGCGGACGGCACCATGAACTCGGGCAGCCGCTCGGCGACGAACCGGCGGATCTCCTCGGAGCCGGTCGCACCGGAGCCGGCATCACCGGACCCCCTCTCACCCGCCGGCACCACGTACGCGATGAGCTGCTTGCCGATGCCGGTCCCCCGGGCCATGACGACGGCCTGGGCGACCTCGGGGTGCGCGGTGAGCGCGGCCTCGACCTCGCCGGGCTCGACGCGGAAGCCGCGCACCTTGACCTGCGCGTCCCCGCGGCCCACGTACTCCAGTTGACCCTCGTCGTTCCAGCGGGCCAGGTCACCGGTGCGGTACATGCGCGAGCCGGACGGCCCGAACGGGTCGGCGACGAACCGCTCGACGGTCAGATCGGCGCGGCCGTGGTAACCGCGGCCCACGTTCCCGCCGACGTACAGCTCGCCGACCGCGCCCGGCGGCACCGGGTCCAGGCCGGGACCGAGGACGTAGGCCCGCATGTTGCCGAGCGGGGTGCCGACGGGCGCGTTGCCGGAACGCTCCCGCGCATCACCGCAGACGGTGAAGGTGGTGGCGTAGAACGACTCGCTCTGCCCGTAGGCGTTGACGACCCGTACCCCCGCAAAGGCGTCCCGCACCTTCTCGACGAGCGAGGAGGGCAGAGCCTCGCCGGCGAAGACGACCGTCTCCACGCTGGTGCGGCCGGAGATCTGGTCGACGAGTTCGGCGAAGGCGGACGGCACGGTGGAGATGACACCGCCGCTCCAGCCCTTGCGCTCGCCCAGGACCAGCACGTCCCGGACCAGTTCGACGACGCCGCCGGTGGCGAGCGTCGTGAAGATCTCGAACGCCGAGACGTCGAAGTTGACCGACGCGCCCGCGAGGAGCCGCTCGCCCGGCTCCATGCCCAGGCGCGACGCGAGCCGCAGCACGCCGTTGACCACGTTCGCGTGGGTGATGGCGACGCCCTTGGGCTTGCCCGTGGAGCCGGAGGTGTACATGACGTATGCCAACTGCTGGGAGTGCACCGGCCGTTCGAGTCCGGCGACGTCCCCGGACAGGTCGAGCGAGTCGAGGAGGACGTCCGGGGCGTCGTGGTCCGGCAGCACCGGGACCGTCGTGGAGTCCGTCAGGACCAGGCACGGCCGCGCCTCCCCGAAGATGGCCGCCAGGCGGTGGCTGGGGTACCTGGGGTCGACCGGCAGATAGGCGCCGCCCGACTTCAGGACCGCCAGCAGTGCGACCACCAGGTCCGCCGACCGCGGCAGCGACACCGCGACCACCGACTCCGGGCCCGCTCCGCGTCCGGCCAGTTCCCGTGCCAGGCGGTCGGCCCGGGCGTTCACCTCGCGGTACGTCAGCGACACGCCCTCGGCCTCCACGGCGACCTCGTCCGGGGTCCGCGCAGCCTGCGCCTCGACCAGCCCGTGGATCGTGACGTCCGGCGTCGGGACGGCCGTGTCGTTGAACTCGGTCAGCAGCCGGTCGCGTTCGGCGGGCTCCAGGATGTCGACGTGCGCGGCCCGCAGCTCGGGGGTGTCCACCAGCTGCCGCAGGACGCGGACGAGCCGCGCCGCGTACACCTCCACCGCGTCCCGGCCGAAGACACCCCGCGCGTACTGGAGGGTCAGCCGGAGACTCGGTTCGACCACCGCCATCAGGGCCAGCGGATAGTTGGTGCCCGTGGACAGGCGGAGTCCGGTGACGGCGATCCGGTCCGCGGCCTCGGTGGCGGCGCTGAGGCCCTCCTCGTCGACCGGGTACGACTCGAAGACGACGAGCGTGTCGAAGAGCGACTGCAGGCCGACGGCCTGCTGGATCTCCGTGAGCCCGTGGTGGTGGTGCTCCAGCAGACCGGCCTGCCGGCTCTGCAGCCGGGTGAGGAGCCCGGCGAGGGTGTCGCCGGGCGCGTACTCGACGCGTACGGGAAGGGTGTTGATGAACATCCCGACCATCGACTCGACGTCCGTCACGGCGGCCGGGCGCCCGGAGACGGTGGCGCCGAACACCACGTCCTGGCGGCCGGTGAGCCGGCCGAGCAGCAGCGCCCACGCCCCCTGCACCAGGGTGTTGACGGTGATGCCCAACGCGGAGGCGCGCCGGTCGACCTCGCGCGCCAGTTCGCGCGGCAGCGGGACATCGACCTGGTCGAGGCCCTCGTCGCCCGTGCCCGCGGCGCCGGGGGCGAGAAGGGTCGGTTCCTCCAGCCCCTGCAGCTCGGTCGCCCACGCCCGGGCCGCCTCCTCCTGGTCCTGCCGGGCGCGCCAGGACAGGAAGTCGCCGTACCCACGCGTGCTCGGCAGGCCCGTCGGATCGCCGTGGGACGCGTAGAGCAGCAGCAGGTCCCGCATCAGCAAGGGCGTGGACCAGCCGTCGAACAGCACGTGGTGGGCGGTCATCACCAGTTCGGCCCGGCCGGGCCCGAGGACGACGAGGGCCAGCCGGATCAGCGGTGGGGTACCCCGGTCGAAGTGGGTGGCCCGGTCCTGGGTGAGGAACCGCTCGAACGTCTCGGTACGCTCCGCCTCGCCGGCCGCGCTCAGATCGAGGTGCCGCCAGGGCAGGGTCACCGTCCGCGGCACCACCTGCACCACGTCGCCGTCCGCCCGGTCGACGAACGCCGCCCGGAGGTTGGCATGACGTGCCAGCAGCGCCTGCCCGGCCCGGTGCATCCGGTCCGGGTCGACCTCACCGGAGAGGTGGAAGACCATCTGCATGTGGTAGGCGTCGAACGACGCCCCGGCCAGCATGGTGTGGAACAGCATCCCGGACTGCGCCGGGGTCACCGGCCAGACCTCGGTCAGCTTGCCGAACCGGGCCTCCCAGCTGTCGATCTCCTCCTGGCTCACGTCGACCAGAGGGGCGTCGGTCGGGGTGAGCCCGCCGGCCTCGGGCGTCGCGGCGTGCCGGGCCAGGCCGGTCAGTGCCTGGACCCACAGACCGGCCAGCTCGCTCACCTCGTCACGGGAGAGCACGCCGGCCGGGAAGCCGAAGTAGGCGGTCAGCTCGTCACCGCCCGGGGTGGCGGTGGCCACCGCGTTGATCTCGAGCGCCGACAGCACCGGCATGTCCGCGTCCGGCGCCGCGATCAGGTCCCGGTGCGTGGTGTCCGGTGCCCAGCCCAGGCCGCGCAGGTCCTCGGGGATGTCCGCCCCGGAGGACCTGCCGAGGTAGTTGAACCCGATCTGCGGTTCCCGCTGTCCGGCGAGCGCGGGGGCGGTGTCGGGGTTGAGGTGGCGCAGCATGCCGTAGCCGATGCCGTTGTCCGGCACCGCCCGCACCTGTTCCTTGACGGCCTTGATCGCCCGGCCGGCGGCCGGACCGCCGGCGAATGCTTCCGCCACGTCGATGCCGGCCAGGTCCACCCGCACCGGGAACATGGCGGTGAACCATCCGACCGTGCCGGACAGGTCCGCGCCGGGCACGACCTGCTCTTCCCGGCCGTGTCCTTCCAGCCGGACCAGCGTCGACGCCCCGGACACACCCCGCGCCCGGCGCCAGGCCGCCAGGGCCAGCGCCAGCGCGGCCAGCAGCCCGTCGTCGACACCGCCGCGGAAGATCGACGGCACCGTGTCCAGCAAGGTCCCCGTGACGTCCGCCGGCACCTGGACGCGCACCGTGTCCACGGTGCCTGCGACATCACGGGACCGGTCCAGCTCCCGTGCTCCGAGCACGGGTTCGTCCTCGCGCAGGATCTGCTGCCACACGGGCAGTTCCGCCACCCGCTGCGGGGCGGCCGCCTCCTCGGCCAGAGCGTGCGCCCAGCGGCGCAACGAGGTGCCCGGCGCCGCCGGTTGCGGGGTGCGGCCCTCCCGGACCCGCTGCCAGGCGGACACCAGGTCCGGCACCAGGATCCGCCACGACACCCCGTCGACGACCAGGTGGTGCACCACGATCAGCAATCGGTCCGCACCCGTGTCGGAGGTGAACCGCACGAACTGCGCCATGACGCCCGCGTCCGGGTCCAGCCGGCCCGCGGCCGCGTCCAGTTCGGCGTTCACATCGGCGTCGTCGTACGGCACCTCCCGCAGCAGTGCGCCGGCGTCCGCACAGCCGGCCGACTCGATCCACAGGCCCGGCTGCGCCCGGTCGAGCCGTGAGCGCAGCACGTCGTGCCGGTCCAGCACGGCCTGCAAGGTGGCGACCAGCCCGGCACGGTCGATGTCCTCGGGCAGCGTCAGCATCGCGGACATGCAGAACCGGCCGATGCCCCCACCCAGCGCGAGGACGTGCGCCGCCGTCGGCGGCAGCGGAGCCCGGCCCACGCCGCCACCCGGCAGCTCGGCCAGGATCACGCGGTCCTCCTGTTCCCGGCCTTCGACCAGTTCCGCGAGCCGGGCGACCGTGCGGTGCTCGAAGATCTCCCGTGTGCTGACCACGACGCCGCGCGTCCTGGCGCGCGCGACGACCTGGATGGAACGGATGCTGTCCCCGCCGCTGGTGAAGAAGTCGTCGTCGATGCCCACCCGGGGGGCGTCGAGCACGTCCGCGTACACCTCGGCCAGGACCCGCTCCGCCGCGCTGCGCGGCGCCCGGTACTCGGCGCCGGTGAACTGCGGCTCGGGCAGCGCGGCCCGGTCCAGCTTGCCGCTCGCGGTCAGCGGGAGCCGGTCCAGCACCACGAGCAGGGCGGGCACCATGTAGTCGGGTAGCCGCTCGGCCGCGAACCGCCGCAGATCCGCCACGGCGACACCGGCGGGCGGATCCGCGTCGGCGTCTCCGGTGCCCACCGGCGCCACGTAGCCGACGAGTCGCGTGCTGCCGGTGTGGTCCTCGCACACCGTGACCACGGCCTGGCCGATCGCGGGGTGCCGGGCGAGGACCGCCTCGATCTCGGTCGGCTCGACACGGATGCCGTTGACCTTCACCTGGGTGTCGGCTCGTCCCGCGTACGTCAGCCGGCCGTTCGCGTCCCACTGGGCCAGGTCGCCGGTGCGGTACATCCGCGAGCCCGCGGCTCCGAAGGGACAGGCCACGAACCGCTGCGCGGTCGTTCCGGCGCTGCGGTGATAGCCGCGGGCGAGCAGACCGCCGACGTACAGTTCGCCGATCACACCGGGCGGGACGGGGCCGAGGTCCGGCCCCAGGACGTAGGCGCGCATGTGGGCGAGTGGCTCCCCGACCGGTATCGCACCGGTCCGGGCCGGCTGCCGCGGGAGGGTGAACGTGGTGGCGTAGAAGCTTTCGGTCTGTCCGTAGGCGTTGATGACACGCACGTCCGGCAGGACGTCGTGGACCTTGCGGACGAGATGGGCCGAGAGCGCCTCACCGGCGAAGATGACGGTTTCCACGTCCAGTTCGAGGCTGCCGGGGGTGTCGGTGCCGATCTGGTCGAGCAACGCGGAGAACACCGCGGGCACGGCACTGATGGTGGTGCCCGACCACGCGTCGCGTTCGGTGAGTTCGAGCACGTCTCGGACGATCTCGACGCTCGCCCCGGCGGTGAGTGCCGTGAAGATCTCGAACACGGAGACGTCGAAGTTCACGGAGGTCGCGCCGAGCATCCGGGACCCCGCCCCGACATGTGCCGTACGACGCAGGTCCCGTACGCCATTGACCACGCAGGCGTGGGTGACGGCGACGCCCTTGGGGGTCCCGGTCGACCCCGAAGTGAACATCACGTAGGCCAGGTTGTCCGGGCCGGTACGGACATCCGGGGCCGCGGGGGCGGGGCCGTCCAGATCCAGATCGTCGAGGTGAAGCGCCGGCTGCCGGCACCTCGCCACCGTCTGCGCCGTCTCACGAGCGGTCAGCACCAGGGCCGGATCGGCCGTGCCGAGCAGGAGGTCGACGCGCGCGGCCGGGTAGTCGGGGTCGATCGGCAGGTAGGCGCCGCCGGCCTTGAGCACGCCCAGCAGCGCGACCACCAGGTCCGCGGACCGGGGCAGGGCCACGGCGACCAGGACGTCCGGCCCCACACCGTGGTCCCGCAACACCGCGGCGAGCCGGCCGGCGCGGACGTCCAGTTCCCGGTACGACAGCGTCGTCGGTCCGCACACCACCGCTGCCGCGTCCGGCGTCCGCGTCACCTGGGCGGCGACCAGTTCCGGCACCGTGGAGGCCCGGAGCGGCACCGTCGTCCCGTTCACCCGTGCCAGCAGGTCCCGTTCGGCCTCGCTGAGCACGTCCACGCCGCCGAGCCGCACCCCGGGGTCGGCGACCACCTGCCGCAGCACGCGCACATAGCGGTCGGCCATGCTCACGGCCGTGGTGTGGTCGAACAGTTCCGTCGCGTACTCCAGCCGCCCGTAGGCACCTCCGGACGCGTCCGGGACGATGTTGAAGAACAGGTCGAACTTCGCGGTGCCGGTGTCCGCCGCGACGGGGGTGGCCCGCAGCCCCGGCATCTCGATCCGCGGCCACACGAACTGCCAGGCCAGCATCACCTGGAACAGCGGTTGGTAGGAGGTGGTACGGTCCGGGCCGAGCAGCTCCACCAGGCGCTCGAAGGGCACGTCCTGGTTGTCGTACGCGGCGAGGGCCCTGTCCCGCACCTGGTCCAGCAGTTCGCCGAACGACGGGTTCCCCGCCAGGTCGGCGCGCAGCACCCAGGTGTTGACGAAGAACCCGATCAGGTCGTCGAGCTGCTCATCGGCTCGCCCCTCGATCGGGCTGCCGATCGTCACGTCCACCCCGCCGCCCAGCTTGTACAGGAGCACCGCCAGCGCGGCCTGGGCCGCCATCGGTGCCGTGGCGCCGTGGTCCGCGGCCAGCTTGCCGAGCCCGGCGAGCAGCTCGGGTTCCAGTTCGAACGAGACATGACCGCCACGGTGGTCGGCCATCGTCGGCCGGGGCCGGTCCAGCGGCAGCTGCACCGGCTGCGGCACTCCGTCGAGCTCCCGCCGCCAGTACTCGATCTGCTCCGCGGCGATGCTCTGCGGATCGGCTTCGTCACCCAGCAGCTGCCGCTGCCACAGGGTGTAGTCCTTGTACTGCACCGGGAGCGGCGTCCAGTCCGGTGCACCGCCCCGGTGGCGGGCCGCGTACGCCGACACCAGACCCCGGAGGAACGGCGCCATCGACGCCCCGTCCACCGCGATGTGGTGGAACACGAACGCGAGGACGTGCTCCTGCGGGGAGACGCGGAGAACAGTGGTCCGCAGGGGGAGTTCCCTGTCCAGCTCGAAGCCCTCGCGCAGGGCCTCGCGCAGCGCGGCGTCCACCGCGTCGGCCGTCACGTCGACCACCCGGAACTGCAGAGCCGCCTCCCGCGGGGGCAGGATCCGCTGTTCCGGCGTGCCGTCGGCGCTCTCGACGATCAGGGTGCGCAGGGTCTCGTGCCGGGTGACGACGTCCGTCACCGCCGCTGTCAGGGCCGCGGTGTCCAGGGGCCCGTCCAGGCGCAGGACGAACGGGATGTTGTAGGTCGCGGACGGGCCTTCCAGACGGTGGAGGAACCAGAGTCGACGTTGGGCGAAAGACAGCGGAATCATCGACGCTTCTCCTACACGGTCATCTTGCGCAGCTGGGGGCGGTTCGGCTTGGACTTGCGCTGCTGGGTGCCGTCCGGCGTCGTCAGTTCCTCGATCCGAACCGCCAACTGGGCAACGGTCGGATTGCGGAACACCGTCGTGACCTTCATGTCGACGTCGAACTCGTTGCGGATCCGGCCACTGAGCCGGGTGGCCAGGAGCGAGTGGCCGCCGCTGGCGAAGAAGTCGTCGTCGATGCCGACCTCTTCCGCACCCAGCAGATCGGCGAACAGCCGGCAGAGGACTTCCTCGGTGTGGGTGCGCGGCCCTCGTCCGGTCGCCGCCCGGGCGTGGTCGGGGGCGGGGAGCGCGGCGCGGTCGAGCTTCCCGCTCGGCGTCGTGGGGAACGCGGCGAGCGGCACGATCGCCGACGGAACCATGTACTCCGGCAGGCGCTCCCGGAGCAGGTCCGCCAGGGCCTCGACGTCCAGCCCGGCCGGGTCCGCCTTGCCGGCCGGCCTCACGTACGCGACCAGCCGCTGGTCGCCGGCGCGTTCCTCGCGCACCACGGCGACCGCTTGCGCCACGCCGGGATGCCCGGCCAGCACATGCTCGACCTCACCGAGCTCGATCCGGAAACCCCGGATCTTCACCTGGAAGTCGGTTCGACCGATGTACTCCAGCAGGCCGTTCCGGCCCCACCGCACCAGATCGCCGGTGCGGTACATCCGCGCGCCGGGCTCGCCGAACGGGCAGGCCACGAACCGTCCCGCGGTCATCCCCGGCCGGCCCTGATACCCGCGCGCCAGGCCGTCGCCGGCGATGTAGAGCTCGCCCTCCACGCCGCGCGGGGCCGGAAGCAGCCGCGAGTCGAGCACGTACACCTGGGTGTTCCCGATCGGCGTCCCGATCGCCGGGACGCCGGGTCCGGTCTCGACCGTCGCCGTCGTCGACCAGATCGTCGTCTCGGTCGGTCCGTACATGTTGGCCACTTCGGCGGCCTGCTCGGCCAGGGCATCGGCCAGTTGCGCGGGCAGGGCCTCCCCGCCGACCAGGATCCGCAGGCCCCGGGCGCCGTTCGGCTCCTCCATGAGCAGCATCTGCCAGAACGCCGGTGTCGCCTGGACGACGGTGACCTGGTGACGGCGCATCGCCTCCACCACGGCCGAGGGCTGGGAGACGGTCTTCTTCCCGGCCAGCACCACCGCCGCCCCGGAGAGCAGCGGCAGGTACAGCTCCAGCCCCGCGATGTCGAACGCGACCGTGGTCACGGCGAGCAGCCGGTCCGCCGGCGACAGCGGGAACCGCCGGCGCATCGTGGCCAGGAAGTTCGCCAGCGCGCCGTAGGTGACCGCCACCCCCTTCGGGGTCCCCGTCGAGCCGGAGGTGTAGATCACGTACGCGGTGTTGTCCGGCCGGGCGACCACCTCCGGTGCCGATCCCGGACACTGCGGACCATCCACGCCGGCCGGCGCATCGGCGTCGAGCACGAGCGCCGGACGGGAATCCTCGAGGATGTGGTCGATCCGGGAACGCGGGTGTTCCGGGTCGATCGGGACGTAGCTCGCACCGGCCTTCAGCACCGCCAGCAGCGCCACCACGAGCTCCGCGGACCGGGGCAGACACACGGCGACCCGCGACTCCGGCCGCACACCGCGGCCGATCAGCCAGTGCGCCAGCCGGTTGCTCCGCTCGTCCAGCTCGCCGTACGTCAACGACTCGTCCTCGGCGACGACGGCAAGGGCCTGCGGGGTCGCCTCGGTCTGCCGGCGCACGGCCTCCACGAGACCGGGTTCCAGCGTCGGCTCGACCGTGTCGTTCACCTCGTGCAGCAACCAGTTCCGCTCGTCCTCACCGAGCACGTCGACCTCGGCGAGGCGCGTGTCCGGATCGGCGAGAAGCCGCTCCAGCACCCGGACCAGCCGGGCGGCGATCGACTCGGCCGCTTCGCGGTCGTAGAGGTTGTTCTGGTAGTCGAGGGAGAGCCGCAGGTAGGGGTCGGCGGAGTTGAGGGTGAGCGGGTAGTGGGAGCCCGCGAACGGACGGATGCCGTCGATCGTGAACCCCGCCGATGCGTTCGCGTCGACCATGCCCTCGCGGTCGACCGGGTAGTTCTCGAACACCACGATCGTGTCGAACAGGGCGGGCAGCCCGACGTCGCGCTGGATGTCGGCCAGCCCGTAGTAGTGGTGGTCGAGCAGCGCGGTCTGCCGCCGCTGCAGCTCGGTGATGACGTCGCCCAGGCTCAGGTCCGGCCGGCAGGCCACCCTGATCGGCAGGGTGTTGATGAACAGGCCGACCATCTCGTCCGAGCCGAGCAGGTCCGCCGGACGGCCGTTGACGGCGGCCCCGAACACCACGTCCTGCTGCCCGGTCAGCTTCGCGAGCAGGATCGCCCACGCGCCCTGCAGGAGCGTGTTCAGCGTGACCCCGAGTTCCGCGGCACGCCGGGCGAGTTCACGTCCCTTGTCGATCGACAGCGGCACCTCGACCCGCCCGAGAGCGGTCGCGGCCTCCTCGAGGGGGGTCCTCGGGGCCACGAGGGTCGGCTCTTCGAATCCGGCGAGCTCGGCGGCCCACCGGGCGGCCGACGCCTCCCGGTCCTGCGTGAACAGCCAGGCCAGATAGTCGCCGTAGCCGCGGACCGGGGGAAGGTCGCGGGTCCCGGAGTACAGCCGGACCAGATCGGTGATCACCATGGGCGACGACCAGCCGTCGAACACGGCGTGATGCGCCGTGATGACGAGCTTCGCCCGCTGCGGCCCGCAGGTGAGCAGGGCCAGCCGGAACAGCGGCGGCCGGGCGGGATCGAGTTGGTCGGCCCGGTCCTCGGCGAGGAAGCTCTCGAGCGCCGCGTCCTGCTCGGCTTCGCCGTGCCCGGACAGATCGATGTGCCGCCACGGCATGACGACGTGTTCCGCCACGACCTGCACCGGATCGCCGCCCGCTCCGGTGACGAAAGCCGAGCGCAGGTTCGGATGCCGCTCGAGCAGTGCCTGCCCGGCGGCCCGCATCCGCGCCGGATCCACGTGCCCGGACAGATGCAGCACGAACTGCATGTGGTAGACGTCGAAGGAGCCGTCGGCGAGAGCCGCCTGGAACAGGATCCCGGCCTGCGACGGTGGGCTCGGCCACACCTCGGACAGCCGGCCGTAGCGCTGCTCCCAGGCCTCGATCTCGTCCTGCCGGACCGGGACCAGCGGGGCGTCGGAGGGTGTCAGACCGCCGATCCCCGGCCGTGCGGCGTGCGCGGCCATGCCGTGCAGCACCTCGACCCACAGCTCGGCGAGTTCGCAGGTCCGCTCGCGGGACAGCACCCCGGTGGGGAACATGAAGGCCGCCTGCAACCGGGTGCCGTCGGCGGTGTCCGTGGCGACCGCGTTGACCTCCAGCGCCGACAGTGCGGGCAGGTCCGGGTCGGGCGCCGGGATCAGCTCGGTGGACCAGGACGCCGGTCCCCACCCGCCCGCACGCAGGTGCTCGGGGACGTCCGAGTCGGAGATCCGGCCGAGGTAGTTGAAGCCGATCTGGGGCACCGGGAGGCCGTCGAGCTGCGCGGCGGTCTGCGGGTTGAGGTGGCGCAGCAGTCCGTAACCGACGCCCTTGTCCGGGACCCCGCGCAGCTGCTCCTTGACCAGCTTGACCGCCTTCCCGGCCGCGGAGCCGCCGGCCAGCACGTCGGCCAGGTCCACCCCGCTCACGTCGACCCGGGCCGGGTACATGCTGGTGAACCACCCGACGGTCCGGGAGAGGTCGGCCCCGGGGACCACGTCCTCCTCGCGGCCGTGCCCCTCCAACCGGACCAGGGTCGAGCGGTCCGCGCCGCGCCACCGGTTCACCGCCAGGGCGAGCGCGGCGAGCAGCACATCGGTCCCGGTGCCCTTGAACGCCGCGGGGAGCCCGGTCAGCACCGCCTCGGTGACGTCGGCGGGCAGCTGCACCCGTACGGTGTCGACCGTGGACATCACATCCACGGCCGGGTCGAACGCCCGGGTGCCCAGCGGGGGGTTCGGCGCGGTGAGCACGTCCCGCCAGTACGCCAGTTCCGCCTCCCTTTGCCGGGTGAGCGCCTCGGTCTGCAGGGCCGACGCCCAGCGGCGGGCCGACGTCCCGACCGCGGGCAGCTCGGGCTGCCTGCCGGAGCGGACCTGCTGCCACGCCTCGGCCAAGTCCGACATGAGGATGCGCCAGGACACCCCGTCCACCACCAGGTGGTGCAGCACCACGAGCAGCCTGCCCGCACCCGACTTGGCGGCGAACCAGACGAAGTCCGCCATGGTCCCGGCCTCCGGGTCGAGTCGCCCGACCGCGTCGTCCAGCTCCGCCTTCGCCGCCTGGAGCGAGGACGGCTCGTCCCACCGGTCGTCGCAGGGAACGCGGCGGATCAGGTCCGCCGCCCGCACGGTGCCCGCCGGACGCACGACGAGGGAGAGCTTCTCGCCGCGCACCAGCTGCGCGCGCAGTAGGTCGTGCCGGTCGAGCACGGCGTCCAGTGTCGCGGCGAGCCCGCTCGCGTCGATGCCCGCGGGCAGCTCCAGCGCCATCGCCATGGCGAACCGGTTCGTCCCGCCGCCGTGTTCGAACACCTGCCGTGCCACGGGCTGCAACGGCATCGGTCCGACGCCGCCGCCCTCGTCCTCCGCGAGCTCGGGAACCCTGTCCTGGCGGTCGGCCGCGACCTCGGCCAGCCGCGCCGCCGTGCGGCACTCGAAGATCTCCCGGGTGGTCAGGTGCAGGCCGCGGGCCCGGGCCCGCGCGACCACCTGGATCGACCGCAGGCTGTCCCCGCCCACCGCGAAGAAGTCGTCGTCGATGCCGACCCGGTCCACACCGAGCACGTCGGCGTAGGCCGCGGTGATGATCTCCTCGGCCTCGGTGCGCGGCTCCCGGTAGGCCTCGCCCAGGAACTCCGGCTCGGGCAGCGCCGAGCGGTCCAGCTTGCCGGTCGGCCCGAGCGGCAGCCGGCCGAGCACGACGAATGCCGACGGCACCATGTAGTCGGGCAGCCGTGCCGCGACGAACTTGCGCAGCTCGGCGGCCGAAGCACCGGCCTGCACGTCCACGTCGCCGATACCGCCGGCGCCGTCGTCACCGACGGCCCCCTCGCCGGTGTGCACCACGTACGCGACGAGCCGCCGCCCGCCCGAGGGCGCCTCCCGGCTGATCACCACCGCCTGACTGATGCCGGGGTGGGCCACGCAGGCCGCTTCGACCTCGGCGGTCTCGATGCGGAAGCCGCGCACCTTCACCTGGCCGTCGGCCCTGCCGACGCACTCCAGCCGGCCACGTCCGTTCCAGCGGGCCAGGTCGCCCGTGCGGTACATCCGCTCGCCCGCGGGACCGAACGGGTTCGCCACGTAGCGCTCGGCGGTCAGGCCCGGCCGGCCGTGGTAGCCGCGGCCCAGGCAGGTCCCGACGACGTACAGTTCACCGATCACGCCCTGCGGCACCGGGGCGAGGCCCGGACCGAGGACGTAGGCGCGCATGTTCCCGAGCGGGGTGCCGATGGGCGCGACGTCGCTCTCCGCCCACTCCTCGGACGCCGCGAGGGAGAACGTGGTGGCGTAGAAGCTCTCGCTCTGCCCGTAGGAGTTCACGATCTGCGCCCCGGGCAGGGCCTCGCGCACCTGCCGCACCAGCCGGGCCGGGAGCACGTCGCCCGCGAACACGACCGTGCGCACGTCGGTCGTCCGCTCCAGGTGACCCACCAGTTCCGCGAGCACCGAGGGGACCGCGCTGATCACCTGGCCGTCCCAGCCGTCCCGCTCGCCGAGCACCAGCGCGTTCGGCACCACCTCGGCCGTGCCGCCGGTGGACAGGGTGGTCAGCAGTTCGAAGACCGAGACGTCGAAATTGACCGAGGTGCCGGCCAGCATCCGCCACCCGGGCGGCGCGTCCAGCACGCGTACCAGCTCCCGCACGCCGTTGACGACGTTGCGGTGGGTGATCGCCGCGCCCTTCGGCTTGCCCGTGGAACCGGAGGTGTACATGACGTACGCCAGGTTGTCCGGAGCCAGCGGAGCGGTCCGGGCCGCGTCGTCCGGCGCCCCGGCGGGCGAGTCCCATGACGCCCGGTGGTCGAGGTGGACGGCCGAGATGTCGCTCGGCGGCAGGTCCTGCCACGTCCCGGTGTCGGTGACCGCGAAACGCGGAGCCGCCTCGGACAGCACGCTCTCCGCCCGCCCGCTCAGGTACTGCGGGTCCATCGGCAGGTATCCGGCGCCGGACTTGAGGATCCCGAGCAGGCCGACCACCAGGTCCTCCGTGCGCGGCAGCGCCAGCACCACCAGGTCCTCCGGCCCGGCGCCGCGCCGGACCAGCTCCCAGGCGACGCTGTTCGCCCGGTCGTCGAGCTCCCGGTAGGTCAGCGTCCGGTCGGCGCACACGATCGCCGGCGCCTCCGGCGTCCTGGCCACCTGGCCTTCGAACAGCTCCGGGATCGTCAGCTCGGACACCGCTGCGGCCGTGTCGTTGAACCGGGTGAGCAACCGGTCCCGTTCGCCCGCGTCGAGCACGTCGATGCCGGCGATCCCGCACCCCGAGTCGGCCACGAGCCGGCCCAGCACGCGCACGAACCGGTTCGCGATGCCCTCGGCCGTGTCCCTGTCGAACAGGTCGGTGACGTACTCCAGACGGCATTCCGCCCCGCCCGAGCCGTTCGGGATCATGTCGAAGAACAGGTCGAACTTGGACGTCCCGGTCTCGAGCCGCTCGGCCCCGACGTCGAGGCCGGGGAGTTCCAGGTCCGGCACGGGCGGTTGCCAGGAGAGCATCACCTGGAAGAACGGGTTGTAGGCGGTGGACCGGTCCGGGTTCAGCAGCTCCACCAGCCGCTCGAAGGGCATGTCCTGGTTGTCGTACGCGGCCAGGGACTTCTCCCGTACCCGCTGCAGCAGTTGGAGGAAGGTCGGGTTCCCGGAGAGGTCGACGCGCAGCACCCAGGTGTTGACGAAGAACCCGATGAGGTCCCGGAGTTCCTCGTCGGTGCGGCCCGCGATCGGTGCGCCGATGGGCACGTCGTCACCGCAGCCCAGGTGGTGCAGGAGGACCGCCAGCGCGGCATGCATGACCATCGACACCGTGGTGTCCGCCTGCGCGGCCAGCTTCTCCACGGACCGCAGCAGGTCGGGGTCGACCGAGAACCGGACCAGGTCGCCGCGCTGGCTCATCACCTTCGGCCGCGGGCGATCGGTGGGTATGGCCAGCGGCTGCGGCAGATCGGCCAACGCCTGCCGCCAGTACTGCAGTTGCCGGGCCGCCAGGCTGTGCGGATCGGACTCGTCACCGAGCACGTCCCGCTGCCACAGCGTGTAGTCCGCGTACTGCACCGGCAGCGGCTCCCATGCCGGGGCCCTGCCCCCGCTGCGGGCCGCGTAGGCGGTGGTGAGGTCGCGGAACAGCGGCCCGAAGGACTCCCCGTCCACGGCGATGTGGTGCGCGACCAGCACCAGGGTGTGCTCCCGCGGCCCGCACCGCACCAGCCTGGCGCGGATGGGCACGTCGGCGGCCAGATCGAAGGTGGCGGTGGCCACCTCGTCGACCGCCGCCGCCCGGTCCTCCTCCGCGACCTCGACGACCGGCAGGTCGAACGGCCTCTGCGCGGAGGGCAGCACCTGCTGGTGCGGGACGCCGTCGTCGTCCTCGACGATCACCGTGCGCAGGGCCTCGTGCCGGTCGATGACATCGCGGAGCGCCGCCTCCAGCGCACCCACGCTCAGCTCACCGGTCAGCCGCAGGGCGAAGGCGCCGTTGTAGGTCGGCGAGGGACCTTCGAACCGGTCCACGAACCACAGCCGACGCTGCGCGAACGACAACGGGATCATTGTGTCTCCAAATCGGCGGAACCAAGGAGCAAGTCGTCAGTCAGCTCTGGTCGAGCAAGGTCAGGAGGTCGTCGTTGTAGAAGTCGTCGATGGAGCAAGCCCCCGACAGCGTCGAGAAGTACCGGTCGATCTGCTCCTGGTGCCCGACCAGTTTCCGCAGCATCTCGACCCGCCCCTCGGGCTTGAGCTCGGCCACGTTGAGCGCGCCCTGGTAGTGGTTGAGGGCTTCGTTGCTCAGCTCGTTCTCGTAGCGCCTCAGCGCCGCCTTGAGCGCGGCGTCGTCGTGCAGCCCGTCCCCGATGTACTCGGTGAGCGTCTGGGCCTGCACGAAGGCCTCGGTGATGCCCCGGGCGGTGATGGAGTCCTTGTGGTTCACCGCGTCGCCGACCAGCACCCAGCCCGGCCCGAAGGCCTTGCGGAAGAAGTTCTCCTGGTGCCCCGTGCCGTACAGCTGCTCCACGCGCCGGCCCGCGGACATCCGCTCGTACAACTCCGGTGCCGTCGTGCGGAAGGCATCGAGGTAGGCGGGTTCCACCGCCTTGCGGACCTCGGAGAAGTCCTCCTGCGGGAAGTAGGCCATGAGCAGCGTGAGGTCGTCGTTGGTGGGGAGGACACCGATCCAGCGCCCCGGCCGCTCGTACAGCTCGAAGTGCGCCGGAACCCCGGCCCAGTAGCTGTAGTAGGTGCAGGTCATCCGCGGGTGCTCGACGACGTTCTGCGCGCCGGCCTTGCGGGCCACCAGCGATCGCATGCCGTCCGCGCCGACGACCAGGCGTGCCCGGTCCGTCGCCTCGGCGCCGCCCGGGGTCGTGTAGCGCACCCCGACGACCCGGTCACCCTCGAACACCAGGTCGTTGACCGCGCACGACTGCCGGAACTCCACGCCGGCCGCCACGGCACCGTCGGCGAGGACCGGGTCGAGCACGTACCGCCTCGGCGCGTACGTGGTCCGCAGTCCGTCGATGGGCAGGGAGAAGCCCTCGATGCGCACACCGGGCCCCTCGTAGCTCTCGTGGGTGATCGGCTGGCAGCCCGTGTCGCGGATCCTGTCGAGCAGCCCCCAGCGATTGAGGAGCGCCACGCCCTGCATGTGGATGTAGTGCGAGGACAGCGTGTCCTGCGGGAAGCGCGCTTTCTCCAGGAGCAGGACGCGATAACCCTGCTGCGCGAATAGCATGGCCGTCGGCGAACCCGCACAACGGGCACCTATGACAATCACGTCCCACATGGCGCCTCTTTTACCAGGTAGTTTTTTCGTCCAACACGGCCGCAGCCGGAAAAGTCATGGTGATCGAGATGGTGCTGTGTTGCGTCTCGCCGGCGAGACGCAACCACACACAGAACCGGCCCCACCCACAGGAGATATGT
>NZ_JBEYYJ010000002.1:0-132550 GCF_040645475.1 Streptomyces sp. NPDC046759 | reverse complement strand
TTATGTGTATTTTAATACACCCCCCCCCCCCCCCCCAAACACACCACCGACCGGGCCCGACGCTATGGGGTCACCGCATCCAGGGATTCGATGTACGCGGAAATAGAAGCCACCGTCGGATTGAGGAACATCTGGTCCATCGGGACCTCGACGCCCAACTCCTCGATGAAAGCACCCTGGATCCGGGTCATGATCACGGACTGGCCGCCCAGGGTGAAGAAGTCGTCGTCGACCGATATGTCATCGCGCTGGAGTTCTCTGCACCAGATGCTGCGCACCCTGTCCGCAATCATCACAGTCCTCTCGGTTGTCATCAAGGTCCGTCGGCAAGGTTCGCCGGAAAGGCCCGTCGGCAGGGTTCGGCGACTATGCCGTCGTGCCGCCGGCGGCGTAATGGTTCTTGAACTCATCGGCCAGGGCCGCGCGGTCCACTTTTCCGTGCGGGCTCAACGGAATTCGCGGAATATCGATGAACCTGGCCGGAACCATGTTCCGCGGCAGCGTCCCGAGCACGCGGGTGCGCACGTCGTTCTCGTCGAAGCCGTCCCCCGCCGGGACGATGAACGCGACCAGCTCGGCCTCGCCGGAGTCGGTGTACGCGGCGACCACGGCGGCCTCCCGGACCCCGGCCAGCCTGCCGAGGGCGCGCTCGACGTCGGTGGGATCGATGCGCATCCCCCGCACCTTCACCTGCGCGTCCATCCTGCCGACGACGACGAGGTCCCCGGCCTCGGTCACGTAGCCGCGGTCTCCCGTGCGGTACAGCCGGTGCGGCGCGCCGTCGATCACGACCGTGGTGAACTTCGCGGATTCGGGACCCGTGCCGTTGAGGTAGCCCGCGCCGACACCGGTCCCGGAGATGTAGATCTCGCCGTGCTCCCCAGCCCCGACCTCGTGCATCTCCTCGTCGAGGAGGTGGATGCCGGTGTTGTGGGCCGGCCTGCCGACCGGTGCGATGTCGTGTTCGCCGGGCCGGTACGCGGCCAGGTCGTACGACGTCGCCACGTCCGTGCACTCGGCGACGCCGTACTGGTGCAGCAGCGTGCAGGTGTTCCCCTCGCGCCGCGCCCAGTCCATGATCCGTTCGGCCTTCAGCGGTTCCCCGCCGAAGAGCACGTAGTCGAGCCGGGTGAGCGCCTCACCGCCCCGTGCGGTCTCCCAGTCCACCAGGACGTACAGCGTGCTCGAGGCGCAGTGCACCGTGCGTATCCCGTGCTCGCTCAGCATGCGGTAGGCCATCGCGGCGTCGAAGTTCCGGCTCGCCATCAGGTACTGGGTGGCACCGCAGAACAGCGGCATCATCAGGCTGCGCTGGGAGAGGTCGAACCCGAACGCGCTGACGACCAGGTTGTTCGACCCGGGATGCAGGCCGTATTCGAGCATCAGCCAGTTCAGCAGGTTGAACCAGCCCTCGTGCCGCACCGCGGTCAGCTTGGGCGTACCGGTCGACCCGGACGTGAAGACCGCGTAGCACACGTCGTCGCCGGTGACCGGGACGCCGGGGCCGGTCGCCGGCAGACCTGCCAGGTGATCGGACAACTGCTCCAGGTCGATGGCCTCGACGGCCGCCGACTCGACCAGCCCGGCCGTCGCCGGGGAGGCCACGATCAGCGCGAGGTCGGGGATCTGCCCGAGCAGCAGCTGGAGCCTCGCCACCGGGTAGGCCGGGTCGAGCGGTACGTAGGCCGCGCCGGCCTTCAGGGTGCCGAGGACGGCGACGACCATGTCGATCGAGTAGTCGAGGCAGACGCCGACCTTCGCACCCCGGCCGTGACCACGCGCGGTGAGGAAGTGTGCGAACCGGTTGGCCTTCGCGTCGAGTTCCGCGTAGGTGACCTGCTGTCCGGCGCAGAAGACGGCGACGGCGTCGGGGGTGGCTTCCGCGTGCGCCTCGAACTGCCTGTGGACGACGGGCGCCGAGGGCAGGGCGACCCGCTTTCCCTGAAGGGTCATCAACTAACTCCGGTGTGACGGGTGTCCGGTGGGCCGAGCCGTCGGCGCACCGCGGGAACGGGGCTTGTGCGGCACCTCCGCGCGGTGTGCCGGCGGGTGGTGCGCTTCGGGGCGGTGCGCCTGCGGATGGTGCATCGGCGGATGGTGCGCTTCGGGGCGGTGCGCCTGGGGGCGGTGCCCTTGGGGGCGGTACGCCTGCGCGGGGTACGCCTCCGGTGGCGCGCCCCGTGAGGCGTCCGGTCGGCCGGCGGCCGGCCGGTGGTTGACGTCGCGACCTTTGCCCGGCGCTGACCTTTGCCCGGCGCCGGCCTTCGCCCGCCGCTGGTCGGCGCCCGCCGCTGGTCGGCGCCCGGCGGGTCGACCGGCTCAGGTACCTCGCGCTGTCATCCCGGAGAGGTCGTCCCCGGCTTCCGTCGCGCGCCGCCGCCGTCGGTCGTGGGCGGCGCACGGCGGGTTCACTCCGCCGCCATGGCCTCCCGCAGGCTCCTCGGGCGCATGTCGGTCCAGTTCCGCTCGACGTACTCCAGGCACTCGGCCCTGGCCGCCTCTCCGAAGACCACCCGCCAGCCCGCGGGCACCTCGGCGAACGCCGGCCACAGGGAGTGCTGTTCCTCGTCGTTCACCACGACGTAGAAACGGCCGTCCTCGTCGTCGAAGGGGTTCGTGCTCACTGGCACCGTCCTTAATCGTCATGACACAACTCGGGATTGAAAAACGCCAGGACCGAGCGCCCCCGGCCATCACGGGGCGACTCAGGATTGCAATTCGCCGGAGTCCGGGCGACCCCTGACCGTCACGGGGAAACCCGGGAATGCAAATCGCCGTGGCGGGCGCGGGTTCGCCGTTCGGCGTCGTCCTGTCGACAGGACACCCGGCATCCGCAGCCGCCCTGGAACGCTGACGCCACGCTAGGACCCGGCCACCGAGGCCACAAGGGCGGCAGACGGCCGGCGGGCGGGTCGTACGGCCGCACCTGTACCGCACTGGTGTCGTGTGCCACGATGACCGGGCAGCGGCCCGTGGACGGGCCTGCTCGAATTCGGGTTCAGCCCATCTCCCCCGCCGAGGCTCCGAGAGCGCGCGCAGTTCCGCACGGGCCTGCGCGGCGGCCCGCCAGGGCACGGTCGGCCGAGTGGAGAAACGCCGGAAAAGCTTTCACCCCAGCCGAACACCGTCGCGCGGCGGCGATCGCGCTCACGCCGCAACGAGGGCAAAGGAATTCCTGATGGACGCATTGACCGAATCCGGCTCCGCCGCCTTCGACTCCCCGCGTCTGTCCGGCCACCGAGGGGGTACGCCGCCCGGCACGACCGCCCGCCCCACGCGGCCGTCCCACCGGGCCCTTGCGGACGGCCGGGAGCCCGTGACGCACGCCGGCGGGATGCCCGGCGCCGGGCAGCGCGCGCGGCCCTCCGGGGTGTTCCGCGCGGCACGACGACAGAAAGCTCATCGACGAACCTGCGACTGGTGATCCATGGCCTTGAAGTCACAATCCGTGCACGCGACAGATCCAGACGACGACACACGACGATCGCTGTTGCGCCACATGCTGGTGGCGCGAGGCGTCGACGAGGAGGCCCACCAGCTCCAGAAGCAGGGTGCGCTCGACCTGTGGCTGTCCTGCCACGGGCAGGAGGCCGCCCAGGTGGGCTCCGCGCTCGCCGTGGGCCCGGCCTCGACCGTCTTTCCCAGTTACCGCGAGCACGCGGTCGCCCTCCTGCGGGGCGTGGCGCCGGACGAGCTGGTCGCGCAGTGGGCCGGCCGCACGTTCTGCGGATGGGACCCGCGCCGGCTGCGGTTCTTCCCCTACACGCTGGTCCTGGCCGCGCAGACGCTGCACGGCGTCGGCTACTCGATCGGACAGCGGTTGCAGGGGCGTGAGGACTTCGTCGTCGTGTACATCGGCGACGGCGCGACCAGCGAGGGTGACATGTCGGAGGCGATGAACCTCGCCGCCGTCGAGTCGGCGTCCGTGCTGTTCGTCGTCCAGAACAACGGCTGGGCCATCTCCAAACCGGCCAAGGAGCAGATGCGCACCTCGGTGGCCGAACGCGCCCGGGGCTTCGGGATCGAGTCCGTCCGGATCGCGGGGCAGGACCCGGAGACCGTCTTCTCGGCCTGCTCGCGGGCCGCCGCCCAGGTCCGCGGGGAGCGGGCACCGTATCTCGTCGAGATCCAAGTGGGGCGCATCCACGGCCACTCGACCTCCGACGCCCAGGAGGTGTACCGCAGCGGCGAGGACATCGCGCGGGCCAGGGCGGCGGACCCGGTGACCGCCTACGCGGCCCGGCTGAGCGGCCTGGGCCTGGTGGACACCGGGTGGTTCGACGCCGTCGAGGCGGAAGTGCGGGAGCTGCGCGAGCGGTTGATGAAGGAGTACGCGTGATGAGCACCGCGCCGTCCGCCCGCCTGGCGGAGTCGATCAACGCCACCCTCGCCGACCTGCTCGAGGCGGACCCGAGGCTGCTGCTCCTCGGCGAGGACATCGGACGCCTGGGGGGCGTGTTCCGGGTGACCCGCGGTCTGCGGGAACGCTTCGGCGGGGACCGGGTGCGCGACTCGCTGCTGGCCGAGTCCACCATCGTCGGCCAGGCCGTCGGCATGGCGATGAGCGGACTGGTGCCCGTCTGCGAGATCCAGTTCGACGGGTTCACCTATCCCGCGGTGAACCAGTTGGTGACCCAGGCGGCCCGGATCGGCCACCGGTGGAACGGGCAGGTCAGCCCGAGCCTGGTGGTGCGGGTCCCGACCGGCGGCGGGGTCAGGGGCGTCGAGCACCACAGCGAGTCCAACGAGGCGCTGTTCGCCCGTGTCCCGGGGATCTCGGTGGCGTGTCCCTCCACGGGCGAGGACGCCGACCAGATCCTCAGGTACGCGGTGACGCTCGGTTCGCCCGTGGTGATGTACGAGCCCATCCGCCTGTACTGGCGGCGGAGCGCACCCGCCCGGGATCCCGAGCCGGCGAGGTCGCCCACCGCGGCCCGGGTCGTGCGGCGCGGCACGGACCTGACGATCGCCACGTACGGCGCGGTCACCCATGAGGTGCTGGAGGCGGCGCACGCGCTCGGCCCCGATGTCGACGTCGAGGTGGTGGACCTGCGCTGGGTCGCCCCGCTCGACATGGACACGGTCCTTGCGTCCGTGGCCCGCACCGGGCGGCTGCTGATCGTGCACGAGGGGTCGAAGGACGTCGGCATCGGTGCCGAGATCGCCGCGTCGGTGGCCGAACACGGCTTCGGCTCGCTCCGGGGCCCGGTCCGCCGGCTGGCACCCGACCGCCGCGCCTATCCCCCGGCGGACTTCGAGAAGGACTACCTGATCGGTGTGCAGGAGATCACGGACGAGGTGCTGGTGATGATCAAGTGAGCGACTCCTCCGAGGACATGCGCGTTCCCGGTTTCGGACACGGCCTGGGCGAGGCCCTGCTGGTCGAGTGGGTCGCCGGTGTCGGCGACCGGGTCGAGCGCGGGGACGTCATCGCGGTCGTGGAGACCGACAAGGCCAGCACGGAGATCGTGGCGGAGCGCGGCGGACGGGTCACGGCCCACTCCGCGACGGCCGGCTCGATCCTCAAGTCCGGTGACGTGCTGTACCAGTTGGCGGCCGACCAGCCTCCCCATGCCCCGGGCTCCAAAGACCCAGTCACCTGAGCGGAGAAGAACATGAGCGACATCGAAAGCCGTATCGCGGAGACCATGCTGGCCAAACTGCGTGAGCGCGACCCGTCGCTGGGCCCCGACGACCTCGCCCGGCCGGTCGCCGACCTCGACCTCGACTCCCTCGACCTGGTCGAGCTGCACCAACAGCTGGAGCGGGAGCTGCAGGTCAAGGGCGACCTCAGGGAGACCGCCGGCTTCGCCTTCCTGGACGACTTCAGCACCTATTTCGTGAAGCTGGCGAGCCGGGGATGAGCGCGGGCATCGTCGACATCGCCACCGCCAAGCCGGGCCGGACGATCGGCAACGACCACTTCGCCCCGATCGGTCTCACGGACGAGTGGATCCGGCGCCGCAGCGGCATCGCGGCCCGCTCCTGGCTGCCGGACGAGACCCCGCCGGCGGAGGTGGCGGCGGAGGCCTGCGCACCGATCGTGACCAGGATGGCCGACCCGTCCTCGATCGGCGCCCTGGTCGTCGTCAGCACCTCGGTGCGGCAGCGTGTCCCGGGGGTCGCGCAGAAGGTGGCACAACTCGCCGGGCTGGGGTCCTCGGTGCTGGCCTTCGACATGAACGCGGCCTGCTGCGGCTTCGTCTACGGACTGGTCGCCGGGCTCTCGCTCTGCGACGCCGGAGAGGCGCGGTCGGTCCTGGTGTGCTCGGTGGAGACCATGTCCCGGCTGGTGGACCGCACGGACCGGCAGACGGCGTGCATCTTCGCCGACGGCTGCGCGGCCGTCCTGCTCGAGGACCGCACGGAGTTCGCGGGCTTTCGCCAGGTCGCCGGCTGCGACGGCTCCCAGGAGGGGCTCATGCGGGAGACCGACGCGGGCGGCATCCACCTCGACGGGATGCAGGTGTACGACCGTGCCGTGCGCCGGATGTCGGAGTCGGCCCAGTACCTCTTCGACCACGGCCCCGCGCCGACCGTCCTGGTCGGCCACCAGGCGAACGGCCGGATCCTGGAACAGGTCCGCGGCTTCACCACCCATCTCGGCGTGCCGTTCGTGAACCGGATCGAGAACTCCGGGAACACGTCGTCCGCCTCGATCCCGCTGGCGTTCGCCGAGGAGCTGGACGCCGGTTCCCTGCCCGCCGCGGGCCGGCTCGGGGCCGTGGCCTACGGCGCGGGTGAGGCGTGGGGCGGTGTCTCGGTGGACTACCGGGTGCCGGCCGTCACGGCCCGCCGGCGCTGACCGCACTGCGAACCCGGAAACCTACTCGATCTCAGGAGGTTGTCATCTACTCACCAGAAGCCTGGGTCCTGCGCTCCGGTGCGGTGGCCGGACCGCACGACGGCGGGCCCGGCGGCGCGCTGCGACGCGATCAGTTCACCTTCGGCCCGCTCGAAGAGGGCGAGGCGCTGGTGGAGCCGATCCTCGGCTCCTGGGAGGCCAACGTCGACCATGCGCTGGCCCGTTCACCGATCGACGTGTGCAGCAGCCGCGGCGAGGACGTGGTGGTCCTCGGCAACCTGGGCGTGGTGCGCGTGCTGAAGGTGAACGCGGGGAGCCGGGACGCGCAGGTCCGCGAAGGTGACCTGTGCCTGCTCCTGCCCTTCGGTGTGCTGGACCGCTTCGGCTACGCCGAACTCGCCTACGCCTACGACGCCCCCCACACCATCGGCCTGCTGGCCAAGCGGTCGAAGATGGACGTACGGCTGCTGCTGCCGGTCCCGGACGGCACGGCGTACTCGCTGCCCCAGTGGGCCACGTACGGACGGTACTTCACCGCCTGGGACAACTGGCGCAAGGCGTACGGGTGCTGGCGGACGCAGGTCGCCGACGACGATCCGGCGAACCACCTGGTGTTCGGGTGGGGCGGCGGTGTGGCCTTCGCCGAGCTGATGCTGGCCAAGCGGGCCGGGTTCCGGGTGGCGATGACGGCGGGCTCGGACGAACGTGTCGCCTTCCTGCGGGAGAACGGCATCACTCCGGTGGACCGCCGCCGGTTCCCCGCGCTCTCGCTGCCCACCCGGGAGGAACGGGCGGACCGGGACCGGCACCAGCGGCGCCGGACGTCGGTGGAGGCCTTCCTGGCCGTCGTCGACGAACTCAGCGACGGCCACGGCGTCGCGATCTTCGTGGACAACATCGGCGAGCCCCTGTACGACGTCACCCTGAACGCCCTGGCCCGCGAGGGGGTCGTCACCACGTGCGGCTGGAAGGCGGGGATGCGCCTGTCGCATCTGCGCGGTGCCGAGTGCATCAGCCGGCACATCCATGTGAACACGCACGTGTGGCGGCTGCCCGACTCACCGGGCATCCGGGACTTCCAGGAGGCGGAGGGCTGGATCGCGCCGAAGGGGTCGGACGTGATCTACGACTTCGACCGGGTGCCCGAACTGGCCGACGACTACGCGAACGGCAGGATCGGGTCGTACTTCCCGCTGTACCGCGTGAACCCGCTCTGACCGGCCGGAACGGGTGAGGGAATCGGCCCCGGAGTCCGCGCGGGCACCGGGGCCGAACGGCTCGGTCGGCCTTCCGATGGCGGTGCTCTCCAAGGGCGTTGACCGATGCGCATCGTCGACAGGGCACTACAGTGGGAAGGTGACCTCTGTGCCGGAAGGCCCACCGCCACTGATCCGCGAAGCCGACCGCGACAGGGCCGTGCGGCGCGTGCAGGACGCGTACGCCGAAGGGCTCCTCTCGCATCAGGAGATGAACGAACGTCTCCATCGGGTGCTCACCGCGAAGACGCACGACGAGCTCGTGCCGGCGCTGGCCTCTCTCCCGGAGCAGGTCCCGCACCCTGGGGAGAATGCGGGCACGTCCACGATCGCCGCCGACAGCGGACGGATCCAGCGGCGCGGGGCATGGCTGGTGCCCCGGATCCTCAAGGTCGAGTCCGCGTACGGGAGGGTGCACCTGGACCTGTCCCGGGCCATCATCAAGCACCCGGCCGTCGACATCGAGTTGCGACTCGGCACGGGCAGGGCCAGGATCACGGTTCCTCGCGACGCGATCGTCGACTTCGGCGATCTGCGCACCGAGTGGAAGGACGTGCGCTACCGGCCCCTGCGCCGCTCCCGCCCCGGCGGGCCGGTGATCCGGATCTCCGGGAGCATGCAGTACGGACGGCTGAAGATCCGCCACGCGCGCGGCTGAGACTCCCGGGAGTGCGCCCTCCGCGTCGCAGCCCACATCGCGCGGCTGAGCGTCCGCGCCGCCCGCTCCTCGTCCGTCCACGTGCCCGCGCAGACGAGTCCCGCTTCGATCCGGCCCGTGAGCGGGCGGTGCCAGGCCGGCCGAACGGCAGGGCGGTGGCCGTGCCGTACGGCTCGATGCCGTTGACGGCGCTGTCGCGGGGCACGCTGACGGTGACCGTGCGGTCGGTGAACTGGTGGCGAGCCGGGTGCCGCCGGTGGTGCGCAGGGCGGCGAGCATGCCGTCGTCGTCCCGGGCGGCGCCGACCAGCGTGCCGCGCGCGACCCGAACCCCGAACTGCCGCAGGGCCGTGCACGGTCATCGCCAGCTCCGCTCTGTCCGACGTTGTCGCATCCGGCTCTGCTGCATCCGGCTCTGTCGCACCCGGCTCTGCTGCATCCGACTCTGTTGAAAGGGACGGGACTTGCGTACCCGATTCGCTCTCTGCGCACTGCTCGCCGTGTTTGTCCTCACCGCCGCCGCACCCGGCGCACTGGCCGCCGGGGACGATGCGCGGCCCGCCGCCCGTTCCTGTGGCTCGCTGCGGCTGACGGGTTCGCTGCCCGTGCCACCCGCGGGCCTGGCGGTGCAGCAGGACGTCTCGATCGGCGCGGACTGCACCCCGCGGCTCGGCGCGGTGCGGTTGGTGCCGGCGGACCGGGTGAAGGAGGCCGCGGCGGCGCGACGGACCACGGCCACCGCGGCAGGCGGCTCCCACCACGTCTCCAGCTGGAACGAGATGTACGACTGCTGCAACATCCGGATGACCGGCCTGTACACCACCTCCGACTGGACGACGGGCGGCGGCCGGGTCGTCAGCGCCGCCACCGACGCCACCGAGCAGCACAACCGCGAGCCGTGGGACGCCGGCTGGTCGGTGGCCTCCTCCACGCACGGCGCCGACTGCACCGCCGACTGCACCGTCTCCCGCACCGAGGCACACGCGGACTTCAGCTACCGGGGCATCTTCGACGTGACCGGGAACTGGTACGCCAACAGCCACCACTCCTCCGTCGACCTCGGCGCCGACGGCACCGCCTCCTGCCGCTTCGACATGGAACTGCGCCACACCTTCGTCGGCTGGAACTGGCGCCACGGCTGCGCCTGACCTTGGCGGGCGAGCGCCGGGGCGCGCTCCGGCGCACTTGGCAGCAACCTGCCACAACCGGAGCGGAAGAAGCCTTCCGGTTCCCGCACTCGCGGCGAACCCCACCGCGTCGACCCGCTGGAGGCGCGCCGTGTGCCGGCCACAGACCACCGACAGGCCCGCCCTTTCCGCACCGGCCCGGCCGACGGGCCGGACGTGACGCCGCCGAGATGCGGCTCGACCACCAGCAGGCCCGAGCCCGGCCTCTGCCCGCCGCCCCGCAGCGGCCCGGAGAGGCCGGGCTCCACACCGCTGCACGGCACGGGGCGGACACGAGCGCAGCCGAGTAGATAGGTGGCCCACCCCATGACCACTGAACTCCGCGGCACCCCGGCCGACTCCACGGTGCAGCCGCTCCGCCGCCGCGCTGGGCCCGCTGGGCGGCGCACGCCGTGCCGTTGGCGGCGCTGCCGTCCTCGCTGTGGCGCCTCGTCGGAGTCCCGGTCGGCTACAGCGCCGCCGTGCTGCGCACCGACTACGGCATCCCGGGCACCGGCTACCTGATCCTGCCGCTGATCACCCTGCAGGACGATGGTGGGACATACGGTCCGGAAGGACGAGGTCGCCCGGCTGCTGACCGGATTGCGCGCCCTGGGACTGCGACCGGGCGACCGGGTCGTGCTGGTCCTGGAGCCGTCCCAGGACTTCGTGCCGGTGCTCGGTGGCTTCGTCCCGTGCCCCATGGCACCGCTGCGCGGTGACGGGAACGGTGGGCCGCCCAACTCGAGCACGTGAACGACCTTTTCGAAGCCCCGCTCCTGGTCACGGCTGGGGGACTCACCACCGGACTGCCCCCCGTGGCCGGACTGTCGGTGGCCACGCTTCGTCCCGGCAATCCCGCAGGTCAGATCCCCTTCGCAGCCGGCTCCAAAATCGCCACGCACTCCACATGATGCGTCATCGTAAACACGTCACAAGGTGTGTGGACGGGAGAATCTGCAGGTCACATGGGGTTTTCCTGCCTTGGGCACGGGCTGTGAGGCGGCCGGAGCGTCAAATGAGCGTCATGACTGAGGGACTTTCTCTCCGTCCTTTGGCCGGTACACCGGGCTGTCCGCGTTTCTGATCCCCGTGGCCGTCATGTTGCTGCTCGGGCGGCAGGTCAGCTGCTGGAGGCGCAGCGCTCGCGACCGGGCCGCCCCGGACGTGTCCGGGCGAAACCCGGGCGCGATTCGTACGGGCCGACCCGGTGGCCGGTGATGAGGCTGGACATCAGGACCGACTCGTCGCCGAGTTTCACCTCGTGCACATCGGCGTTGGCCCCCGGACGCCTGCCCGGGTGTGGTTCAGGCGTCGATGATGACGGGGATGATGAGGGGCTTGCGGCGATGGGTGCGGAACGCCCAGTTCGCCACGGCGCGGAACGCCCAGTTCGTTACGGCGCGGGCGATGGGTTGTTCGAGTTGGCGCGCGTCCCCGACGCCTTCCTCGGCTGCGGTGGCCAGGGTCTTCTCGATGACGGGGACGACCGGCTCGAAGGTGGCGTCGTCATGGACGAAGCCCCGGGCCAGGAAGTCGGGGGCCTCGGCGAGGGCGCCGGTGTCCGCGTCGACGATCGCCACCACCGTGACCACGCCTTCCGCGGCGAGGGTGAGGCGGTCCTCGAGGGACGCTTCGGTGGCGCCGCCGACTTCCATGCCGTCCACGTAGACGTTGCCGGCGGCGACCTTGCCGGTGATGGATGCACGTCCGTCGCTCACCTCAGGCTGCGGCCGATGGACTGGACGATCCGCCGGTGCGGCGGTATTCGGCGTTGATGCGCTGGGCTTCTTCGAGCTGGTCTTCGAGGATGATGATCCGGCATGCGGCCTCGATCGGGGTGCCCTGGTCGACGAGCTCACGCGCGCGGGCCGCGATGCGCAGTTGATAGCGGGAGTAGCGGCGGTGTCCGCCCTCGGAGCGCAGTGGTGTGATCAGCCGCGCTTCGCCGATGGCGCGGAGAAAGCCGGGAGTGGTACCGAGCAACTCGGCGGCCCGGCCCATCGTGTAGGCGGGGTAGTCGTCGTCGTCGAGACGGCTTAGCGACTCGTCTGCTGTCATCTCACCTCTCTGTGGAACGGGTAGAGGGGCCTTGGTGCCGTTTGACACCAAGGCCCCGAAGGAACTGCAACACCATCTGCCGGCCCTAGTGCTGCGCCGGCCTTCTGTTTCCGCCCAGCCGCCTGATACTCCGACGGGGGTGCGGGGATCGCGGATGCGTGACCGGAGACCACCTACCTATCGATGTCCTGCGGTACCCGGGCTCGCGTCTTCCGCCCGGGCGATCCTGATGGTGCTCGACTCCTCCGTTCTTCCCTCGGAACCAATCACTTGCAAACAGGGACTGCGTACTACTGGTACTGCAACCGCGTCAACTGCGGTCCTGCTCACGGCGGCCCCTCATCACTTCAGGCCACCCGGTCCGGTCGTCAGTCCCGTCGCCGTCGTACAACAACCTGGCTTCGGAACTCCACCACCGCACCGTCATACGTGGACTGCTGCCCGGCAGTTCGTGCCTGCCGGGCCTTGCTCGATCTCGGCTACGAAAGAAACCATAATCACTGAGACATCGAATGTCTACTCCGGCCAGCATAGATTTGCTGCGGCTCGACGATGAGGTCTTCCGCTGAGCCGATCTGCGAATACTGGGGGCTGTCCGCAGCGCAGGACCGACGCACGGATGAGACCCAGAGCCGCCCGCGGAGCTTCCCGTGGCGGCGCCGACCGGCGCGGCGCGTCGACCGCAACTCTCAGCCCCTCCGGCGTACACGGTGGCTCGGGCGGGTTGGCGGGCGGGGCGCAGGGTCGGGGAGGCGAGGGCCGGGCATGAACGATCCGCAGACGAGGGTGACCCTGATGACACAATGTCCGTCAACGCCATATCTGCCCCGTTCCACGCGGCCGTTGCCGACGCACGCGATACCGCACACGCGTTCATGGAAGACCTGTAGCAGCCGAACGGCAGCCGACCAATGCCTCGGAACACACCCCTGGCTCGCAGCCGCCGCACATGCGCACCCCCGGCCCGTAGTGCGGCACCAGGGGAGCCGTATGCGCCCGTCTCGCCCGGTTGCGCCATCGTCCAAGCCGCCCGGGCGGGCCGGTGCATAGAATCTGATCCCATGCCGAAGCCTGACGAGCTGCTCGTTGCGATAGCCGCCCTTGTGGAGTCCGGGCAGAGCAATCAGATGTCCCTGACCGCGGTCACCAGTGGTGCTGTCATCACCGGTCGGCTGGCTCCGGAAGCCATGTGGAGGCAGAGGGTGTCTGAGGTGCTGACGGACTCCGCCGACCTGGGCGGGTTCTCCGCCGTCTTCGACACCCCCGCGAGGAAGGACGGACCGCCCACACATCTGCATTTCCACGTCGCCCGGATCCTGCAGGGTACGGTGGGGATCCCGGAGACAGGCGGGATGTACCGCGTCGCGATCGAGGACGTCAGTGCTTGGACCGTGGGCGACTTCAGCTACTCCGACCACTGATTCACCGACCCACGGCACACAGTGAGGCCCCACCGGCACGCTTCCGTGCTATCGGTCGCCGCAACACCCCAGTTCAAGGGGTGCGATGGACTTCGAGATCCGGAAGGATCGGCGGCCTCAGGGGCCCAGGAGATTGGACCTGAGCGGGAGGAATACCTTCGGCTCGTGGATCTTGGAATAGGGAACAGGGAAGCCTGCCGGATCATCGGCATCAACCGCCGCACCGGCAAGCGTCGGTTCTACGGCAGGCAGGTATCCGCGAGGTACAGGGCAGCCCCGCCCATCGTGGACACGGGGCTGCCCTGGCAAGCACCCGAACCCCCGGCTCGCCCTGAGGAACCCGTCGGCCCGTCGCGCTACCTCACCGAGGCCGACCGCATCCACATCGCCGGCCGGCTCCGGGAGAAGGCGTCCGTCCGGGCCATCGCGGCCGAGCCGGCCGCAGTCCCTCCACCGTAAGCCGGGAGATCCGCCGCAACCACGCGCTCATGTCAGGCGGCGGCTGGTCCTACCGTCCGCACGCCGCCCAGCGCCGCGCGGACGCCCGCGAACCGCGCCCCAAGCCCGGCAAGATCGGCCAGAACCCCAGGCTGCGGGACTTCCTCCAGGACCACCTGACCCGGCGGTGGCCGCCAGCTCAACGCGGCGCTCCACACCGTGGCCATCACGCAGATCCGCATGCCCGGCACGCGGGGTCACGCCTACTACCAGGCCAAGATCGCAGAAGGAAAGAGGCCCAGGAGGACAACCGGGGGCGACTACAGCATCCAGCGCGGTCGACCCAGCCCCGGCCGACTCTTCGGACAAGTCACTTCCCGGACCCGCCGAAAGCGAGCCTGCGCCACCCCACCAGACCCCTTGACAAACACAGAGGCACCCAAGGGCACCGACCTATCCCGCCACACCCGCGAGGACCTGGACGCCGCCGCCACCGAACTCAACAGCCGCCCACGCAAAACGCTCGACTGGGAGACCCCAGCCGAGCGTCTGTTTAAACTGCTCGCGGCTTGATCAACTCACCGCAGTGTTGCTACGGCCCCTGGAATTCGCCCACGCCGGCGGGGCCTCACTGCTCTGTTCGGCTCACACCTGTCCGTAAGTCAGGCGAACAGGCGTCGTGCCGAGCGTTGCGGAAGCCGGCCCGTACGGGTCGGCCAGGGGCGCAGATGCGGCGGTAGGGCGGGTGCGGCAGGTGAAGCCGAGTTGGGTCATGGCCCTGAGGACTTCGCCGGTGCTGAAATCACGCCGGTCCTGGCGGGTGACGACCTGGCCCACCTGCTTGGCGGGGTAGTGGCGTCGTCCGATGATGACGAACTCACCGGTGACCAGCTCAGGTGTGACGCCCTTCATCGATTCCACCACGCCGCTCTTGGTCAGGTCGAACGGGAAGCGAGCGATGACACAGCGCATGATGCCTCCAGGGAGAAGAGAAGACGGCCCCGGATAGGGGTGACGGCGGTTCAGCGAGAGAGGGCGAGGACGCCCAGAGCGTTGCCGTGCCCGTCGACCACGGGCGGGGCCCCGAGCCGGCGGCAGCGCATCACACGCTCGGCTTCGGCCCTCGTGACCAGCGGCGAGGCGAAGGGCCCGATGACGTCGGCGATGTCACGCAGGCGGATCCGGTCCGTGTATCCGGAACCGTCACGAACGGCCGTGAGCCGGTCCCGGGTGACCAGGCCGGTGCACATACCGTCCTCGTCGCAGACGACCAGCTGACCTGTACGGGCGGCGACCATCACGGACAGTGCCACCTCCACGGTCATGTCCTCCCACACCTGCGGTCCGGCCGCGTCCGCGGGATCGGCCGCCGTCTGCACGGCGTTGGTACGTGTTGAGCGGAACTGCGTCTGGTCCAGCGTCAAAGGGTGCCTCCTGCGAAGTTGGGCGGGCTTCCTGACACGAAGGTTCTATGCCGCCGCACCGGCGGTGGACTGCCGTACGAGCGCGCGGCGGGCCGCCGAGACGGGGCGGCGTCGGCCGCGTGAGGTGGCGCCGCGCTTCTTGGGGCGTTCGACCACCGGTGCGGTGATGACGACCGGGATGCCGGAGGGGGCCTGGGCGCCGGTGATGCGGTGCAGGGCCTCTTCGCCGACGCGGACCTGGGTGGTCTGCGGGACGATGCCGGCCGCTTCCATGAGGCGGGTCATGCCGCGGCGCTGGTTGGGGGTGACCAGGGTGACGACGCTGCCGGACTCTCCTGCGCGGGCGGTACGGCCGCCGCGGTGGAGGTAGTCCTTGTGGTCGGTCGGCGGGTCGACGTTGACGACGAGGTCGAGGTTGTCGACGTGGATGCCGCGCGCCGCGACGTTGGTCGCTACCAGCACGTTGACGTGTCCGGTCTTGAACTGTGCCAGCGTGCGGGTGCGCTGCGGCTGTGACTTCCCGCCGTGCAGGGCGGCGGCCCGTACCCCGCTGTTCAGGAGGTGTTCGGTGAGGCCGTCGACGGCGTGCTTGGTGTCGAGGAACATGATCACGCGGCCGTCGCGTGCGGCGATCTGGGTGGTTGCCGTGTGCTTGTCGGCGCCGTGAATGTGGAGCACGTGGTGCTCCATCGTCGTGACCGCGCCGGCCGAGGGGTCGACGGAGTGCACGACGGGATCGCTGAGGTAGCGGCGCACGAGCAGATCGACGTTGCGGTCGAGAGTGGCGGAGAACAGCATGCGCTGCCCTTCGGGGCGGACCTGGTCGAGGAGGGCGGTGACCTGCGGCATGAAGCCCATGTCGGCCATCTGGTCGGCCTCGTCGAGGACGGTGACGGAAACCTGGTTCAGTCGGCAGTCGCCACGGTCGATGAGGTCTTTGAGGCGTCCCGGCGTGGCGACGACGATCTCGGCGCCGGCGCGCAGCACGCTCGCCTGTCGGCCGATCGGCATTCCGCCCACCACTGTGGCCAGCCGCAGCCTCACGGAGCGGGCGTACGGGGCGAGCGCGTCGGTGACCTGCTGCGCCAGTTCACGCGTGGGTACGAGGATCAGCCCCAGCGGCTGCCTGGCCTCGGCGCGCTGCCCGGCCGTACGGGCCAGCAGGGCCAGCCCGAAGGCGAGGGTCTTGCCGGAGCCGGTGCGGCCACGGCCCAGTACGTCCCGGCCGGCGAGGGAATTCGGCAGGGTCGCGGCCTGGATCGGGAAGGGTACGGTCACGCCTTGCGAGCTGAGCGCGCCCAGCAGTGCCCCGGGCATGTCGAGATCGGCGAAGCCCTCCACGGCGGGGAGCGCGGGAGTGATCGTCTTGGGCAGCGCGAACTCCCCCTGGAGCGCGGCGGGCCGGCGGCCGTAACCACCGGAACGGCTCGACCCGGCAGAGCGGCTCCTGGCCGACGAACCGAATCGGCTGCCGCCCCTTCCGGATTCGGCACTGCCGTTACGGGTGCGGGTGAAGCGGTCGTTCGTGCGTGTGCGGTTCATGCGGAACCTTCCTCGATGCGGCACATATCAAGGAATTCCCGCAGCGATCAGCAGCACAGAGAATTGCAAGAATGGACCGGTGGAATGCGAAAGCGAATCTGGCCGACGAAAAATCCGTGCGGCACAGGAGCTGGAATGAGTGGCGCGAAGCGGACGCAATGTTCGGGCGTCCGCCGCGATCAAGCTGTGAAAGGATGCGTGCGCCCCTGAAGGATGCTCCGTATGCGGTGAGCCTACGGGTTTCCTGGTTGTCGTCCGCAGGCGAAACCACTGCGGGAAAATGCGAGTAGCTGGGGACCGCACCCCGTAGGACGCGGGCCCCAGCTACAAGTACGCGACAGTCAGCGTCAGGCGAGAACGATGTTCTCGGCCGTCGGGCCCTTCTGGCCCTGCGCGATGTCGAAGGTCACCTTCTGGCCCTCCAGCAGCTCACGGAAGCCCTGGGCGGCAATGTTCGAGTAGTGGGCGAACACATCAGCGCCGCCGCCGTCCTGCTCGATGAAGCCGAAGCCCTTTTCCGCATTGAACCACTTCACGGTACCAGTAGCCATGTCATTTCTCCTTTGGGGCAGTGCATCGGGATCCGCACTGCGCGGACCCCGTGTCGCCGCGATGATCACCCCGCCGGGAAAAAGACCGGATAACAAAAG
Source organism: Streptomyces sp. NPDC046759 (assembly GCF_040645475.1). Lineage (NCBI taxonomy): Bacteria > Bacillati > Actinomycetota > Actinomycetes > Kitasatosporales > Streptomycetaceae > Streptomyces > Streptomyces sp. NPDC046759. The sequence goes on along the minus strand of NZ_JBEYYJ010000002.1, from coordinate 115,130 downwards.
CGCTTCCAGTGGCACAGGCGCCGCCCGGAGGGCACTTGAAGTTTTGGGAACCACAACTGCAACTGAGATCGACAGTAGCACGCCGAAGCGGCCTGCGTACGGTGAAGAATCCCACCTTACTTAATGTGGTAGAGAATCTGTCTGCCTGTCCCGTTGAAACCTCAGCTCGCGGGCACAGATTTGACCCAGCCGGAGCGCAACGTTTCGGGAAGCTTTGGGGGCGCGCCCAGCGTAAGGGCTGCTCCCCCAAAAGACGGTGCGGGCGGGCGTGGAGATCAGGGTGGCTCCGGCAAGCGTCACGGCCCGTCTCCGGCGCACGCACAGGAGCGGCCATATCGAAGACCATCAAGGACCAGACCGTCGATCAACTCGGTGGAAACAGCAGCATCCTGGTGCGGCAACGCCGTGAGCACGAGGAAACGGCGGCTGACGGATCAGTACCTGACCCTCGACGACCTTCACCAGCGGGAACGCGTTCTGAAGCAGGCGGTGCAGCTGGTCTTCAGCCATGCCTTCGTGGGAGAGACGGTGCTGTGGCCCGCTGTACGAGCCTCAGTCCCGGACGGCGAGGAACTGACGGCCCGGTCGAGGAAGAACATCAGCAGATCGACGATGTCGTCGCGGGCATCGGACGCCTTCCTGCCGGCGATCCCGGGCGGGAGGAAAGGGTGCAGTGGGCCTTCGCGCTGATACGGCAGGACATCAGGGACGAGGAAGACCTCCTCATCTCCCGGTTGCAGGACACGATGGACACCGGCCGGCTACGCACACTCGGCACCACCTGGGCGGCGGTACGACAGACCACCCCGACGCAGCCGCACCCGGTCATGCCCCGGCGGCCTCCCGGGAACGCCCTGCTGGGTGTACCGCTGTGCGACGCTCTGGGCATCGGCAGCTCCGCCTCACGACGCAGAAGGTGATCACGGCCTGGCCGGGATGCCCGCTACCGCTTTCGTGGCCGTCGCGGCACAGCGCCCGAAGCGGAACCGCGCGCCCGGAACTGTGTTCCTTGCCGGCGCCGCGTCGATCATCGCCGGAGTGCTGCTCTCGACGCGCCTAGCCGCCGTCACCACCGCGCAGGCTCCGTCAGTACGCCTGGGCAGCGGGGCGAGCGGTGGAAAGGGCCTCGTCAGCGCTCTGATCGGAGAGCACCGCCTCGGCGATGCCGCACTCGGAGGCCCGGAGTCTCTAATCAGCGTGGCCAGCCCTGTCCGGTCGCCGCCCGACTCGACGCACGGACCGCACAGTCCACCCCTCACCCACAACCTGACGCGCCATCAGAGCGAGCGTCAAACGAGCGTCACGGCCTACACCACGGATAGGCCCCAGGGGTCATTCCCCTCGGGTCGGAGGGCCGGCCATGGGGGCGCTCATCCCCAGTGTTCCTCCTGGTAGCGCAGGAGGTCATCGCCGTGGAGTTGCTTGGTGGCGTTGCCGACCCGGACCCAGAAGTCGGTGGCGCCGCTGCCGCCCTTGGCAGGCTTGGCGAACACCGGCTTGCCTGCCGCGGCAACGCTGATCTGACAGACGACATTGCCGGAAATCTTGGGGAAGCGTACGCGGACGGTGGTCGCTGTCGGGGCCGACAGGCTGCTGTCGAGGAGTTGGCGTACGAAGAGCTCATACCCGTCGACATCGGCCTGCGACTCCAGAGTGGTGAAGTCGTTCTCGATGCCGAGGACGGTTCCGTCGTCGGCGACACCGATGAACAGGTTTCCGCCCTCGCCGTTCAGGAAGCCGCAGACGGCCTTGACGATGTTGTGCCGTAGGGACTTGTCGGCCTGCCGGGTGTGCACGTTCCAGCGGGCGCTGGCCTTGAACTCGGTGCCCTGGGACTCGCCGGCGGTGATCATGTCGGCCGGGGTGGTCGGGACGTACGCGGGGCGTTCCCCCGTGAGGGTTTCGAACGCTTCCCGCACGACCTTGGCGATCAGCTGGCGCCGCCGTTCCAGGAAGGTGAAATAGTCGAGCTGTTCCCAGCCGACCGGGAGCGCGTGCCACCGTACCTGCCGCTCGAGCACCCCCGGGTCCATCGCGTCCGTGATTCTCGGCCAGTAGTCATGTGGTGCGTCGGTGTTGGACGGCTCGTCTGCCGGCCACGTCACGTAGGCCATGTTGGCGATGGCATTGACTTGGCGCCGGTCGGTGATACCCAGTCCGGCGAGCGCCTTGCGGTGGAACAGGTTGTCCCGGTCGACAGCCTTGGCGGGTTGGACTGAGGGGTCCAGCAGATGACGGATGCGTTGGTCGCCGAAGAGCATTTCGGCATCGAGGATGTTGAGCGCCGCCTGGTAGGCGAACAGCACCGGTGAACGCGACGAGGATGTGTCCAACCGGTTCGGCAGGGAGATGTCCCAGTAGTCGCCGGTGAAGTTCGCTGCGATGATCCGGTCGAGTTCCGCGGTGAAGGCTCGGCCGTCGCCTGGCGGCAGACTGCCGATCCGTCCCAGGTCGAACTCCATCTGTGACTCCGGCGAGTTGGAGTACCGACCGGTGGTGTGCGCCATGAAGAACCACGGTCCGATCACGGGTCGAAGTTCACCGACCGTCAGCCCGAAGTCGTGGCGTCCGATCAGCCAGATCGTGTAGCTGTACAGCAGGGCGTTGTCGGAGGTGATCATCTTGCGACTGCGGAAGCCGGCCGCCGTGACGCACTGGAAGAACTCGTGCCAGCTGGTCAGGTCCAGGACCTTCGTGTGTGCTTGGGCGAGCCGGTCGAACTGCTCCTGCCGTCGAGCGGCGGTGACCTTGCCGGTTTCGAGGTCCTTTCCTCGTAGGACGCTGTAGACGTGCTGCAGCCGGGCGCGGCGGAAGGCGACAGCGACGGCTACGCGCAGCAGTTGGTCCGGGCTGGGGTCCAGAAAGGCATTCCGAGGGCTCGGACCGGGGAGCCCTGCGACCACCGCGCCGCGGCTGAAGTCTTCGAGCTGGCGGCGGCCCTTCTCCCAATGCACTGACATCAGGGTGAGGATGAAGTCGGACTGGTTAAGCTTCACGCCTTCGGAGTTGATGCGCACGAAGATGTCGGCGACCTGCTCCTCGTTGGCCGAAGCACCCAGCTCCACAACCTGGAAGCGGAACTCGTGCAGGTCCCGGACCCTGTCTATGCGTTCTTCGAGCTCATCCTTGGCAGCGTCCGACAAGGGCTGGCCGCTGGCCTGGTCGAGCCGTTGGAAGAACTGCCGGACGGTCGGCTTGTAACCGCCTTGGGCCCAGAGCGCGGTGATGTCCGGAATGAAGTGGGCGTCACGCTCGATCGCCGCGTCCGTGACCTCGAACGTCTGGTCCTCCGGGTGGAACGCGATGCGAACGTTGATCTCGTCGAAAGACTTGGTGACGATCTTGCGCCCGGTGAGGACGGCGTACAGGGCGGTGAGTCGCTGCTGCCCGTCAACGACCAACAATTGAGGTGCTCGATCGCCGGCTTCCGTTCCGATCTGCCGCGTCCCCACCTCAGCCCCGGTCTCCCAGAACATGAGGGTGCCGATCGGGTAGCCCCGATACATCGAGTCGAAGAGATCGCGGGTCTTCGCCGCAGACCAGACGAACGGGCGTTGAATGTCTGGTAGTCCGATGCGACCGCCTTCGATGTTCTCGATCAGGTGCCGGAGCGTGTAACCAGTGTCGCGATACAAAGTGGGTGGCACAGCCGAGGGCTCCTAACGTCCGAGGGCAGCTGGTCGGCGGAAGCGATCACGGCGTGGGAACAGCATCAGGTTTCTACCACGCGGACAGGTGGCATCGCAGGGCCGATTAGAAAGATGTCGACCTGAGCGATCTTCGGAAAACCAGAGGTCAGATCCCATTTCTTGGCCCATCGCCATGCATGCGGGTGCCCAGGGCGTCAAACGAGCGTCACGGCCGACAGTCCGTCCCTTCAACCCGGTCGCTTCAGCCTTCGCCAACACCCTGCTCGACGCGACCGGCGTCCGCCTCGACCAACTCCCGCTCACTCGTGACCGGGTGTGGCCAGGGCTGCGAGACGCGGGCCTGACGGATCGGTAGGTGAGTGACTCGTGGTGGAACGCTCCCCGTCAGCCGGCCTGCTGCACCGTGACCGCGTCGCCCACCCGGACCGTCCCGGCTTCAAGGACGTCCAGGTAGACACCGAGGCACGAGAGCCGCCCCAGGTCGAACAAGGGGACGCGGTGCTCGCGGGCGGCCCCGCGCATGGTGCCGGGATCCGCCGGGAGTTCGTGGACGGTCGAAGTACGCGTCAGCTGACCCGAAGACCGACCGCCAGCGTCAGTTCAAGGACCCGGTGTGGCGATGTGAGATCCGGAAACAGCTCCCGCAGCTGCGACATCCGGTACCGGACTGTCTGGGGATGGACGTACAACGCTGCCGCCACCTCGTCCCGCCTGCCCTGGTGCAGCAGCCACGCCCGCAACGTCTCCTCCAGCCGCCGTGCGGTCGCGACAGGCAAGGTGTGCAACGGGGCGAGGGCTCGGGCACGCAGGTCTGCCAACGCGTCCACATCGGCGCTCAGCACCAGCTCGGGCAGGTGGGCCTCGGTGTCGCGGATATCAGAGGAGAGGGAGCGCGCGCGTACGGCTCGTGCGTACGAGGCGGACGCACGAGTCCATGGCCGGGCCGGCCCGACCACTGCGGTGCGGTCGGTCAGCTGCCGCAAGAGATGTGATCGGTCGGCATCGGGGACGAGCAGCACACCGGTGGCGTCCGGCAGATCGTCGAGGACGAGGGTGCCCGGGTCGAGCGCGCGGTAGGCAGGCCGGGCCTGGGCGGCGGGCAGCAGGACCGCGGTCACCGAAACGGGAGGCTGCCACCCGGCCCGTTGAGCAGAGGCCAGCAACACGTCCGGGCTCGCGCCGGCGAGGAGGTCGCGGGCCAGGTGTTCCAGGTGGCGCTCGTGGGCCCTGCCCCGGGCGGCCAGTTCGTCGGCGTGGCCCGCGGCGCTCGCGGCGGAGAGCTCGTCGATGTAGGCGAAGGTCAGCTCGGCGAACTTGGCCACCTCGGCGGCGGGCAGACCTGCGGGTACGGCACCCGCTGCCAGGCATCGCCAGGCCACGCGGGCGCCGACGCGGTAGGCGCTGAGCAGGGCGTCCATCGAACGGCCGTCGCGCACCTCGCCGCGGCCCAGCTCGTAGGCTGCGTCACCGGCGTCGCCGCCCGTGGCGTTCCCGCTCGCGAGGTCCAGGTAGTGCCCCAGGGCGGTGCGGACGGCTCGGCGGATGGTGGCGCCCATGTGGCCCGACAGGGCGTTGGCGTAGGAGGGGACTTCGTCGATGATCGCCTGGACGACCTCGTCGGCGGTGATCTTCAGCGCGGCCCGAAGTGCGGTGACCGTCGTCTCATCCAGGGCCAGTTCGCTGGCCCTCCGGATTGCATGGCTCACGTCTTTGTTCCCTGCGAACAATTCAGCCGACCAGATTTACGTCCTGCGGTCAGGACTTTACGCCTTGAGGCGCAGCAAGCTAGAGCCATGACGAGTGCAGCCCTCCGCAGCAGGGCGTGGAAACTGCTGGAGATGGTCACGACGCCGCTGCTGCCGTCGGACTACCTCGACCTGGTCAGCCCGCTGCGTGCGGGCGCAGACCTGCGTGGGCGCATCGAGGCCGTGCACCCCGAGACGGGTGACGCCGCGACCATCGTGATCAGGCCGGGACGGGGCTGGCGCGGCCACACGGCCGGTCAGTACGTGCGGATCGGGGTCGACGTCGACGGGGTGCGCCTGTGGCGTGCCTACTCCATCACCTCGCCGGCAAAGCGCCAGGACGGCCGCGTCACGATCACCGTGAAGGCGATCCCGGACGGCAAGGTCAGCAACCACCTGGTCCGCAGGGCGAAACCGGGCACGCTGATCCAGCTCGACCAGGCGGCTGGTGACTTCGTGCTGCCGCGGGCCAAGCCCGCCAAGGTGCTCTACCTGACGGCCGGAAGCGGCATCACGCCCGTGATGGGCATGCTGCGCGACACCGAGTTCGACGACGTCGTCATGGTCCACTGCGCGCCACAGCCGCAAGACGTGATCTTCCGCAATGAACTGCACGACCTGGTCGCGGACAAGAAGCTGCGGCTCACCGAGGTGCACACCGACACAGACGGCATGCTCGACATCGCCCGTCTCGACGAACTCGTGCCCGACTGGGCCGAGCGCGAGACCTGGGCCTGCGGGCCCGCGGGACTGCTCGACGCCGCCGAGGCGCACTGGAGCGAGCACGGCGTACAAGAGCGCCTGCACACCGAACGCTTCCGCCCCGGCATCGTCATCGCCGGCGACGGAGGCGAGGTCACGTTCAGCGCCACCGGCAAGACCGTCGATGCGGACGGCGCCACGCCGTTGCTGGACATCGGCGAGGAGGCCGGCGTGCTCATGCCCTCCGGGTGCCGCATGGGCATCTGCTTCGGCTGCATCACGCCGCTCAAGGCGGGCGCCGTCCGCGACCTGCGCACCGGCGAGATCACCGAGGCCGAGCCGGGCGTCCTCATCCAGACCTGCGTGTCCGCCGCCGCGGGCCCCTGCGACATCGAACGGTAGGAGCACCTTGACCGCCATCGACCCCACCGCCCACCTGACCGCGGAGCAGATCGAGGAGCTGGGCCGCGAACTGGACGCGATCCGAGACGAGGTGATCGCCGGCCGCGGCGAGAAGGACGCCGCCTACATCCGTAGGGTCATCTCGGCGCAGCGCAAGCTGGAGCTGGCCAGCAGGGGCGTGCTGCTGTTCTCGATCTTCCCGCCGGCGTGGCTGCTCGGCACCGCCGGTCTGTCCGTGGCGAAGATCATGGACAACATGGAGATCGGCCACAACATCCTGCACGGCCAGTGGGACTGGATGCGGGACCCGAAGATCCACTCCACCACCTGGGAATGGGATCACGTCTCGCCGGCCGACCAGTGGAAGCACTCGCACAACGAGCTGCACCACACGTACACCAACGTGATCGGCAAGGACAACGACCTCGGCTACGGCATCATGCGCGTCGACGAGGACCAGAAGTGGCACCCGTTCCACCTCGGCCAGCCGCTGTGGAACTTCATCAACGCCTGCTTCTTCGAGTACGGCATCGCGGCGTACGACCTGGAACTCGGCAAGAACCTGAACAAGCGCCGCCGCAAGAACCCGGAGTTCCGCGCGCGGGCCAAGGCCGTGGGCCGCAAGATCCGCAAGCAGGTGCTCAAGGACTACGTGATCCACCCGCTGCTGTCGGGCCCGTCGTTCCTCCCCACGCTCGCCGCCACGTTCACCGCGAACCTGGTCCGCAACATCTGGTCCCACTCGGTGATCATGTGCGGGCACTTCCCCGAGGGCGTGCAGGTCTTCGAGCGCCGGTCGATCAAGGGCGAGACACGCGGCCAGTGGTACCTGCGCCAGATGATCGGCTCGGCGAACATCAGCGGCAACAGGGCCATGCACTTCATGACGGGCAACCTGTCGCACCAGATCGAGCACCACCTGTTCCCGGACCTGCCGAGCAACCGGTACGCCGAGGTCGCTGTGAAGGTGCGCGCGCTGTTCGAGAAGTACGAGCTGGAGTACGTCACCGGACCGCTGCCCAAGCAGGTGTTCTCCGCGTGGCGCAAGGTCTTCCGGCTCTCGCTGCCCAACAAGAAGCCCGAGGTCAGAACGCCGGACCGCGAGCAGGAGCTCGTCGCGGCCTGATACTGGTTCAGATCTTTCGGCCGTACCGGCGGCACCGCCGGGTTCGGTGAGATCCGTAGCGGACGGTGGGCGACCGCGACATCAGACCGTACGACACAGGATCCGCGGCAGCCCGGTGTCCGGCTGCGCTGCCTGACGTGCGCCAGGAGCTCAGCACACAGCCCACGGCGAGGTGTTGTAGTGCGCTGCCCTGTCATGGTCGGCGACGGCAGCAGCTTCCCGAGCGCCGCCCACCTGGCCTCCTACGCCGGCCTCGCACCGGCCACCAAATCCTCGGGGACCTCCATCCACGGCGCACGCGCCCCCAGGGAACCGACAGCTCACACGCGCGATGTTCCTCTCCGCGTTCGCCGCCCTCCACGACCCCGCCTCCCGCACCTACTACGACCGCTGCCGAGCCCGAGGAAAGACCCACACCCAGGCCCTCCTCCGACTCGCCCGGTAAGTGATGAGGCAGCACGGCTCTCGGCCCGTCCCGCCTACTCGGGGCAGACCGAGCTGCCACAACCAGCTCCCCCGGCAGGCTCCGTGCCGCTCACTCCAGCCGCCAGCTCGCTCATCATGACCCGCGCCACTTCTCCGGCCGCCAAAATGGGCTCATGGGCTCCAGCTCACAGCATCGCGCACCCGCGCCGAGGGAACTCCCGGGCGCGGACGCCGAGGACCTCGCGCTGTACCGGGAGAAGTTCCGGCTCCGTCTGCCAGAGTCGCTGGACGAGCTGCAAGGGCCGACTCATGGTGTCGTGGAGCTACCGCTGCACATGGCCTGGTCCGGGATGACGTCGTACGACCTGGGCAAGCCTCGCCAGCGCATGGGCTTGTACCGCACCGTCCTGCACGAGGGCCTGCGTGACCTGCCCCACTACCTCAACCGGGACCTGCTTCTCCAGCTGTGGCCGGTGCTGCGCACACTCGTCGGTCGCACCGTGCGCACCGTGTGGGAGGACGACTTCCCCCAGCTCGCCTCCCGCACCCGGGCAGCCGCGTGACGGACATGCCGAAGCTGCGCACGCGGGCCTGGCGGATGTGATCGCGCTCGGCTCCCCGTATCCCCTGGTCCTCACCGGCGGATTGCCGTGCGGGCGCACCGCCTCGTGATCCGCCCGAGCCAGGATCTCGACGTCTCCACCGAGAACCCGGCGCCCATGGTCGACATCGCCGCCACGCTCCGCGCCGGCCTGGAAGCCCGCGGCTGGAAGGTGCATGCGTGGCCCATTGCCGGGTGTGCGGGTGGGTGTAGCGGCCCATGGCGGGCGGGAACGGTTCGTCGATCTGCGGCAGGTCGACCTCGGCGAGGTCGATCAGGTCGTAGTCGGCGTCGCCGCGCTCTCGGGCCTGCTCCAGGACCCACTGTGCGACGCGTTCGCCGGCACGTCCGGCGCGGGTGCTGCCAAGAATGATCGCGATCTTCGTCATCATGCCTCCGGTGGATGAAAGGGGTGGTCGGCTCCCCGCCCCCGGGCGGTCGGTGTGCGACCGCGCGTGATGTGCCCCATGGGCGCCCGCTTGCCGAGGGGCGGTGCCGGTGCCGGCCCACGGACGGGGAACCAGAATGCAGAGTTCAGTGGCTGGTGGCCGGGCCTCGGGGGGTGAGGAAGGAGTCGAGATGGGCGAAGACCGCCTCGGGCTTCTCGCGGACGGGCAGGTGTCCTGCGCCGGGGATGAGTTCGAACCGCGCGTGGGGGAACGCCGCGGCGTAGGCGCGGCCGAAGTCCAGGGTGACGACTGCGTCGTCGGCGCCCCAGATCACCAGGACCGGGCAGGTGACGGTGGAGAGGCGGGGCAGCATGTCGGCGTCTGCCATGGTCTGCCCGGAGTAGGCGCGCATGGCGGCCATCGACTGTGCGGACGGTCCGCCCTGCGGCGCCGGTCCTGCGGCCGCCGGAGCCGGTGGCCCGGCGGGCAAGGTGATCTGCCGGCCGGGTATCACGGGGCCGATGGCGTCCATGAGGACGAGCTTGGAGATCCGGCCCTCGCGGTCGTCCAGGACGGTCTGGGTGGCAACCCAGCCGCCGAAGGACGTGCCGATCACCGTCACGTCGTTCAGGCCGAGATGGCTGAGCAGGTCCAGGTAGGCAGCGGCGAGTGCGGGCACGCAGTCCAGGTCGTGGGGCCGTACGGTGCCCTCCCAGCCCGGATGGGTGGGCGCGACCACCCTGTGCTCCGATGCGAGGTGGTCGATCAGGGGCGAGATGCTGGAGGGGCCAGGGCCGCCGTGCAGGACGAGGACCGGGCTGCCGCTGGTACCGGTCTGGCGCACTTCGAGGTCGAGGCCGGGCCGCACCGGAAGGGGGCGCTGATGGGGTGCGGTCATGAGGTGCTCCCGGTGGGCGGTTCGGTGGCTGAGGGCGCGGTGGCTGTGCGAGCGGGCCTCACTGGGCTGCCGGGCCGGAGGTGAAGAAGGCGACCATCTGTTCCAGGCCGCGCTCGCTGAACATCGTGTCCAGGTTGGCGGCGGACTCGGCGGCGGACTCCTCGCTGCGCGGGAAGAGGGCCTCCTCGTACGCGGCCAGGCCGGCCTCGGTGTCGCCGGGGTGGGCGGCGATGGTCAGGGCGAGTTCGGCGCCGTCGTACATGGCGAGATTGGCGCCCTCCCCGGCGAAGGGGGACATCAGGTGGGCGGCGTCACCGAGCAGCGTCACGCCCGGGACACGGTCCCAGCGGTGCCCCACGGGCAGGGCGTGGATACGGCGCGGTGTGATCGTGTCCGCGTCGGCGACCAGGGCGCGCAGGCCCGCGTCCCAGCCCTCGAAGTGGGCGAGAAGCGCGGCCTTGGCGGCGGCCTGGTCGATGAAGTCGACCGTGTCCAGCCAGCCTTCGTCGGCCTTGAGCGCCGTGTAGACGTGGAGACTGCCGTCGCTCTCCCGGGTGGTGACATGGCGTTGCGGCTCGCGTACCGTCCCGCCCAGCGGCACCGCGTACGGCGGTGCGGCCCCGGGCCGATCCGGGCGCACCGCTCGAACAGCTTGCGGACATCATGCGTCGCGCCGCCCCCACCCCACCGCTCCACCGGCCTTCCGGGTGAACTCCCTCCGGCCGTCCAGGGCCCGGCCGGAGGGACATCGGCCCTGGTCCCAGGAGTCCCGCACCAGGGCCGGTACCCGCAGGCTGCCGGACATCACACGCAGCGCGGCCCTTTCCTGCACACCAGGGCTCTCGTGGCACGAAGACACGAAGAAGCGTCACGCGGCCGGGCCCCGGAAGGCACGCTCCGGGCACGGCCGCATGCCCGGCTGTGTCTGTCACTCCAGCGCCACGTGGAGACGGACGACCAGACCGGACGGCCGTGTCCTGATCTTCACCAGGTCGCAGAACTGGTGCATCATCCATACTCCCCGTCCGCCGCCAGGAGAGGACGGATCGGGTCGGCGTCGGCCTGTGAGCGGATCCGTGAGCCGCCCGCGGTCCCTCACCTCGGCGACGGCCGTGTCCGCGGTGCACCACAGGCCCGCCGACTCGCCCCAGTCACCGACCGTGTCGCGGATCTTCCCGAGGTCCCGCTGCCCGAAGTGCAGGACGAGCGGATCTTCCGGTTCGGGCAGGGGCAGGTCACAGTCGCCGCAGACGGCGTACGGGTCCGTGTAGGGCGGACTGTGCCGGTACCCGTCAGGGCTGCCCACGACCGGATGCGTCCCGTGGGCCTGCGCCAGTGCGTGCTCGGGCAGGGAGGTGTCGTACGGGCAGAAGATGGTGGCTCGCCGACGCATGACGGGTCGCGGCCGTGGCCCTGTCCGCCGCAGTCGAGGGTGAGACCTCAGGGCGTCGTCTCCGTCCGTGCCGCGCATGCCGCAGGCGTGTCGGGCTCGGTCCGTTCCTCGGGTGCCCCGGGGATGTCGCCTGCGGCAGGAGGCTGGAGGGCGGCGTTCACCGAAGGGAAGACGGGAAAGACTTCCTGGAGCCCGAGCATGCGCCACACCTGCTCGTAGTGGGCGCTGAGAGCAGCCACGCGCAGGGTACCGGCGCGGTGGTCGAGGGTGCGCGACAGCGTGATGAGCATGCTGATGCCGGAGGAGTCCATGTACTGCACCTGGGATGCGTCCAGCACCAGGGTGGCGCAGCCACGGTTGACCAAGTCCTCGCACTGGGCACCGACAAGGGGCGCGTTGTCGTAGTCGACCGTCTCCGGGAGCTGTGCGATCGTCGTGTCCTCGTGCTGCATCTGGACAGTGAGCATGAAGAAGGGACTTCCCTCCAGATCGTTCTCGTCGGGCCGGGTCACAGGTGTGCTGCGGGCCTTGCCTCTGCTCCACCGTCTGCCCCCGTTGTCCTGGGACAGGCCGATGCATATGCGGGTGTGATGCCCGCCGAGGGTAGCGGTCTGCCGAATACAACGCATCCGCCGTCCCTGCTGGACGGTGCCTGGCTTCAGGACACCGTCCGGGCCGGATGAGATCGGTGCGGGTCTACTCCGGCAGTTCGGTGTGGAGCCTGACCCTGGTCCCCTCATCCGGTACGGAGCGGATCTCCACGAGGTCGCAGAGCTGGTGAACCAGCCATAGGCCGCGACCACCGACCTGCCTGGCGTCCGGCCTTCTCCGTCCGACCAGGGGGTCCTCGATGTAGCCCGCGTCGCGGAACTCGCACACGAGTCGGCGCTCCTCGCTCCAGGTGCGCAGCACACCGTGTCCGCCGCCGTGACGAATGCTGTTGGTGGCCACCTCCGTGGCGGCCAGGTGCAGTTCCCTCAGGCGTCGGCCGGTCAGGCCGTGCCGTTCGGCGCACGCGGTGATCTTCTCGCGCAGGGCGGGCAGGTCACCCCTGCTGTAGGCGAATTCCTCGTACGGGTCGCACGGGTCGGTGAGCGGTGTGAAGCGGTACGGTGCCTGCGGGTCGTAGTCCGCAGACGGCATCGTGCGGCCGTCCTGGCGCAGCTCAGGATGGCACCGGGCCATTTCCGCCAGTGATGCCTTGTCGTGAGCGATGTCGTAGGGGCACAGCAGCCACCAGGCCGGCCCCCGGGCGAAGGCTTTGTTGAGGAGCCATTCGTGATAGCGCAGCTCCTCGGCTTCGGCCGGGCCGCGGACCTTGTCCCAGGGTGATTCGCCGATCCCGCGGACGGGCCGGCCTTGCGAGGTGTACTCCTTAAGCCATTCCTGCCAGGCTCCGATGAGCCGACCGGGATGGTGCGCGACCCCTGTGGTGTCGACGTAGCGGACGGCATCCTCGTCGCGGATCTCGGCGCGCAGCAGGGACGCCTTGTCCTGTGGGACGGCTACGATGACGGCCTCGCCACCTGCGAGAGCGTCGTGGATGAAACTGAGGGCGCCCTCGACGAACGCGTCCCTGCCGGAGTACGGGTACAGCTCGTGCCGGTATCCGGTGCCCGGCGCGTTGGAGCTGGGAGCAGAGGAGGTCACGGCGCCATCACCACCGGAATCTCGGGGACCGCGAAGCCGGACAGCTGCCAGGTGAGCCGGACGGTGTCGTTGGTGCCTTCCAGGACGACCTTGCGGTCCGGAAGGTGCCTGGCCGCATCGGCCAAGGCGCTCATCCCGGCGGCGTCGAAGAACTCAAGTGCGTGGCAGAGCAGGCGCACCGTGGCCTTCTGGGCGAGGAGGGCGCACAGGATGGAGCCGAAGGCCACCGCGCCCTCGCTGTCGACGATCCCGTTCACCGTCCAGCCTTCCTTCCCCGTGCGGTACACGTGGAACGCCGGTGCCGTCGGACGGCTGCCCAGACTGTGGGGGTGCACGCACCTGATCTGCTCCAGGAGGGAGGGATCCCGGTCCGCACCGCTGTAGGCGCAGACCACCAGGGCTCCGGTGTCGGCGGCGAACTCCTCGAGATCGAGTTCACTGCGCAACAGTTCCTTCGTCCGCTCCGGACGGCAGTCGGGCCCGACGTGGTGCAGCACCCGGAGCGAGCGGAACCCCTCGCGGTCGGCGTTGGCCGCCTCCCGGCGCACCGCGGCCAGCAGAGAGCCGTCCAGCCGAGCCGGGTCGAGCACGAGCTGCGCGAACTCACTCCCCGCTTCGAGAGGCGGCCCGACGATCACCACCTTGTCCCCGTACAGGGCCCCGTCCGCGACGAAGGACCGGCTGCGGTCGATGACGTGGTCGGTCCGGTCCAACACCTGGCAGACGTGATCACCGGTCTCGACCTCGTCCAGAGTGGCCAGAGTGCGCGGCGCTCTCACTGCTCCTCCATCCTCACGCGTCCCACTCTACTGAGGGTGCCGACACGTGCCCGGCCTCGGAGGTGGCCACTCGGGGCGGCACTACCTGCCCTCCTGCATGTGCACGACAGGTGAAGCGTTCTCGGTCTTTCGGGGTACACCACGGCGGTAGAGCAGAGCGGTGACAACCAGGTCGGCGACGAAGACGGCCGCCGACCACCAGTAGGCCGTGGAATAGCCCTTCAGGCCGGCCTGGGCCAGCACGCCGGGGTTCTTGGGCCTGCGGCCAGCGAGGTAGCCGGTGGCGGCGTCGGATGCCATCGTGCTGAGCAAGGCGACGCCGATGGACCCGCCCACCCGCTGGAGCGTGTTGACAGCGGCCGACGCGACGCCGACATCCGCGGCGTCCACGCCGGAAGTCGCCAGGCTCAAGGCCACCGTTCTCGTGGATCACCTGGGCCTCGCGTGACCCGCGACCCGGGCCGCGAGGCTGACGGTTCCCTGGGAGGACACGGCCGGCCGCGCCGAGTACCTCGCCATCGCCCCGGTTCCGTTCGACCACCGCACCAGTCCCCAGCACCCTGCTGGCCATGACCAAGCTCGGCGTCGACTCCTCCGTGCACGACCTTTCGGCGCTCCGCGTCATCGACTGCACCGGCTCAGCCCTGCCGGCCACGGCATACTCGGGTCACCGGATGAAGCCTCCGCTGTTCGCTCGCCGTGCACTCATGACCAACACCGCACTGACAGGTGCGACCTAGGATCGGGCACGATGACCGCTTCAGGACGCCTGGCCCCCGCCCGGTCGAGGGCGGCACGGCCGTCCATGAAGGCGCCGAGGCCGAACGGGTACATGTCCTTGTCGCCGAAGCGCCCTTGAGCCCCGCGGACACGGCGACGTCGATACGGGCGCCAGGCGCTGGCGGACCAAGGCGGCAGAAGATCACTCAATGCGTCCGAACGCAAGGTGACAGCCCATCAGGAGGAGCGTCATCTCAGCGTCGGGACGACCTGCCGCCGTCCGCGCCGAAACGGCGGATGTTCACACCTCGTCCCGGCACGACGTCATGAAATGCCAGGTCAGCGTCGTTCGTGAGGCATACGACGCGCTTCACGTCATGCATTTCAAGAAACAGGTCGAGCACACCCGGCCGCGCCTGAACGGCCCTGGAAAACCCCAGGTCAGCGACCCTTTTCCGTAGGCTCAAGGATCGCCACGCACTCCACGTGATGCGTCATCGGAAACAGATCGAACGCCCGAAGCGTCCGCACCCGGTACCCGCCCTCGCGGAAGTACGCCAGATCGCGGGCCAGCGCGGCGGGGTCGCAGGCGACGTAGGCGATGCGGCGGGCGCCCAGGGAGGCGAGGTGGGCCACCGTCGCGCGGCCGGCCCCGGCGCGGGGCGGGTCCAGGACGATGAGGTCGACCTCCGTGATGCCGGTGCGCGGCAGGACCGACTCGACCTTGCCCTGTTCGATGCGAACGCGCGGGAAGTCGGCGAGGTTGTGCCGGGCGTCCTCCACCGCCCGCTTGCCGGACTCGATGCCGAGGACCGCGCCCTTCTCGCCGAGGCGGTCGGCCAGGGCCCCCGCGAAGAGGCCGACGCCGCAGTACAGGTCCAGGGCCATCTCGCCCTTGCGCGGGAGCAGCCCCTGCATGACCGCCGTCACCAGGGTGTCCGCCGCCTTCGGGTGGACCTGCCAGAAGCCGCCGCCCGCGACCCGGTGCGTGCGGCCGTCCGCCCGTTCACGGACGAAGGGGCGGCCGTGGACGCGGTGGACGCCGCCGGACTTCTCGTCGACCCGGAGCACCGAGACCGGCCTGTCCAGTTCGACGAGCGGAAGGCGGCCACCCGGACGCGGGGTCAGGATCACCTGGCGGTCCTGCGAACCGGTCGCCGCGATGGCCTCGACCGACTCCATGCCGGTCCAGTCGCGCCGTTCGATGCCCAGCTCGCTGACGCCCTCGGCCGCGATCATGCAGTGGTCGATGCGCTCGACCTCGTGCGAGCGGTGACGGCGCAGCCCCGCGTGGCCCTCGGCGTCGACGGCGTACTGGACGCGCGTGCGCCACTGCGGGACCTGGCCCGCGGGCACCTTGTCGCCCTCGGCGGGCATCACCGTGCCGTCCCAGCCGGCTTCCTCGGGGGTGAGGCCGGCGAGCCGCTTGAGCTGTTCGGCGATCACCTCGCCCTTGAGGCGGCGCTGGGCGCCCGGCTTGGCGTGCTGCCAGTCGCAGCCGCCGCAGCGGCCCGGCCCGGCGAAGGGGCAGGGGGCCTCGACGCGGTCCTTGGAGGCCTGAAGAATCTCCACCGCGTCCGCGCGCAGGAAGCGCGCGCCCTCCTCGCCCTCGGTCACCCGGGCCACCACCCGCTCACCCGGCAGCGCGTGCCGCACGAAGAGCACCTGGCCCTCGCAGGTACGGGCGATGCAGTGGCCGCCATGGGCGACGGGGCCGATCTCGACCTCGTACTCCTCCCCGACCAGCGACTTCTTCGGTTCTGCCTGCATGGCGGGGTGACTCCAGATCGGGAACGGGAAACGGCCGGACAACAGCCCACCAGTCTACGTGGCTGTCGTCCGGCCGTTCACCACAGGCCGAACCGGGGCTCAGTCCTTGGCCGCCGACGGCTCCTTCGGCCGCTCCCCGGCCGGACCGCGCCGCACCGCGCCCGGCGCGTTCCACTCCTGCCGCTTGCGGGCCCGCACCTTGGCCGCCTCGGAGGACGCCAGCTGGTAGGGCACCGACGTGACCATCACGCCGGGCGTGAAGAGCAGGCGGCCCTTCAGGCGCAGGGCGCTCTGGTTGTGCAGCAGGTGCTCGTACCAGTGGCCGACCACGTACTCGGGGATGATCACGGAGACCGCGTCGCGCGGGGACTCCTTGCGCAGGCCCTTGACGTACTCGATCACCGGGCGGGTGACCTCGCGGTACGGCGAGTCGAGGACCTTCAGCGGTACGTCGATGCCGCGTCGCTCCCACTCCTCGCGCAGCGCCTTGGTCTCCGCCGCGTCGACGTTGACCGTCAGCGCCTCCAGGGTGTCCGAGCGCATCAGCTTGGCGTACGCCAGGGCGCGCAGGGTGGGGCGGTGGATCTTGGAGATCAGGACCACCGAGTGCACACGGGACGGTCGGACCAGGTCGTCGTCCTTCTCCTCGGGGGCGGCGATCTCCTCGGCGACGCGGTCGTAGTGCTTACGGATGGCGGTCATGGTCGCGTAGAAGATGCACATGCCGAGCAGGGCCACCCAGGCGCCGTGCGTGAACTTGGTGACCAGCACGACGACCAGCACCAGGCCGGTCAGGAAGGCACCGAACGCGTTGATCGCGCGGGAGCGGATCATGTGGCGGCGCTTGGCCTGGTCCTGCTCGACCGCCAGGTGCCGGTTCCAGTGCCGGACCATGCCGGTCTGGCTGAGCGTGAAGGACACGAACACGCCGACGATGTACAGCTGGATCAGCCGCGTGGAGTCCGCGCCGTACAGGACGGTCAGCAGGGTCGCGGCGCCCGCGAGCAGCACGATGCCGTTGGAGAAGGCCAGGCGGTCGCCGCGGGTGTGCAGCTGGCGCGGGAGGTAGCGGTCCTGGGCGAGGATCGAGCCCAGCAGCGGGAAGCCGTTGTACGCCGTGTTCGCGGCCAGGAACAGGACCAGGGCCGTGGCCGCCGCCAGGACCACGAACAGGAAGCTGCCCTTGCCGAAGACCGCCTCGGCGACCTGGGAGATCACCGGGTTCTGGACGTAGCCGGAGCCGATGGGGTGGCCGTTGTGGAGCAGGTCGGTGGCCGGGTTCTCGGCCATGCGGACCTTCGTGGTCATGGCCAGGACGATGATGCCGCAGAACATGGTGACGGCCAGCAGGCCCATCATGGCGAGCGTGGTCGCCGCGTTCTTCGACTTGGGCTTGCGGAAGGCCGGGACGCCGTTGGAGATCGCCTCGACGCCGGTCAGTGCGGCACAGCCGGAGGAGAAGGCGCGCAGCAGCAGGAAGATCAGGGCGAAGCCCGCGAGTCCCTGGTGCTCGGCCCGGACGTGGTAGTCGGCGGTCGGGGCCCGCATGGTGTCGCCGAGGGCCAGGCCGCGGAACGCGCCCCAGGCGATCATGACGAAGACGCCGCCGACGAACACGTACGTCGGGATCGCGAAGAGCTTGCCCGACTCCTTCACGCCGCGCAGGTTCATCAGCGTCAGCAGCACGATCACGACGACCGCGCACAGCACCTTGTGCTGGACCACGAACGGGACCGCGGACCCGAGGTTCTCGATGCCGGAGGCGATGGAGACCGCGACGGTCATGACGTAGTCGACGAGCAGGGCGCTGGCGACCGTGAGGCCGGCCCTCGCGCCCAGGTTCGTGGTGGCGACCTCGTAGTCGCCGCCGCCGCTCGGGTACGCGTGGACGTTCTGCCGGTAGGAGGCGACCACGGTGAACATCAGCACCACGACCGCGACGGCGATCCACGGGCTGAAGTGGTACGCCGACACACCCGCGATGGACAGGACCAGCAGCACCTCCCCCGGCGCGTAGGCAACGGAGGACAGCGGGTCGGAAGCGAAGACGGGGAGTGCGATGCGCTTCGGCAGGAGCGTTTCGCCCAGCCGGTCACTGCGCAGTGCGCGCCCGATCAGGATCCGTTTGGGCACGTCGGTCAGTTTGGACACGAGAGAGGATCGTAAGCCTTCGAACTGGCACCCGCCCACCCGGTGGGCAGGATCTGCCTCACGAGTGAATTCAATGGGGCGCGGAACTGCGGAATCCGTGGTCCGTCTGCCCGCCGTGCCTAGATGGCAAACCCCGCCCGTCTTCGCACTTCGGAGGTCCCATGCCCGCACCCGCAGAGTTGATCGGGGCCCTGGTCGCCCTCGTCGGCCTCGGAATCCTGACCCTGTGCAGCGTGCGCAGCATCACGCGCCGGCGATGGTCGCCGACGCGGATCACTGATCCCGCTCGCCCGTACGGCCGCGGACGGTGATCACAGCAACCCTCGCACGGGGGTGCCCGTTCCGGACGGTGCGTGTGTAGCTTGGGCCCCGGTCTGAGAACCTGTTAAGGGCAAGTCAAACGATTCTTGACATCGGAAGGACGGTCGTGCACATCGTCATCATGGGCTGCGGGAGAGTGGGTTCCGCTCTCGCCCAGACCCTGGAGCAACAGGGCCACACGGTCGCAGTGATCGACCAGGACCCGACCGCCTTCCGTCGGCTGGGCCCGGGCTTCGGGGGTCGCCGGGTCACCGGTGTCGGCTTCGACCAGGACACCCTGCGCGAAGCGGGCATCGAGGAGGCGGGGGCCTTCGCCGCCGTCTCCAGCGGGGACAACTCCAACATCATCTCCGCGCGCGTGGCCCGCGAGATGTTCGGCGTGGAGAACGTGGCCGCCCGCATCTACGACCCCCGCCGTGCCGAGGTCTACCAGCGCCTGGGCATCCCCACGGTGGCGACCGTGCGCTGGACCGCCGACCAGATGCTGCGCCGTCTGCTGCCCGCCGGGGCCGAGCCGCTGTGGCGCGACCCCACCGGCGGGGTGCAGCTCGCCGAGGTGCACGCCTCGGCGAAGTGGGTCGGCCACAAGATCAGCAAGCTGCAGGAGGAGACGGGCGTCCGGGTGGCGTTCCTGACCCGCCTCGGCGAGGCGATCCTGCCGACCTCGCAGACGGTGCTGCAGGAGGGCGACCTCGTGCACGTGATGATGCGGACGGACGACGTCGAGAAGGTCGAGGCGGCGTTCGCCCAGGGCCCGGAAGAGGAGAGCGGTCACTGATGAGGGTCGCCATTGCCGGAGCCGGCGCCGTCGGCCGCTCGATCGCGGGCGAGCTGCTGGAGAACGGCCACGAGGTCCTGCTCATCGACAAGGCCCCGACCGCCATCTCGGTGGAGCGGGTGCCCCAGGCGGAGTGGCTGCTGGCCGACGCCTGCGAGATCACGTCCCTGGACGAGGCGGCGCTGCAGCGCTGCAACGTCGTCATCGCCGCGACCGGGGACGACAAGGTCAACCTGGTGGTCTCGCTGCTCGCCAAGACCGAGTACGGCGTCCCGCGCGTCGTGGCCCGCGTCAACAACCCGAAGAACGAGTGGCTTTTCAACGAGTCCTGGGGTGTGGACGTGGCCGTCTCCACGCCGCGCCTGATGTCCGCCCTGGTCGAGGAGGCGGTGAGCGTAGGCGACCTGGTCCGCCTGCTCCGCTTCAGCCACGGCGACGCCAACCTCGTCGAACTGACCCTGCCCGAGGAGTCGGCCCTGGCCGGCACCCAGGTCGGGGACGTGCAGTGGCCCGAGGACACCTCCCTGGTCACCATCATCCGCGGCACCCGTGTGCTGACCCCGTCCAAGGAGGACTCCCTGGAGCCGGGGGACGAGCTCCTCTTCGTGGCCGCGCAGGCCCGCGAGGAGCAGCTGGAGGAGCTGCTGTCGGTGCGTCGGGAAGAAGGCTGAACGGAAGGCTGGGCGAAGAGGCCCGGCCTGTGACAAAGGGCGCCCTTGTTGCCGAGGGCGCCCTTTGTCGTCGTACGACGGCGGTCTACGCCCCCCGGCGGTGCCGTCCGCCCGCCTGCTCGCCGGCCTCGGCGGCCTCGGCGGAAAATGCGGCCTTGCGCTCCTGCTCCGCCTTCTCCTCCGCCTCCATCTCGGCGAAGACGTCGATGGGCGCGGGCGCCTTCGCGAGGAAGACCCAGGTCAGCCAGACCGCGAGCAGGAACGGCGGGATCTTCAGGGCGACGAGGACCCAGCCGAGCTTGGTGGTGTCGGACCACCAGTAGAGCGGGAAGAGGATCGCGCACTTGGCGAGCAGGATCAGGCCCCAGGCCCAACTGGCCTTGGCGTACGCCTTCTTGCGGCCGGGGTTGCGGGTGCGCCAGGAGAGGTTCTCCTTGAACACCGGGCCGAGGATGAGGCCGATCAGGGGCACACCGGCGAGGGTCGTGACGATGTACGCCAGTGCCAGGCCCAGCGTGTAGAGCATGCCGGGGAGGTAGAAGTCCTTGGCGTTTCCGGTGAACATCGCGAAGGCGACACCGAAGGCCACGCCGAAGACGCCGCTGAAGGCGTGCTTCACGGTGTCCTTCATGACCAGCCGGACCACGACCAGCACCAGGGACACGGCCAGCGCGGCGAGCGCCGACACGTGCAGGTTCTTGTTCACCGTGAAGATCGCGACGAAGAGCAGGCCCGGCACGACCGTCTCGATCATGCCGCGGGCACCGCCGAACGCCTCGAACAACGCGGCCTCGGTCACCGCCCGGGCGTCGCCGGCCCCGTGGGGCGGACTCTGGTCGGTGCCTTCGGTCGGCTTGTCGAGGGACGTCACCGGCTACTCCCGTCCGAGGGGTCGCAGTTCGTATTTCGGGTTGAAGAGCACCCGGCGGCCCCGGCTCATCGAGATCCGGCCCGATGCGATCAGCCTGCGCCCTGGTTCTATGCCCACGATGGAACGCCTGCCGAGCCACACCACGTCCAGCGCGGCGGAGCCGTCGAACAGCTCGGCCTCCAGGGCGGGAACCCCGGCACGTGGACGCAAGGTGACCGTGCGCAAGGTACCAGTTACGGTGACGATCTGCCGGTCGTGGCAGTCACCGATCTTGGTACAGCCCGTCGCGTCGGCGTCCTCGCGCAGCTCCTCGGACTCCAGGTCCTCCTGCGACGAGGAGAGCCGGTCGAGCATGCGCCGGAACCGGCCGGCCGGCTTTTCGGAACGAGGAACAGCACTCATACCTGAAGCGTACCGGGGCGCACCGACGGCACCGTAGCCCAGCTCACTTCGTAGCCGGGCTCACTTCGCCTCGCTTCGGCTCACTTCTCGAACCGGTACCCCATGCCCGGCTCGGTGATGAAGTGCTGCGGGTGCGACGGGTCCGTCTCGAGTTTGCGGCGCAGCTGGGCCATGTACACGCGCAGGTAGTTGGTCTCGGTCCCGTACGACGGCCCCCACACCTCCTGCAGCAGCTGCTTCTGGCTGACCAGGCGGCCGGTGTTGCGGACCAGCACCTCCAGCAGGTGCCACTCGGTGGGGGTGAGCCGGACGTCCCTGCCCGCGCGGTTGACCTTCTTGGCGGCCAGGTCCACGGTGAAGCCCTCGGTCTCCAAGGTCGTCAGGTCGTCCTCGCCGGGCCCGGCCGGCTCGGCGCGGCGTACGGCGGCCCGCAGCCGGGCCAGCAGTTCGTCCATGCCGAAGGGCTTGGTGACGTAGTCGTCGGCACCCGCGTCCAGCGCCTCGACCTTCTCGTCGGAGGAGTGCCGCGCGGACAGGACCAGGATCGGCACTCGGGTCCAGCCGCGCAGGCCCCGGATCACCTCCACGCCGTCCATGTCGGGCAGGCCCAGGTCGAGCACGACCACGTCGGGGTGCCGGGAGGCGGCGAGTTCCAGGGCGGTGCGGCCGTCGGGGGCCGCATCGACGTCGTACTTGCGCGCCTTGAGGTTGATCACGAGGGCGCGCACGATCTGCGGCTCGTCGTCGACCACGAGCACCCGGGTCATAGGGTCTGCCTTTCTGGTTCTGCGATGTCCGTGCCCCCGTCCAGGGGCTGGGGCCCCGATCCTGCCGCCCGCAGGCTCAGCACCATGGTGAGCCCGCCGCCCGGGGTGTCCTCGGCGTTGAGGGTGCCGCCCATGGCCTCCGCGAAGCCCCGGGCGACCGCGAGGCCGAGCCCGACCCCGGCTCCGCGCGGGGCGTCACCGTACCGCTGGAAGGGCTCGAATATCCGGTCCTTGGCCTCGTCCGGCACCCCCGGCCCGCGGTCGACCACGCGCACCTCGACCCGGTCGGCTATCGCGCTGGCGGAGACCAGCACGGACCGTCCGCGGGGGCTGTACTTGACGGCGTTCTCCACCAGGTTGGCCACGGAGCGCTCCAGCAGCCCGGGGTCGGCGTCGATCATCGGCAGGCTCTCGGGCACGTCCAGTACGACGCTGTCCTCGGGCACGCCGCCCAGGGCCATCGGGACCACCTCGTCCACGTCGATCTCCCGGATCAGCGGGGTGACCGTGCCGGTCTGCAGCCGGGACATGTCGAGGAGGTTGCCGACCAGGTGGTCGAGCCGGTCCGCGCCCTCCTCGATGGCGGCCAGCAGTTCCGCCCGGTCCTCCTCTGACCACTCGACGTCGTCGGAGCGCAGCGAGGAGACCGACGCCTTGATCCCCGCCAGCGGGGTGCGCAGGTCGTGGCTGACGGCGGCGAGCAGGGCGGTGCGGATGCGGTTGCCCTCGGCGAGCGCACGGGCCTGGTCGGCCTCTTCCTGCAGGCGCCGGCGGTCCAGGGCGACGGCGGCCTGCGCGGCGAAGGCGGCGAGCACCCGGCGGTCCTCCGCGGGCAGCACCCTGCCGGTGAGCGCGAGTGCCATGTGGTCTCCGACGGGCATGTCGACGTCGGCGTCCTCGGGCCGCTCCAGCGGCCGCCCGAATCCGGCGCGGCCCGCACAGGTCCAGGGCTCCACGTCGCTCGTGCGCTCCAGCAGCGCGGCCGACTCCATCGCGAAGGTCTCGCGGACCCGCTCGAGCAGCTCCTCCAGGCTGGTCTCGCCGCGCAGCACGTTCCCGGCGAGGAAGGAGAGTATCTCCGACTCGGCGCGCAGCCGGGCGGCCTGGTGGGTGCGCCGGGCGGCGAGGTCCACCACGGAGGCCACCGAGACGGCGACGCCGGTGAAGATCACGATGGCGACGATGTTCTTCGGGTCGGCGATGGTCCACCTGTGCAGGGGCGGGGTGTAGAAGTAGTTCAGCAGCAGCGAACCGAAGGCCACCGAGGCCAGTGCGGGCAGCAGGCCGCCGAGCAGCGCCGCCGCGACGGTCACGGCGAGGAACAGCAGCACGTCGTTGGCGAAGCCGATGTCGACGGTGTTCAGCAGCACCGCGAGGACCGCGGGGCCCGCCAGGCCCACGGCCCAGCCCCAGATGATGCGGGAGCGTCCGAGGCGGGCCCCCCGCGCCACGGGCAGTCCACGGCCCTTGGCGACCTCCTCGTGGGTGACGATGTGGACGTCGAGGTCGGGGCCGGACTCGCGGGCGACGGTCGAGCCGACACCGGGCCCGAAGACGTACTGCCAGGCCTTGCGGCGGGAGGAGCCCAGCACGATCTGGGTGGCGTTCACGCCCCGCGCGAAGTCCAGCAGGGCGGCCGGTATGTCGTCGCCGACCACGTGGTGGAAGGTGCCGCCCAGATCCTCCACCAGCGTGCGCTGCACGGCCAGTTCCTTCGGGGACGCCGAGGTCAGCCCGTCGCTGCGGGAGATGTACACGGCGAGGACCTCACCGCCGGCGCCCTTCTCGGCCAGCCGCGCGGCCCGCCGTATCAGCGTCCGCCCCTCGGGACCACCGGTCAGCCCCACCACGATCCGCTCCCGCGAACCCCAGATCGCCGACACCCGGTGCTCACGCCGATAGGCGTTCAGATACTCGTCGACCCGGTCCGCCACCCACAACAGCGCCAGCTCCCGCAGCGCCGTGAGGTTCCCGGGCCGGAAGTAGTTGGACAGCGCCGCGTCCACCTTGTCCGGCTTGTAGATGTTGCCGTGCGCCATGCGCCGGCGCAGCGCCTGCGGGGACATGTCGACCAGCTCGATCTGGTCGGCCCGCCGTACCACCTCGTCCGGAACGGTTTCACGCTGCCGCACCCCGGTGATCGACTCCACGACGTCACCGAGTGACTCCAGGTGCTGGATGTTGACGGTGGAGACGACGTCGATCCCGGCGGCGAGCAACTCCTCCACGTCCTGCCACCGCTTGGCGTTGCGCGAGCCCGGAACGTTCGTGTGGGCGAGTTCGTCCACCAGAGCGACGGCGGGCGCCCGGCGCAGCACCGCCTCGACGTCCATCTCGCCGAAGGCCGTGTCCCGGTACTCCAGCTCCCTGCGCGGCACCTGCTCCAGACCGTGCAGCATCACCTCGGTGCGCGGCCGGCCGTAGTGCTCCACGAAGGCCACCACGCAGTCGGTGCCCCGCTCGATCCGGCGGTGCGCCTCGGACAGCATCGCGTACGTCTTGCCCACCCCCGGTGCCGCACCGAGGTAGATCCGAAGCTTGCCGCGTGCCATGGCTCCATTGTCTTCCCGTGACTGCTGCCTACGCAGCGTCGACCCTACGGCCATCAATCACGGCAAACGGGACAGGGGGGCGGGCAGCGGGCAACTTTGACGCAACCCTGATGAGCCGACCGGGGCGGCGGACACGGCAGCACGGAAGCGTCCGGTCCGGCCGCTTCCGTGCTCCGCGATCGCGCCGTGGTCCGGCTCCGGCATCCGCTCGGCCGAGTCGAGGGGGCCGCGTGGGGAGGGAGGTCGTGCGGGTCGTGGCGATCAGCGGGGACAGGGGCCCCTCCCGGCCGGCCGTGAAGGGCCCTCGCGCACCACGGGCCCGCGGCAGCCCCGGGACGGCGTGCGTGCCCTGTCTCGGCGTCGGGGCGGCAGGCCGGCTCGTCGGCGGTCAGCGGGGCCGGCCGGCCGGGGCGGGCGACGGCGACCCGCTGCTGCAGGGGCGTAGGTGGCACCCGTCGGGGCCGACGCCCCGAAAGGGTCGCGGAGTTCCGCCGCGGGTGCGGCTGCCGCCGCATGGGCGCCACCAGCCGCTGCGGCCGACACACGGCCGACGGCGGCTTCCCGGGCAGCGCGCACCCGCGGCAGACGGGCCGCGCCCCTGCAGAGGCGGTGGCCCGTGTCGCACGGGTGGACCCGGTGGTCTAGTGCTGCGCCCGGAAAGGTTCACCGGCTCGCGACGCCCGGCACGGCACCTTTCCGGTCACAGCACTAGCGAACCTCGGTGATCTCCGGTCCGCGCTGGAGCTGTCCCATGCCACCGGAGAAGCGCGAGCCCTCCTCCTGCTGGACGCCCTCGGGGACCATCTGGGCGTCGTTGGGCAGCTGCAGGACGATCGGGTCGCGGGGCGCCATCGGGCCCTCGCCGCGGACCACGACCGTGTCGCGGAAGATCTGCTCCAGCAGGCCGGCGGCCTGCGGCTGCACGGCGCCCTGGCCGGAGATCACACCGCGCAGGAACCAGCGCGGGCCGTCCACGCCGACGAACCGCACGACCTGGAAGCCGCCGGTGCCGTCGGGCAGCTGCACCGGCACCTGGGCGCGCAGCTCCCAGCCGAGCGGGCCCTCGACCTCGTCGACGATGCCACCCTGCTGGGTGATACCGGACGCGATCTCCTCGCGGACCTCGCCCCAGATGCCCTCGCGCTTGGGAGCGGCGAAGGCCTGGAGCTGGACGGCGCTGTCACGCAGCACTACGGTCGCGGCGACGATCGCGTCACCGGCGACCTCGACCCTGAGCTCCATGCCGTCGACGCCCGGCACGAACAGTCCGCCGAGGTCGACGCGGCCCTCGCCCGGATCGCGCACCTCGCTGCTGTCCCACGGCCCGTCGGGCCGCGGCCCGGGCTCCAGCCGGACGCGCTCGCGCCCGGCTTCCTCCTCTGCTTCGTCCGCCTCGGTGTCGACGTTGTCGACGACCTGCTCGGCCTCGCCGGCCGCGTCCTCGGCGGCACCCTTCTTGTTGCGACGTCCGAACACGTCACTGTCCTTCCCGGTCGGATACGACCGAAGCGTATCGATTCCCACCCGTCGGACCGCCATCGACGGCCTGACCGCTTGTGCCGCTCTCGTCGCCCACCGCGGCATGGCCACCGGTGGACCCGAAGCCCCCTTCGGCCCGCGCCGAGTCGGGAAGTTCCGCGACCTGACAGAAGCGGACCCTCTCGACCTGCTGGACGACCAGTTGGGCAATCCGGTCGAAGCGCTCGAACCGCACGCTCTCGCGCGGGTCGAGATTCACCACGATCACCTTGATCTCCCCACGGTACCCGGCATCCACCGTCCCCGGCGCATTCACGAGGGCGACACCGCAGCGCGCGGCGAGACCGGAGCGTGGGTGCACGAAGGCCGCGTACCCCTCGGGCAGGGCGATCGACACGCCCGTGGGCAGTACGGCCCGCTCCCCGGGGCCCAGCTCGCACGGCTCGGTGGTGCGCAGATCGGCGCCGGCGTCCCCGGGGTGCTCGTACGCCGGAAGCGGTACGTCGGGGTCGATGCGCCGCAGCAGCACGTCGAGGGGGCCACGGCTCACGGGTTCACCTCGAAGGCGCGGGCGCGCCGGATCTGGTCCGGGTCGCTCATCGCGGCCTGGATCTCCTCGCTGCGGCCGTGGTCGATGAAGTGGTCGACCTTGACCTCGATGAAGAGGGCGTCGGCACGCACGGCGACGGGGCCGTCGGGGCCGCCGATGCGTCCGGTGGCGGTGGAGTAGATCTTGCGCCCGGCGAGGGCGGTGACCTCGGCCTCCAGGTACAGCGTGGTGCCCACCGGCACCGGCCGTACGAAGTCGGTCTCCAGGCGGCCGGTGACGGCGATGGTCCGCAGCAGCCAGTTCAGCGAGCCGAGCGTCTCGTCGAGGGCGGTGGCCAGTACTCCGCCGTGCGCCAGGCCCGGGGCGCCCTGGTGAGCGGGCTTGACGGTGAACTCGGCGGTCAGCGAGACGCCCTCGCCGGCGCGGGCCTCCATGTGCAGCCCGTGCGGCTGCCCGGGGCCGCACCCGAAACAGTGTGCGTAGTGGGCGCCGAGGAGCTCCCCGGGCGCGGGCGCGTCGGGGTGCCGCACCGGTTGCACGGCGTCGGCGGGAGGCTGAAGGCTTGCGGAACTACCACTCACAGGGCGAGACCTTACCCGCGCGTCGGCCGGCATCGGATCCCGTGCCAAGCTTGGCTGCATGCAGCTCTCCGCCACCCCGTACGAAGAACGCCTCACCACCCCCCGTTCGTGGTGGCTGATCAGCTTCCTCGTGGGCGTCTCCTTCGCCCTGATCCTGCTTCCCTTCGGCACCCTGCCGCTGCTCGGCGGCCTGGTCGGCGGTACGGCCGCGGCGGCGGTGGTCGCGAGTGCGTACGGCTCCCCGCGCATCCGTGTGGTGGGTGACTCGCTGATCGCGGGCGAGGCGAAGATCCCGGTGTCGGCGCTGGGCGGGGCGGAGGTGCTGGACGCGGAGGAGGCTCGCGCCTGGCGGACGTACAAGGCCGACACCCGGGCCTTCCTGCTGCTGCGCGCCTACATCCCCACGGCGCTGCGGGTGGAGGTCACCGACCCCGAGGACCCGACGCCGTACCTGTACCTGTCGACGCGGGAGCCGGAGCGGCTGGCAGCGGCGATCGAGGCCGCACGCACGACGACCGCCTGAGATCGTCCGGTCGCAGCACTAGAGTTCTTCGGGGAGCTCGCTCAGTTTCAGGGGCTCGGCGGGCTCCTCCAGCGGCGGAAGCTGATCCAGTTCCTCCCAGGGAACCTGGGTCTTGCGCAGGTCGGCACGGATGCGCGCGGCGAGCTTCCTGGTGTCCCGGCGGTTGACGACCGCCCCGACCGCGGCTCCCACCATGAACGGCATGAGGTTGGGCAGGTTCCGGACCATGCGCTTCATGATCTGCTGGCGCAGTTCGCGCTTCATGCGTCCGCCGAGGGCCGCGTCGTACGTCGACGGCTTCGTCACGTCGACGCCGCGCTCACCCGACCAGGACGACAGATACGCCGCGCTGCGGGTCTTGAGGTTCCCGGGCGGTCGTACGCCGTAGACCTCGTGCAGTTCGGCGATGAGCTTCAGCTCGATCGCGGCGACGCCGGTGATCTCCGCGGCCAGCTCGGTCGGCAGGGCGGGCGGCACCGGCAGCATCGCCGCCGCTCCGACCCCCGCTCCGACCGTCGAGGTGCCGGCCGCCGCGCCCGCCACCAGCTTGTCGGCGAGCTCTTCGGGCCCGAGGCCCGGGAACTGCCGGCGCAGGGTCGCGAGGTCGCGTACGGGGACGCGCGGGGCGATCTCGATGATCCGGTCCGTGAGGTGAGCCAGGCCCGCGCGGGCGCGGCTGCCACCTCTGCGTACTCCTTCCCGGGCCATGTCCCGGGCCTTGTCGCGCACCACCGCGGCCCGCCGCCGTGCGACGGGCGCGGGCTGCCGCACCGGCGCCGGGTGGTCTGCCCGGTCGGTCGCCGGCTCGAGCGGGGCCACCACTCCTGGTGTGCCCCGCTCGTCGTCACGCGCGCCGTGCGGGCCGTCGGACGGCCCTTCGTCCGCCTTCCCGAGGGAGAAGCGGCGCTTCCGAGGAGGGGTCGAGCCAGACACGGCCGACCCGACCTCAGTCGCAGTCGCGGCAGATCGGCTGACCGTTCTTCTCCCGGGCCAGCTGACTGCGGTGGTGCACCAGGAAGCAGCTCATGCAGGTGAACTCGTCCTGCTGCTTGGGCAGCACCCGGACGGCCAGCTCCTCGTTCGAGAGGTCGGCCCCGGGCAGCTCGAGTCCCTCGGCGGCCTCGAACTCGTCGACGTCCACCGCGGAGGTGGACTTGTCGTTCCGCCGGGCCTTCAGCTCTTCAAGGCTGTCGGAGTCGACATCGTCGTCGGTCTTGCGTGGAGTGTCGTAATCGGTTGCCATATCGCTCTCCCCCTCTGGGTGTCTGCGGTGTCTCCAGCGCACGTAACGCGTGAGAGGCCGGACTTGTGCCCGACCTGAGGCGGAGATTTTGCCTCACATCAAGGTCTGTTACTCAATCGACACCCAGGCCGACCTCTCAAGAGCGATCGGCTTGGATGGCGGTGAGGACCGTACACGGTTCGAATGCCGCACCTCAAAGGCGCCTCACCGTGTACTTCCCGTGATCAAGAGCCCTGAAAACCAGGACTTTCCCGGCTTTCCGCCATGTTTCATGATCACAGAGAGTACATGGCCGAAAATCCGTTCATGTGATCGATCCCACAATGGGAAGCCCGTTCGGCGGCTCAAAAATTCCGCGTGAAGCGAACAGCCTCCGCGTGTGTCGGTCACGGATCACAGCGGCATCGTGACCCGCATCACGAGGCCGCCGCCCTCGCGGGGCTGCGCCACGATGTGGCCGCCGTGCGCACGCGCCACGGACCGGACGATGGACAGGCCGAGGCCCACACCCTTGTCGCTGCCCGTGCGCTCCGTACGGAGCCGTCTGAAGGGCTCGAAGAGGTTGTCGATCTCGTACGCCGGCACCACCGGACCGGTGTTCGTGACGGTCAGCACCGCCTGCCCGTGCTGGACCTCGGTGGTCACCTCGACCCAGCCGTCGTCGGCCACGTTGTACCGCACCGCGTTCTGCACCAGGTTCAGCGCGATCCGCTCCAGCAGCACGCCGTTGCCCTGCACGACGGCAGGCTTCCGCTCGCCGCGGATCTTCACGCCCTTGGCCTCCGCCTCGGCGTGCACCTGATCGATGGCCTGGGTGGCGACCTCGGCCAGGTCGACGGGCTTGCGTTCGACGATCTGGTTGTCGCTGCGGGCGAGCAGCAGCAGGCCCTCGACCAACTGCTCACTGCGCTCGTTGGTGGCGAGCAGCGTCTTGCCCAGCTGTTGCAGCTCCACCGGCGCTTTCGGGTCCGACAGGTGGACCTCCAGGAGCGTCCTGTTGATCGCGAGCGGGGTGCGCAGCTCGTGGGAGGCGTTGCCGACGAAGCGCTGCTGGGCGGTGAAGGCCCGCTGCAGCCGCTCCAGCATGTCGTCGAAGGTGTCCGCCAGC
This sequence comes from Streptomyces sp. NPDC046759, assembly GCF_040645475.1. Classification (NCBI taxonomy): domain Bacteria; kingdom Bacillati; phylum Actinomycetota; class Actinomycetes; order Kitasatosporales; family Streptomycetaceae; genus Streptomyces; species Streptomyces sp. NPDC046759. Next base: position 84,882 of record NZ_JBEYYJ010000002.1, on the reverse strand, counting down.
TCCTTCAGCTCGTCGTCCGGGCCGTCCAGCTCGATCCGGCGCGACAGATCGGAACCGGCCACCTGACGGGCGGTACGGGTGATCCGGCCGAGCGGGGACAGCACGCGGCCGGCCATCGCGTAACCGAACGCGAAGGCGATCACGGCAAGGCCCAGCAGGGCCAGCAGCGAGCGGCTGAGCAGGTCGTCCAGGGCCGTCTGACGCTGCTGGTCCACGCAGTGGGCGATCGCGTCGTTGAAGTCCTGCAGCGGCAGGCTGGTCGCGTTGATCGCGGGGCAGTTGGGGCTGGAGACCTTCAGCTGCGAGCCCTGCGAAAGGCTGACGATCTTGAACAGCGGCTGGTTGCCGGTGCTGATCGCCTGGGCGGCCAGCAGGTAGATGATCGACAGCAGCAGGATGCCGGCGATCAGGAACATGCCGCCGTACAGCAGCGTGAGCCTTATGCGGATGGTGGGGCGCAGCCACGGAAAGGGGGGCTGTGGCCTTCTGGGGTCCCAGGTGGGTTTCGGAGGCGCCTGGGGCGGTGCGGGGGTGGCGGCCATGGCGGATCAGATCCGGTAGCCGGAGCCGGGGACGGTGACGATGACCGGGGGCTCGCCCAGCTTGCGCCGCAGGGTCATCACGGTGACGCGCACGACGTTGGTGAACGGGTCGGTGTTCTCGTCCCAGGCCTTCTCCAGCAACTGCTCGGCCGAGACGACCGCGCCCTCGCTGCGCATGAGCACCTCCAGCACCGCGAACTCCTTCGGCGCGAGCTGGATCTCCCTTCCCTCGCGGAAGACCTCGCGGCGGTTCGGGTCGAGCTTGATGCCGGCGCGCTCCAGGACCGGCGGCAGGGGAACGCTCGTACGGCGGCCGAGGGCGCGCACGCGCGCGATCAGCTCGCTGAACGCGAACGGCTTGGGCAGATAGTCGTCGGCGCCGATCTCCAGACCTTCGACGCGGTCGCTGACGTCGCCGGATGCCGTGAGCATGAGCACGCGCGTGGGCATGCCCAGCTCGACGATCTTGCGGCAGACGTCGTCGCCGTGCACCAGCGGGAGGTCACGGTCGAGGACCACCACGTCGTAGTCGTTGACGCCGATGCGCTCCAGGGCGGCCGCACCGTCGTACACGACGTCGACGGCCATCGCCTCCCGGCGCAGTCCGGTGGCCACCGCATCGGCGAGCAGCTGCTCGTCCTCGACGACGAGTACGCGCACGTCGCAAGTCCTTCCTCTGTCCACCCGCGTAGGGCACCGTGGGCTCACGCGGGCAGGGGTGTTCGTGGGGTGTGACCTCCATCCTGCCCTTTTCGGCCGTAAGTCGGCTGTAAGGCGGGTTGCGGACCGCACGGATCGCCGTCCCCGGGCCGGAATACGAGATTTTCTCCTCCGGTTGAGGTTTCCGAGGAAGGGAGCGGGGGGAGGACGGCTTTACACCCCGCGATCACGCTCTGCATGTGCCGCAGCACCATGTGGTACTCCGCGATCCGCTTTCGGCAGAGTGGGCGCGGGTGTCCGGCACCGTCGCCGCCCGGCAGGGCTGCGCTGGGCACCCGTGAGAGACGTGATCGCCCCTTCTCGAACCGGCACACCCCCGTGCCACCGACCCACGACCCAGGACGAGGGGGCGCAGCATGGACGCTTTCACCGCAGGACTTCTGCAGCGTATAAGGGCGACCGAGTCCGACCTGTCGCGGGCTCGCGACGACGGAGACGACTTCCTCGTCGAGGTGGAGCAGGCAGAGCTCGACGACCTGCGACGCCTCGCCGCCGAACACGGTGTGGAGGTCGGCGCGTACCGCGTCTGACCGGCCCGAAAGCGCATGCGGCGGGACCCCCGGCGAATCCAGCGCCGGGGGTCCCGTCGTGTCCCGGCCGCGGGTCAGTCGTGCCACGCTCCGAAGTCCTCCAGCAGCCGCTGCAGGGGCTCGAACACACCCGGCGCGCCCGCCACCGTCAGGTCCCGCGACGGACGCTCTCCAGGCCGTCCCCCGACCAGCGCGCCCGCCTCCCGCGCGATGAGATCACCGGCGGCGAAGTCCCACGCGTTGAGGCCCCGCTCGTAGTACCCGTCAAGCCGGCCGCAGGCCACGTCGCACAGGTCGACCGCCGCCGAGCCGCTGCGCCGGATGTCCCGCAGCAGCGGGATCAGCCGGGCGGCCACCTCGGCCTGACGGGTGCGGACCTCGGCGACGTAGTTGAAGCCGGTGGAGACCAGGGCCTGGTCCAGCGGGGGCGCGGGGCGGCAGGCGAGCGCCCGCTCGCCCTCCCATGCGCCGGTCGCCCAGGCGCCGCCCCCGCGCACGGCGTGGTACGTCTCGCCGCGCATCGGAGCCGCGACGACCCCTACGACCGCCTCGCCGTCCTGCTCGGCCGCGACGGACACCGCCCAACTCGGCAGGCCGTAGAGGTAGTTGACCGTGCCGTCGAGCGGGTCGATCACCCAGCGGATGCCGCTGGTGCCCTCCACGGCGGCGCCCTCCTCACCGAGGAAGCCGTCCTCGGGCCGGCGGCCGGAGATCAGATCCGTGATCAGCTTCTCCGCCGCGATGTCCATCTCGGTGACGACGTCGACCGGGCTGGACTTGGTCCTCGCCACCGCGAGGTCGGCCGGGCGTCCGTCCCGCAGCAGCTCTCCGGCCCGCCGGGCGGCCTCCCGGGCCAGCTCGAGCAGATCCCGGTGCAGGGCGTCGGTCACGGTGCTCCTCACGCGTAGGGGCTGTCGGCGCCGGCGGCGGCCGGGTGGGGGGCGCGGGCCGGGCAGCAGCCGACGGGGCAGAGGTGTTGGCTCGGGCCGAGGGCGCCCAGCGCGCAGGGGGTGACCTCCTGGCCCCGCTCCACGGCGGCGCGCTCGACGATCAGCTCGCGGATCGCGGCCGCGAACCGCGGGTCGGCGCCCACGGTGGCCGAGCGGCGCACCGGCAGGCCCAGCTCCTCGGCCTTGGCCATGGCCTCGGTGTCGAGGTCGTACAGGACCTCCATGTGATCGGAGACGAAGCCGATGGGCGCCATGACGACGGCCGGGGCGCCCGCCGCGTGCTCCTCCTCCAGGTGGTCGCAGATGTCCGGCTCGAGCCACGGGATGTGCGGGGCGCCGGAGCGCGACTGGTAGACCAGCCGCCAGGGGTGGCCGACGCCGGTGCGCTCGCGGACGGCGTCGGCGATCAGCTGGGCCACGTCCAGGTGCTGCTCGACGTAGGCGCCGCCCTCGCCGTGGGCCTCGACGGGACCGGAGGTGTCGGCGGCGGAGGCCGGGATGGAGTGTGTGGTGAAGGCGATGTGGGCGCCCGCGCGGACGTCCTCGGGCAGGTCCGCCAGCGAGCGCAGCACGCCGTCGGTCATGGGCTCGACGAAGCCGGGGTGGTTGAAGTAGTGGCGCAGCTTGTCGATCCTCGGCAGTTCGAGGCCCTCGGCTTCCAGCGTGGCCAGCGCGTCGGCCAGGTTCTCGCGGTACTGCCGGCAGCCCGAGTAGGAGGCGTAGGCGCTGGTGGTGAGGACCAGGATGCGACGGCGGCCGTCGGCGGCCATCTCGCGCAGGGTGTCCGTCAGATAGGGCGCCCAGTTGCGGTTGCCCCAGTAGACCGGCAGGTCCAGGCCGTGCTCGGCGAAGTCCTTGCGCAGGGCGTCCAGCAGGGCGCGGTTCTGGTCGTTGATGGGGCTGACCCCGCCGAACAGGAAGTAGTGCTGCCCGACTTCCTTCAGGCGTTCCTTCGGGATCCCCCGCCCGCGCGTGACGTTCTCCAGGAACGGGACCACGTCGTCCGGGCCTTCGGGGCCGCCGAAGGAGAGCAGGAGCAGGGCGTCGTACGGGGTGGCATCGAGCGCGTCTGGCATGTCTCGATCCTGCCACCCGGCACTGACCGCAGGGCAACAGCGGGATGACGAGTCGGGTTCCAGTCGGTTTATGCCGGTTTTTCCCACGGCCAAATGAGGTGCACCGAGCATCACCCGATTCGTAAGCTGTATCAGCCGCGTTCGCGCCTTACCGAGCCCCTTTCGGAGACCACGTGCCCAGCCCCTACAGAGCCCTGTTCGCCGAACCGGGCACCAAGGCGTTCTCCGCCGCGGGACTCCTCGGCCGGATGCCGCTGTCGATGATGGGCATCGGCGTGGTCACGATGATCTCCCAGCTGACCGGGCGGTACGGGCTCGCCGGCGCGCTGTCGGCCGCCATCGCGCTGTCCGCCGCGGTCGTCGGACCTCAGATCTCCCGGATGGTGGACCGGCACGGGCAGCGCCGGGTGCTGCGCCCCGCGACCCTGGTGGCCCTCACCGCGGCCGCCGGGCTGCTGCTCGCCGCCCATCTGCAGGGGCCGGACTGGGTGCTGTTCGTGTGCGCGGCCGGAATCGGCTCGGTGCCGAGCCTCGGCGCGATGATCCGGTCCCGCTGGGCGGCGCTGTACCGGGGCACCGAGAAACTGCACACGGCCTACTCGTTCGAGTCGGTCGTCGACGAGGTCTGCTTCATCGTCGGGCCGATCGTGTCCATCGGGCTGTGCACGGCCTGGTTCCCCGAGGCCGGGCCGCTGCTCGCCGCGTGTTTCCTGGCCGCCGGCGTCTTCTGGCTGACCTCCCAGCGTGCCACCGAGCCGGAGCCGCACCCGCGCGAGCACCACGGCGGCGGCAGCGCCCTGCGCTCGGCCGGGCTGCAGGTGCTGGTGGGTACGTTCACAGCGACCGGCGCGATCTTCGGTTCGGTGGACGTGGTCACCGTCGCCTTCGCCGACGAGCGCGGCCACAAGGGCGCCGCGAGCCTCGTGCTGGCGCTGTACGCGGCCGGTTCCTGCGTGGCCGGAGTGGTCTTCGGGCTGCTGCGGTTGGCCGGGGAGCCGGAACGCCGCTGGCTGCTGGGCGTGACGGCGATGGCCGTGAGTATGATCCCCCTCCTACTGGTCGGAAACCTGCCGCTTCTGGCCGTGGCGCTGTTCGTTGCGGGGCTGTCCATCGCACCGACGATGATCACGACGATGTCCCTCATCGAAGAGCACGTACCTCGCGCGAAGCTCACCGAGGGCATGACCTGGGTGAGCACCGGCCTCGCGGTCGGCGTCGCGCTCGGCTCCTCCGTGGCCGGCTCGGTGATCGACGCCGCCGGGGCGCGGGTCGGGTACGGGGTTCCGGCCGTGTCCGGAGCCGTCGCGGTCGCGGTCGGTTTCCTCGGGTACCGCCGGCTGCGCAGGCCGGCCGCGGGTCGGGGAGGCACCGTTGAGCAGCACAGCGAGCGGGAAGAACGGCACCTGGCGTAACTGGGGCGGGAACGTGGCCGCCCGGCCCGCGCGGCAGGTCGCGCCGGCGTCGGTGGAGGAGCTGGCTGCGGCGGTGCGCCGGGCACGCGAGGACGGCCTGAAGGTGAAGGCCGTCGGAACCGGGCACTCCTTCACGTCGATCGCCGCCACCGACGGTGTGCTGATCCGCCCTCACCTGCTGACGGGGATCCGCACCGTCGACCGTGCCGCCATGACCGTCACGGTCGAGGCCGGAACGCCGCTCAAGAGACTCAACGCGGCCCTGGCGCGCGAGGGTCTGTCGCTCACCAACATGGGCGACATCATGGAGCAGACCGTCTCCGGGGCCACCAGCACCGGCACGCACGGCACGGGCCGCGAGTCCGCCTCCATCGCCGCCCAGATCAAGGCGCTGGAACTGGTCACGGCGGACGGCTCGGTGCTCACCTGCTCCGAGAAGGAGAACCCCGACGTCTTCGCGGCCGCCCGAATAGGTCTCGGCGCCCTCGGCATCGTCACCGCGATCACCTTCGCCGTGGAGCCGCTGTTCCTGCTCACCGCGCGGGAGGAGCCGATGCCCCTGGACCGGGTGCTCGCCGAGTTCGATCAACTGTGGGCGGAGAACGAGCACTTCGAGTTCTACTGGTTCCCGCACACCGGCAACACCAATACCAAGCGGAACAACCGCAGCGCCGGCCCCGAGCAGCCCGTGGGGCAGCTGGCCGGCTGGTTCGAGGACGAGTTCCTCTCCAACGGCGTCTTCCAGGTGGCCCAGTGGGTCGGCCGCGCCGCCCCCGCCGCCGTTCCGGCCATCGCACGGGTCTCCAGCAAGGCCCTGTCCGCACGGACGTACACGGACATCCCCTACAAGGTCTTCACCTCACCGCGCCGGGTGCGCTTCGTGGAGATGGAGTACGCCGTCCCGCGCGCGACCCTGGGGGAGACGCTGCGCGAGCTGAAGTCCATGGTCGACCGCTCGGGGCTGCGCGTCAGCTTCCCGGTCGAGGTGCGCACCGCCCCGGCCGACGACATCACCCTGTCCACGGCCTCCGGCCGGGACAGCGCCTACGTCGCCGTCCACATGTTCCGGGGCACGCCCTACCAGGCCTACTTCACCGCCGCGGAGCGGATCCTCACCGCGCACGAGGGGCGGCCGCACTGGGGCAAGGTGCACACCCGGGACGCCGAGTACTTCGCGCGCGTGTACCCGCGCTTCGGCGAGTTCACCGCGTTGAGGGACCGCCTGGACCCGGAACGGCTGTTCCAGAACGACTACTTGCGGAGGGTTCTGGGAGCGTAGGCGTCGCGGCGGACCCGCTGGGCGTGGGGACCGGGGACGCGCTCGGGCCGTCGCCCGGCCCCGGGCTCGGGGAGTCGCCGGGCGTCGGGGTCGTGGCGTGGGGCGTACCGGCGCCGGTTCCGGGCACGTGTCCGCGGGACGGGACGTCCGAAGGGGCCGGGTTCTCACCGGTCCGGGAAGGGAAGCCGGACGTCGAGGCGGCGGAGCCCCGTCCGCTGACGGCGTCGCTGACCGTCGTGCCCGTGCCGCCGCTGAAGCTGTTGCCCGACACCAGTTCGTACGTCGTGATCCCGGCCATGGTCATGCCGAACACGACGGCGGCCGCGGCCACCGGGCGCCGCCGGCTCTTCACTCTCGCGCGGTAGACGGTCCCCGCGGTGAACTCACCGGGAGCCGGTACCACTTGCTCCCTCGGGCGGGCGGCGACCGTAGCCCTGCTCAGCTGCTCCCCCGTCCGCTTGAAGAAGTGCTGGAACAGCGTGCCCCCGCAGGTGGCCACGATGCTGACGACACCCGCACCCGCGATCGTGCCGTACACGCCGAAGTACGAGGCGAGTTTGGCGGCCACGACCGCCGCCAGGGCGCTGCCCGCCACCTGGGGGACGTTCAGATCGATCCGCTTGCGACCCACGTCGGGCGTTTCACGCATACCCGGAGCTTGCCTGCCTTTCCCGTACTTGATCGACATTGACCGACCCACTGCACGAGAAGGGACGTAGGACAGAAACCATTAGTTCCGTTTCTGGGGATTGCGTGAAATTCGCCACGTTCATGATCGGCAGAACCGGTTGCCGGCGGCCAAGTCGCCACCCTTGCCAGAAGTTGGGCGGCGCGCCCATCCACGCACATGGTCCAAATGGAGTACTGTTGCGAGCCCTGGGTCCGGTCTCCCACCAGGGTGTCCGCGGCCTTGCAGGACCGCCGGGAGGGGGCTGGTTGCACAGGGTGACGGAGTTGGTCACTTAGCGTTGCGAACAGGTAACCGTGCCATAACGGCGGCCCAGGGCCCATGCCCGACACGCCGGGCAACTCGGCAAGGTTGTGGCAGGCTGCACCCGGGCAGGCCACACTCGACTAGCGGAAGCAGCGACGCACGTGACGTCGGCAGGCACCACCCGGGAGGTCCCCATGCCCGAACTGCGTGTCGTGGCCGTCTCCAATGACGGCACACGGCTGGTGCTGAAGGCTGCCGACTCTACGGAGTACACGCTTCCGATCGACGAACGTCTCCGCGCCGCCGTGCGCGGCGACCGGCCGCGCCTCGGCCAGATCGAGATCGAGGTCGAGAGCCATCTGCGCCCGCGTGACATCCAGGCGCGTATACGTGCAGGTGCCACCGCGGAAGAGGTCGCCCAGCTCGCCGGCATCCCCGTCGACCGGGTACGGCGCTTCGAGGGTCCCGTGCTGGCCGAGCGCGCCTTCATGGCCGAACGCGCCCGCAAGACTCCGGTCCGCCGCCCCGGCGAGAACTCCGGCCCGCCGCTCGGCGAGGCGGTACAGGAGCGGCTGCTGCTGCGCGGCGCCGAGAAGGACACCGTGCAGTGGGACTCCTGGCGCCGCGACGACGGCACCTGGGAGGTGCTGCTCGTCTACCGTGTCGCGGGCGAGCCGCACTCGGCGAGCTGGACGTACGACCCGCCGCGGCGGCTCGTACAGGCCGTGGACGACGAGGCGCGCTCGCTCATCGGCGAGTCCGACGACCTCGCCGTGCCCGAGCCGAGCTTCCCGTTCGTGCCGCGCATCGCCCGGCTGCCGCGGGAGCGTTCGCTGGACCGTGCGCTCGACCGGGGTGAGCGGGAGCGGCCGAGTCTGCCCGCGCAGCCGTCCGAGCCCGCCGAGGAGGGCACGGGCGAACGCGACTCGCTGACCAGTCTGCTGGAGGCGGTACCGAGCTTCCGGGGCGACCTGGTGGTTCCGGAGCGACCGGTGGAGACGCCGGAGGAACCCGCCGACGAACCGGCCGCCGAGGAACCGCCGGCGCCCGCCGCATCGGCCGGTTCGGCCTACGCGGACGTCCTCATGCCCCGCTCCGTCGGCAGTCACCGGGACCGGCTCATCGGGGCCACCGACCGCCAGGCGGAGGCCGACGGCGTCCGCCCCGGCCGCCGCGCCGCCGTCCCGAGCTGGGACGAGATCGTGTTCGGCACGCGCCGCAAGAAGCAGGAGTAGAGGACAGAAGCAGAAAGAGGCAGGGCAGAGCGACCGTACGGGTATCGCAGGCACGCGTGCGTGCCTGCGATACCCGCTGCCGTCACTGCGGATCCGCGCCGACCGCCACCGGGCGGGCCGGGTCCGAGGACCACTCGGACCAGGAACCCACGTACAGGGCCGCCGGAATGCCGGCCACCGCGAGCGCGAGGACCTCGTGGGCGCCGGAGACGCCCGAGCCGCAGTAGACGCCCACCTCGGCGTCGGTGGACACGCCCAGGGCCTTGAAGCGGTCCCGCAGCTCCGCCGCGGGCAGGAAGCGGCCGTCGGGGCCCACGTTCTCCGTCGTCGGCGCGGACAGAGCGCCCGGGATGTGGCCGCCGACCCGGTCGATCGGCTCCACCTCACCGCGGTACCGCTCCCCCGCGCGCGCGTCCAGCAGGACGCCCGTGCCGGCCAGGGCCGCGGCCCCGTCCGCGTCCAGCAGCCCCGCCGCGGCCGGCACCGGCCGGAAGTCGCCCTCGGCCGGGTCCGGGATCTCCGTGGACAACTCGCCCCGCCAGGTCGGCATTCCACCGTCGAGGACCCGCACGTCCGGGTGACCCGTCCAGTGCAGCAGCCACCAGGCGCGTGCGGCCGCCCAGCCCTGGCCCCCGTCGTACACGACGACCGGACGGTCGGCCGACACGCCCGCGCGGCGCATCGCGGCACCGAACTCCGCGAGGTCCGGCAGCGGATGCCGGCCGTTCCCTCCGGGCTCTCCGGCCAGCTCCCGGTCCAGGTCGACGAAGACCGCGCCGGGAATGTGGCCGGCCGCGTACTCGGCCCGCCCGTCGAAGGCCGGCGCACCCGCCGCCTTCGCCACGCTCAGCTGCCAGCGCACGTCCAGCAGCACCGGCGGGCGGGCCCCGGTCAGCTCGTGGGCGAGATCGATTGCGGTGATGATGGCTGTCATGGCATCCATCCATACGCCAGGGGTGGCCGCGGCGTCCAGGTCCGGCTACTCTGCTCGGCCGGACAGGCTCGATCACGCGGCGTACGGGATCGAGCACGTGCTGTACAGCCGGCGGACACCCGCCGGCCATCGTCAGGAAGCGGCGAAAGACGACAGATCGGGCATCCTCCTCCCGGAGGCATCGCCGGGCGGCGGCGTGGTCTCGCACCCGGCGCCGTGGAGGATGCGGGCACCGGCACGGGCGTCACCCGCCGCCGGCGTGGACACCCCTTCCGGGGAGCGGAAGCGACACGGCCACCGCGAGGGGCCGGGGAGAGAGTGATCGATGACCGAGGCACGGGAGCCGGCCGGCCCGCACGCACGGCGCGCGCCCGGCACACCCTGCTGGGTGAGCCTGATGGCGCACGGGCTGGCCGCCACCGAGGAGTTCTACGGTGAGCTGTTCGGCTGGGAGTTCCGGCCGGGCCCGCAGCAGCTCGGCCCGTATGTGCGGGCGCTGCTGGACGGGCACGAGGTGGCGGGCATGGGCCAGCTGCCGCCGGACCGCCGGCTGCCGATCGCCTGGACGCCGTACCTCGCCTCGTACGACGTGGACCTGACGGCCGACACGGTACGGGAGTGCGGCGGCACGGTGGCGGTCGGTCCGCTGGACGCCGCCGAGGCCGGGCGGATGGCCATCGCCGCGGACCCCGCCGGGGCGGTGTTCGGCATCTGGCAGGGCTCCGCGCACCTCGGCACCACGATCACCGGCATGCCCGGCACTCCCGCGTGGAACGAGCTGGTGACCTTCGAGACCGAGAGCGTCGCCAAGTTCTACGCGACCGTGTTCGGTTACGAACAGGAACCGGTGGTCTCGGCCGACTTCGACTACGTCACCCTGCATCTGGCCGGCCGCCCGGTGGCCGGCCTGCACGGCGTCGGCCACGCCCTGCCCCGCGATCGCGGACCGCACTGGCAGACGTACTTCGAGGTCGCCGACACCGAGGCGACGGTGCGGCAGGTCGCGGAGCTCGGCGGCCGCGTCATCCGCCAGCCGCAGGACAGCCCGCACGGCCGTGTGGCCACGGTGGCGGACCCGGAGGGCGCGGAGTTCTCCGTGATCCAGAACCCGCACTGAGCGAACTCGGCACTGCGCGAACCCGGGCGGCTGCCGGGGAGCCCGCCGTGGAGCAAGTGCGGGACCGGTGGAACCGGTGGACGTACCCGGAGAACGGGCGGAAGCGTCCGGGGACCCGGCCCGCGTGCCCGCGACGAGGCCCGTGGCTCAGGACGGTGCGACGGGCAGGACGTCCGGGGACAGGGCCGCCGCGCGGGCCGTCGCCGCGGTCATGCGGCGCCGGTGGTGGCGGCGGCACAGCACCTCGTAGCCGACTTCGCCCGCCGCCTGGTTGACGTCGCCGACGACCACCTGGGCGCCCTCGACCACCATCTCGCCGCCTATGGTGCGCGCATTGTGCGTGGCGCGGGCGCCGCACCAGCACAGCGCCTCCACCTGGAGCACCTCGATCCGGTCGGCCAGCTCCACCAGCCGCTGTGAGCCGGGGAAGAGCTTGGAGCGGAAGTCGGTGGTGATCCCGAAGGCGTACACGTCCAGACCCAGGTCGTCCACCACGCGCGCGAGCTGGTCGATCTGCTCGGGTGCGAGGAACTGTGCCTCGTCCGCGATCACGTAGTCGGCCCGGCGGCCCTGCGAGAGGTGATCCACGAGATAGGCGTACAGGTCCTGGTCGTCCGCGACCTCCACGGCGTCGGTGACCAGGCCGAGCCGGGAGGACAGCTTGCCCTCGCCCGCGCGGTCGTTCCGGGTGAAGATCATGCCGGCGAGGCCGCGCGCGGAGCGGTTGTGCTCGATCTGCAGAGCCAGCGTCGACTTCCCGCAGTCCATCGTTCCGGAGAAGAACACCAGCTCGGGCATGAGGAGTTGAACACCTTTCGGCAAGGGTGGGGGCGGAGCTTCGAGGGTTTCAGGAGCGTACTTCGAGCAACGGGACCAGCTGCTCGGCGGGCGTCATCGAACCGTGGTTGCCGACCAGGGCCGACTCCTTCGGCTCCCGCTCGGACGCGATGATCAGCACGTCGTCGTGCGCGGCCGCGACCACGTCCCCGAGCCGTGGGTACACCCGCTCGTCGATGTGCGGCCCGAACCAGCCCGCCGCGATCGCCTCGTCCCGCGAGGCCACCCAGAACTGCTCGCCGAGCACCTCGCGCCAGCAGGTCAGTACGTCGTTCTCGGCGCCCGGCACCGCGTACACGTGCCTGGCCCGGCCCTCGCCGCCCAGCAGGGCGGCCCCGGCGCGCAGCTCCCAGTCCGTGTCGAAGTCGAGCCGGTGCTCCTCGTCGAACGGCACGTCGACCATGCCGTGGTCGGCGGTGATGTACAGCGCGCTGCGCGGCGGCAGTTGCTCGGCGAGGCGCTGGGCGAGCCGGTCGACGCGCATCAGCTGGCCGCGCCAGGTGTCGGAGGCGACGCCGTAGCGGTGGCCGGCGCCGTCCAGCTCGGAGTAGTACGTGTAGACCAGCGAGCGGTCGCCGGCGGCCAGTTGACCGGCCGCGAGGTCCATGCGCTCCTCGCCGCTCAGCCGTCCGTGGAAGCTGCCGCCGCTGAGCGCGATCTTGGTGAGCGGGGTGTACTCGAAGGCGGGCGAGGTCACCTGGGCGGTGTGCACCCCGGCGTCGTGGGCCAGCTGGAAGACGGTGGGATACGGCTGCCAGGCGCGCGGCTCGGTGTACGGCTGCCAGCGGAGCTGGTTCATCAGCTCGCCGGTGGCCGGGTTGCGCGCGCTGTAGCCGGGCAGGCCGTGCGCGCCGGGTGGCAGGCCGGTGCCGACGGAGGCGAGGGAGGTGGCGGTGGTCGCCGGGTAGCCGGCGGTGAGCGGGCGGCCGGTGCCGCCGCGCGAGGTGCCGAGCAGCGAGGCGAGGAAGGGGGCCTCGTCGGCGTGGGCCCGGAGCTGCTCCCAGCCGAGCCCGTCGATCAGGAACACACAGACCCGGTCGGCCGCGGTCAGTTCGGAGATGGTGGCGGTCACGCCGGGGACGCCGAGGCCCGCGGCCAGCGTGGGCAGCAGATCGGCGAGGGAGCCGGTGCCGTACTCGGGCAGCGGCGCGGTGTCGAGGGCGAGGGGCTCCGGGTGGTCCCAGGCGGAGAGCTGGGACATCAGCGCGCGATGTCCGCGGTCGCCTCCGAGATGGCCTGGGCGAAGGCGAGCGCCTGGCGCACCGTCTCCGGGCCGTCCCCGGCCTCGCTGACGCGCAGGCTGAGGTCGTCCGCCGTGGAGCTGCCGGTGTAGCCGTGGTCGGCGTCGCAGTTGGGGTCGCCGCAGGCGGCGGGCTCCAGGTCGATGCGGCTGACGGCACCCCAGCCGATGGTCAGCACGACCTCGCGGGGCAGGGTGCCCGGGGAGTACTGCTCCGGGTTGGCGACCACCCGGCTGACCACGACGGAGGAGATCCGGCCGAGCTTCACGGACTCGGTGGAGGTGGTGGCGTACGGCGTCGGGGAGGTGCTGTCGGCGGCCTGCTCGTCGGTGTGGCTGACGATGAAGCGGTTACCGGTGAGGACCAGCACCGTGACATGGCGGCGGACCTCGTTCTGGTCGAACGTGGTCTCCTGGTGGACCAGGTACGACCGGATGGGCTCGCCGCCCACGGCGGCCTCCACCGCCTCGGCCACGAGGGCCGGGTAGTAGCCGCTGCGCTCGATCGCCGCGCGCAGCCCCTGGGTCGTCGTACTGGTCTTGGCCATGGCGTCCATCCTAATCCGTGGGCAAGGGGGGTCCGGGCCAGTCACGCAGACCCGGGAAGGCCCGCGCAGGCCGGGCGGCGGCTCGCTGGAAGCCCACGTGGGGGCGGCGGGCCCAGGGGCGGCGCGAGGCTGCACGGCATGTGCGGCTCCGCCGCATCCGCGCGGGAACCCACCACGGCCCCGCACCCGCGCACGTACTTGTACGTCCCGGCCTGCGGGTCGCGCCTGCCCTCGGGCAACCGGCGCCACGCGGTCTCCACGCGGTTCCCCCTGCCCTCCGCTCAGTAGGCCGGCATCCTCCGCGGGCCGAGGTCGTCGCGGGCCGGCGGAGGCGCCAGCCGCACGGTGGCGCCGAGGACGCTCACGCCGTGCGGGGCGACGACGACCGGCTCCAGGGTCACGGCGACCACCTCCGGGTGATCGTCGACCAGCCGGGACACCCGCAGCAGCAGCTCCTCCAGCGCCGGGGTGTCCACGGGTGTGGAGCCACGCCAGCCGAACAGCATCGGTGCCGTGCGGATCGACCGCACCAGGGAGGCCGCCTCCCGGTCGGTGACCGGGACGAGCCGGTGCGCCATGTCGCCGAGCAGCTGGGAGGCCGCCCCGGCGAGCCCGAAGGACAGCACGGCTCCGGCCGCCGGGTCGATCACGGCCCGTACGACGGTGTCGACCCCGCGCGGTGCCATGCCCTGCACCACCGGCCGCAGCTCCTCGGGCTTCCCGAACAGCTCGGTCAACTCCGCGTACGTCCGGCGCAGTTGTTCCTCGTCGGCGAGGTCGAGGCGTACGCCGCCGAGATCGGCGCGGTGCCTGAGACGGGGGGCGGTGGCCTTCAGGGCCACCGGGTAGCCGAGGGCGCGGGCGGCCTCGGCGGCGGCGTCGGGGCTGGGCGCGGGCAGCGCGCGCCGCACCTGGATGCCGTACTTGCCGAGCAGCTCGCAGGTCTCCGCGTCGGAGATCGTGAGCCCTTCGCCGCGTGCGAGCAGCTCACCGATGAGCCGCGCGGCCCCCTTCTCGTCCATGTCGTCGTACTCAGGCACCTTCCCCGGTTCCGCCGTCTCCCGACGCCACTGCGCGTACTTCACGGCTTCGGCCAGAGCCCGGACGGCACGCTCGGCGGCGGGGTAGGCGGGGATGAGACGGGTGCCCTCCGGGGGAGCCGGCAGCGCGGCGCCCATCCGTTCCGCAGGGCGGGCGGGGGCGGCACCGCCCTGGGTGCCGGGTGCTTTGTCCAGGGCCGCAGGCGCGGTACTGGCCGCGGCCGACAGCGCCTCGGCCAGCCCTCCGAGCTCCACGTGCACCACCAGCACCGGCTTGCCCGGGACGGCAGCCGCAGCCGACCGCAACGCCTCGGCCAGCTCGGCGTCCCCCGCCGAGCCCTCCCCGATCGCGGGGATCGCGCAGACGACGACGGCGTCGTTGGTGTCGTCGGCCAGCGCCGCGGACAACGCCCGGTGGAAGTCCTCCGCCGTCGCCCCGGTCGTCAGGTCCAGCGGACGCGAGGGCCGCAGTTCCTCCGCCAGACACCGGTCGTACGTCAGCACTCCCAGCGATTCCGAGTTGCCGAGGATCGCCACCCTCGGCCCGGCCGGCAGCGGCTGCCGGGCGAGCAGCAGACCCGCGTCGACCAGCTCGGTGATCGTGTCGACCCGGATGACCCCGGCCTGGCGCAGCAGCGCGGAGACGGTGGCGTGCGGCAGCCGGGTGGCCCGGACCGCGTGGCCCTGCGGCGCGGTGCCGGCGCCCTGCACCACGACGAGCGGCTTCGACACCGCGGTCCGCCGGGCCAGGCGCGTGAACTTGCGCGGGTTGCCGATGGACTCCAGGTACATGAGGACGACGTCGGTCCCGGGGTCGTCGTACCAGTACTGCAGGACGTCGTTGCCGGAGACGTCCGCGCGGTTGCCGGCGGACACGAAGGTGGACACGCCGGTGACCCCCGTGACGCCTCCCCCGCGCCGGTGCAGGCGGGAGAGCAGGGCGATGCCGATGGCGCCGGACTGGGCGAAGATCCCGATGCGGCCGGGGCGGGGCATCTCCGGGGCGAGGGAGGCGTTCAGCCGGACGTCCGGGGCGGTGTTGATGATCCCGAAGGCGTTGGGGCCGATGATCCGCATGCCGTACGCCCGTGCCTGCCGGACGAGCGCCCGCTGCCGCTCGCGCCCCTCGGGCCCGATCTCGGCGTACCCGGCGGAGAGCACGACGAGTCCCTGCACCCCGTGCTCTCCGCACTCGGCGACCGCGGCCGGCACGTACTCGGCCGGCACGGCGACGACGGCCAGGTCGACGGGGCCCTCTATGTCCCGCACGGACCGCTGCGCCGGCACCCCGTCGACCTCCTCGAGGTCCGCCGGGAAGGACTTGTTGACGGCGTACAGCCGGCCGCCGTAGCCGGCGTCACGGAGGTTGCCCAGGACGCTGCGGCCGACACCGCCGGGGACGCGGCCGACGCCGACGACCGCCACCGAGCCGGGGACGAGCAGCCGCCGCACCGAGCGGGCCTCGGCGCGCTGCTCCCGGGCGCGCTGGACGGCGACGGAGCGGTCGGTGGGTTCGAGGTCGAACTCCAGACGGACGACGCCGTCCTCGAAGCTGCGCTTCTGGGTGTAGCCGGCGTCCGTGAAGACCTTGATCATCTTGGTGTTGGCGGGCAGCACCTCCGCGGCGAAGCGGCGGATGCCGCGCTCGCGGGCCACGGCCGCGATGTGCTCCATCAGGGCGGAGGCGACCCCGCGGCCCTGGTGGGCGTCCTGCACCAGGAAGGCGACCTCGGCCTCGTCGGCGGGCGCGGAGGCGGGCATGCCGTCGGCGCCGATGCGGTCGTAGCGTACGGTGGCGATGAACTCGCCGCCGATGGTGGCCGCGAGCCCCACCCGGTCCACAAAGTCGTGGTGCGTGAAGCGGTGGACGTCCTTGGCGGAGAGCCTGGGGTACGGCGCGAAGAAGCGGTAGTACTTCGACTCGTCCGAGACCTGCTCGTAGAAGCTGACCAGGCGGTCGGCGTCATCAATGGTGATGGGCCTGATGCGTGCCGTACCACCGTCGCGCAGCACCACGTCCGCCTCCCAGTGGGCGGGGTACTGGTGCCGGTCCTGCCGGTCCGCCGAGGTCTGCATGGGCCCCAGAGTACGGCTCGCGTCCGACAACGGCGCGGGGCAGTCTGTGGAGGACGACACGTCGGATCGAGGCCGCGGTCCGACGACACGCCCGAGCAGGACGCAGGTCCGATCCGGGCACGCTTCACGGTATGGGAAACTGGTCTAGACAACCCTGAAGAATGAAGGGCAGCAACACATGGCTGAGCGCCGCGTCAACGTCGGCTGGGCCGAGGGCCTCCACGCCCGCCCCGCTTCCATCTTCGTCCGAGCCGCCACGGCCGCAGGCGTCCCGGTGACGATCGCAAAGGCCGGCGGCCCGCCGGTCAACGCGGCCTCCATGCTGGCCGTCCTGGGCCTCGGCGCCCAGGGTGGCGAGGAGATCGTCCTGGCCTCCGAAGCCGAGGGCGCGGACGCCGCCCTGGACCGTCTGGCCAAGCTGGTCTCCGAAGGCCTCGAGGAACTGCCCGAGACGGTCTGAACACCAGCGCACTGACGCACCGGAGCCGCGCCGCCCTTTTCGGGTGGCGCGGCTCCGCCGCATCCCGGCTCATCGCGCACACACTGGAATTCGGGCAGCCAAAATAAACCACCGCCGAATTACTTCTCTTTGTATACGGCGCCCGTGTTAATGCCGAAGGCCAGACATGTTTACGCCGTGTTGCGAAGTCCTCACACGCTCGGCGGCCCTGGAAAAACGCAGTCGGTGCGCGCCCGCCGCGCGCTCGGCGTGCAGCGCCGTGACCGCCCGCGCGCGTTCGCCGTCGCCGCGCGCCACCGCGTCGACGATGGCGCCGTGTTCCGCCCACGAGTCCACCGGGCTCGGCGGTGCCTCCACCGCGTACATCCAGGCGATCTTGTACCGCAGTTGGGTGAGCATCGCGGTCAGCGAGGGGCTGCCGCCGGCCTGCACGAGCGTCTCGTGGAACCAGCCGCCGAGCGAGCGCAGATCCTCGCTGTTCCCCCTCCTGGCCCGCTCCTGCCCCAGCCTGACCAGGCCGCGCAGCACCTTGAGATGGGCCTCGGTGCGCCGCTGGGCGGCCCGGGCGGCGCCGAGCGGCTCCAGGAGCATGCGCATCTCCAGCAGGTCGGCGGCCTCCTGCTCGGTCGGCTCGGCCACGCACGCGCCCGCGTGCCGGCGCGTCACCACGAAACCCTCGGCCTCCAGGGTGCGCAGCGCCTCGCGGACGGGGACGCGCGAGACGCCGTAGCGGCGGGCCAGGACTTCCTCGGTGAGGCGGCCACCGCGTTCGTGGACACCCGCGACGATGTCGTCCCGGATGGCCGTGCACACCGAGTGCGCCGGAATACGCATGTCCGACCTCCGCCTTAATCCCCGTGAAACGCCGACGATGGACGCGTGTTCCGTGACTCTATTCCAATGGGCCGGAATTTCCGACGCCGGGTCGGAATCCATGGATATTTTTTGGTCGGCGGACCGGGCGGGCACCGGGGAAAACGGTGAAAGCCCCGGCTCGGTGAGCCGGGGCCTCACATGCCGTGCGACGACTGCCGTGCGACGAGGTGGTCAGACGTTCACGCCGTGCTTGCGGAGGTAGGCGAGGGGGTCGACGTCCGAGCCGTAGTCGGGGCTCGTACGGGCCTCGAAGTGCAGGTGCGGGCCGGTGACGTTGCCGGTCGCGCCGGACAGGCCGATCTGCTGGCCCGGGGTGACCCGCTGGCCCACCGAGACGCCGATGGACGACAGGTGGCCGTACTGGGTGTACATGCCGTCGGCCATCCGGATCACGATCTGGTTGCCGTACGCGCCGCCCCACCCGGTGGAGACGACGGTTCCGGAGCCCACCGCGTGGACGGCGGTGCCGCTCGCGGCATGGAAGTCGATGCCCGTGTGGTGACCGGAGGACCACAGGGAGCTGCTGGCCTGGTAGCCGGTGGAGACGTAGGAGTCGGCTATCGGGGCGACGAAGGCGTTCAGGCGCTTGCGCTCGGCCTCGCGGGCGGCGCGGGCCCTGGCCTCCCGCTCCTCCTTCGCCTTCTGGGCGGCGGCCTGCTCGGCCGCCTTCTGCTCGGCCGCGTGCTTCTGGGCGGCGGCCTGCGCGTCGATCTTCTCGGCGATGTCGTCGCCGACGCTGATCACGGGCGTGAGGCCGGTCTGCTCGGCGGTGTTCTCGGTGGCGAACGCGGGGGACGCCGCGAGGGTGCCGATGACGCCGGTGGTGGTGAGGGCAGCGATGCCGGCCGCCTGAGCGGTGGTGCGCTTGACCCGGCCGGGCTTGCGGTGCTTCCCGGTGGCGCACATGAACGCCATGGAGTGGCTGGTCCTTTCCTTCCCTCTCGCCTACCGGGTTAGCTGACGGGTTCGGAGCAGGAAGGTCTCCTACGGACTCCCTCGCAGGCGCGCGGGTGCCCGATTCACCCCAGGGACTGCGTGGGTCCCCGGCTCCCCTGGCTCGCGCCGTACGGGGACTCGGCGATGGCTGTCCGGTGCCGCGGGTGCGGCGCACTGCCCGACGAACAGCCCGGACGACGCTACGAAAGCCGACCTTGGAATCCCAAACGGATCCGGGCTTTTGTAGCGCATCCCACAGGGCAGACAGGCAACCTCCGCCGCAAATCGGGCATCTGAGGAAGGGAGTGGAACAGCAGGGGCCCTGACGGCCTGTAAGCCGTCAGGGCCCCTCGCGCGTGTGCGGGAGCTCGGCCGAGCGCCCGGGCGCGGCGGCGGACCGGTCTACTCGGCCGCCACCACGGTCACTTCGCCGATGCCGAGCGCCTCCACCGGTGCCTTGATCTGGGAGGCGTCACCGACGAGGACGGTCACCAGGCGGTCCACCGGGAAGGCGTTCACGACGGCCGCCGTGGCCTCCACCGTGCCCGTGGCAGCCAGCTGCTGATACAGCGTCGCCTGGAAGTCGTCGGGCAGGTGCTGTTCGACCTGGTCGGCCAGCGTGCTCGCGACGGCCGCCGCGGTCTCGTACTTCAGCGGCGCCACCCCGACGAGGTTCTGCACGGCCACGTCCCGCTCGGCGTCGGTCAGGCCGTCCGTGGCGAGGGTGCGCAGCACCTTCCACAGGTCGTCCAGCGCCGGGCCGGTGTTGGGGGTGTCCACCGAGCCGCTGATGGCGAGCATCGAGGCACCGGTGCCGTCGGGGGCGGACATGAGGACCTGCCCGAACGCGCGCACACCGTAGGTGTAGCCCTTCTCCTCACGCAGGACGCGGTCCAGGCGTGAGGTGAGGGTGCCGCCGAGGCAGTAGGTGCCGAGCACCTGGGCGGGCCACACGCGGTCGTGCCGGTCGGGGCCGACGCGGCCGATGAGCAGCTGCGTCTGGACGGCGCCGGGCCGGTCCACGATGACCACGCGCCCGGTGTCGTCGGCGGTCACCGGCGGCACGGGCCGCGGACGGCCCGGGGTGCCGGTCCAGCCGCCCAGGGTGTCGCCGAGCAGCTCGTCCAGGTCGATCCCGGTGAGGTCGCCGACCACGACGGCGGTGGCCGTGGCGGGGCGTACGTAGCGGTCGTAGAAGGCGCGTACGGCGGCGGCGTCGATCTTCTCGACCGTCTCCTCGGTGCCCTGGCGCGGGCGCGACATGCGCGAGGCCGCCGGGAAGAGCTCCTTGGAGAGCTCCTTGGCGGCCCGGCGGGAGGGGTTGGCCAGCTCGTGCGGGATCTCGTCCAGGCGGTTGCGGACCAGCCGCTCGACCTCGCTCTCGGCGAAGGCGGGCGCGCGCAGGGCGTCGGCGATCAGGCCGAGGCCCTTGGCCAGGCGGGAGGCGGGGACCTCCAGGCTGATCCGGACGCCGGGGTGGTCCGCGTGCGAGTCCAGCGTGGCGCCCGCGCGCTCCAGCTCGGCGGCGAACTCCTCGGCGGAGTGCTTGTCGGTCCCCTCGGAGAAGGCCCGCGCCATGATCGTGGCGACGCCGTCCAAGCCGGCCGGCTCGGCGTCCAGGGGCGCGTCCAGCAGCACCTCGACGGCGACGACCTGCTGGCCGGGGCGGTGGCAGCGCAGCACGGTCAGACCGTTGTCCAAAGCGGTGCGCTCGGGGGCCGGGAACGCCCACGGCCTGGCCTCGCCGGGCTGCGGCTGGGGGTGGAAGTCCATGGTGGCGAGCTCGGTCACTTGGCCGTCTCCTCGTTCTCGTTACCGGCCTCTACGGTCGCTTCCTGCTCCGGGTCCTCGGGGATGTCGGCGTCCGGGACCTCCTCCGGGGACTTCGGCTCGTAGACCAGCACCGCGCGGTTGTCGGGGCGCAGCCGGGCCGCGGCGACCTCCCGGACCTCCTCGGGGGTCACCTCCAGGACGCGCTGGACGGCGGTGAGGGCGAGCTGCGGGTCGCCGAACAGAACGGCGAACCGGCACAGTTCGTCGGCGCGGCCGGCGACCGTGCCGAGCCGGTCCAGCCACTCGCGCTCCAGCTGGGCCTGGGCGCGTTCCATCTCCTCGGGCGTGGGGCCCTCCTCGGCGAAGCGGGCCAGCTCCTCGTCGATGGCGGTCTCGATGACCGGCACCTCGACATCACCGGAGGTCTTCACGTCCAGCCAGCCCATGGAGGGCGCGCCGGCCAGGCGCAGCATGCCGAATCCGGCCGCGACGGCCGTACGGTCGCGGCGCACCAGCCGGTTGTAGAGGCGGGAGGACTCGCCGCCGCCGAGGACCGTCAGGGCGAGGTCGGCCGCGTCGCACGCGCGCGTGCCGTCGTGCGGCAGCCGGTAGGCGGCCATCAGGGCGCGCGCCGGGACCTCCTCGACGACGACCTCGCGCTTCTGCTCGCCGATGACGTCCGGCAGGGAGCCGTCGCGGGGCGCGGGCTTGCCGTCGTGCGCCGGGATCGATCCGAAGTACTTCTCGATCCAGGCCAGGGTCTGCCGCGGGTCGATGTCGCCGACCACGGAGAGCACCGCGTTGTTCGGCGCGTAGTACGTGCGGAAGAACTGGCGGGCGTCCTCCAGGGTGGCCGCGTCCAGGTCCGCCATCGAGCCGATCGGCGTGTGGTGGTAGGGGTGGCCCTGGGGGTACGACAGGGCGGTCAGCTTCTCGAAGGCGGTGCCGTAGGGCACGTTGTCGTACCGCTGGCGGCGCTCGTTCTTGACGACGTCCCGCTGGTTCTCCATGGACTCGTCGTCGAGGGCGGCGAGCAGCGAGCCCATCCGGTCGGCCTCCAGCCAGAGGGCGAGCTCCAGCTGGTGCGCCGGCATGGTCTCGAAGTAGTTGGTGCGCTCGAAGCTGGTGGTGCCGTTGAGCGAGCCGCCGGCGCCCTGCACGAGCTCGAAATGACCGTTGCCCTTGACCTGCGCGGAGCCCTGGAACATCAAGTGCTCGAAAAGGTGAGCCAGGCCGGTACGTCCCTTGACTTCGTGGCGGGAGCCGACGTCGTACCAGAGGCACACCGCCGCCACCGGGGTCAGGTGGTCCTCGGAGAGCACCACGCGCAGACCGTTGGCCAGGCGGTGCTCGGTCGCTGTCAGGCCCCCGGAGCCTGCCTCGGCTGTGGTCGTGTGACCCATGGGCATGTACGTCCCTTCGCGAGCGGAGGCGGTTGTGGAAACCGCGGTTTTCCTGCCGTTCCTGCCACTGTATGCAAACCGTCCGGGCCGTCGGCGAAGTTCCCGCGGGACATACGCCCACAGGGGACCGCGCAGCCCCCGCCGGACCGGGCTGCGCGGGTCCGGGAAGCCCGCAGGGACCGGGTCGTGGCACGGGTTGTCGGTGCCTCGGTCCACAATGGTCGGCGTCAGATCCGTCCCACGCTTCAGCAAGGAGCCAGGCAGCGATGGCCCGCCGCAGCACGAAGACCCCGCCGCCCGACGATTCGTTCGAGGAGAGGATCCTCGACATCGACGTCGTGGACGAGATGCGTGGCTCCTACCTCGAGTACGCGTACTCGGTCATCTACTCGCGCGCCCTGCCGGACGCCCGTGACGGCCTCAAGCCGGTGCACCGCCGGATCGTCTACCAGATGAACGAAATGGGCCTGCGCCCCGACCGCGGCTATGTGAAGTGCGCGCGCGTCGTCGGCGAGGTCATGGGCAAGCTGCACCCGCACGGTGACGCGTCGATCTACGACGCCCTGGTGCGCATGGCACAGCCCTTCTCCATGCGCGTGCCGCTGGTCGACGGCCACGGCAACTTCGGCT
This sequence comes from Streptomyces sp. NPDC046759, assembly GCF_040645475.1. Lineage (NCBI taxonomy): Bacteria > Bacillati > Actinomycetota > Actinomycetes > Kitasatosporales > Streptomycetaceae > Streptomyces > Streptomyces sp. NPDC046759. The sequence goes on along the minus strand of NZ_JBEYYJ010000002.1, from coordinate 62,334 downwards.
CGCTCGGCAACGACGACCCGCCGGCCGCCATGCGGTACACCGAGTGCCGGCAGGCCGAGGCGACGAGTCTGATGACCGAGTCGATCGACGAGGACACGGTCGACTTCGCTCCGAACTACGACGGCCAGGAGCGGGAGCCGGTGGCGCTGCCCGCCGCCTTCCCGAACCTGCTGGTCAACGGCTCCTCGGGCATCGCGGTCGGCATGGCGACGAACATGCCGCCGCACAACCTCGGCGAGGTCATCGCGGCCGCCCGCCACCTGATCCGGCATCCGAACGCGGACCTGGACGCGCTGATGAAGCACGTCCCGGGCCCGGACCTGCCCACCGGCGGCCGGATCGTCGGCCTGGACGGCATCCGGGACGCGTACGCGACCGGCCGCGGCACCTTCAAGATCCGTGCCACGGTGTCGGTGGAGACGGTGACGGCCCGCCGCAAGGGCCTGGTCATCACCGAACTGCCCTTCACGGTCGGTCCCGAGAAGGTCATCGCGAAGATCAAGGACCTGGTCAATTCGAAGAAGGTCCAGGGCATCGCCGACGTCAAGGACCTCACCGACCGCGAGCACGGTCTGCGCCTGGTCATCGAGATCAAGAACGGCTTCGTGCCGGAGGCGATCCTGGAGCAGCTGTACAAGCTGACCCCGATGGAGGAGTCCTTCGGCATCAACAACGTCGCCCTGGTGGACGGCCAGCCGCTCACGCTGGGCCTGAAGGAGCTGCTGGAGGTCTACCTCGACCACCGGTTCGACGTGGTCCGCCGGCGCAGCGAGTTCCGCCGCGGCAAGAGGCGTGACCGGCTGCACCTGGTCGAGGGTCTGCTGACCGCGCTCGTCGACATCGACGAGGTCATCCGGCTGATCCGCTCCAGCGAGAACTCCGCGCAGGCCAAGGAACGCCTGATGCAGCGCTTCTCGCTGAGCGACGTGCAGACGCAGTACATCCTCGACACGCCGCTGCGCCGGCTCACCAAGTACGACCGCATCGAGCTGGAGGCGGAGAAGGAGCGGCTCACCGCGGAGATCGAGGAGCTGACCCGGATCCTGGAGTCGGACGCGGAGCTGCGCAAGCTGGTCTCGGCGGAACTGGCCGCCGTGGCCAAGAAGTTCGGCACCGACCGGCGCACGGTGCTGCTGGAGTCCGCGGGCGCCGCGGTGGCCGCGGTGCCGCTGCAGGTGGCCGACGACCCGTGCCGGGTGCTGCTGTCCTCGACCGGTCTGCTGGCCCGTACGTCGACCGACGAGCCGTTCCCGGAGCAGACGGACGCCAGGCGCGTCAAGCACGACGTGATCGTCTCGGCGGTCCCGGCGACCCAGCGCGGCGAGATCGGCGCGGTGACCTCGGCGGGCCGTCTGCTGCGGATCAACGTGGTCGACCTGCCCCGGCTGCCGGACACGGCGGCGGCGCCGAACCTCTCCGGGGGCGCGCCGCTGGCGGAGTTCGTCTCCCTGGAGGACGACGAGACGGTGGTCTGCCTGACCACGCTGGACGAGTCGTCCCCGGGTCTGGCGCTCGGCACCGAGCAGGGTGTCGTCAAGCGCGTGGTGCCCGACTATCCCTCCAACAAGGAGGAGTTGGAGGTCATCACCCTCAAGGAGGGCGACCGGATCGTCGGCGCGGTGGAGCTGCGCACCGGCGAGGAGGACCTGGTCTTCATCACCGACGACGCACAGCTGCTGCGGTTCCAGGCGTCCATCGTGCGCCCGCAGGGCCGTCCGGCCGGCGGTATGGCGGGCATCAAGCTCACCGAGGGCGCCAAGGTCATCTCGTTCACGGCGGTCGACCCGGCCGTCGACGCGGTGGTCTTCTCGGTGGCCGGCTCGCGTGGCACGCTGGACGACTCGGTGCAGACGACGGCCAAGCTGACCCCGTTCGACCAGTACCCGCGCAAGGGCCGGGCCACCGGTGGTGTGCGCTGCCAGCGGTTCCTGAAGGGCGAGGACTGCCTGTCCCTGGCCTGGGCGGGCCCCGTTCCGGCGCGCGCGGCGCAGAAGAACGGCAGCCCGGCGGAGCTGCCGGAGCCGGACCCGCGCCGGGACGGCTCCGGCACGTCACTGGCGAAGACGGTGGCGGTGATCGCGGGTCCGGTCCTCTAGTGCTGTGACCGGAAAGGTTTGCCGGGCGTCGCGAGCCGGTGAACCTTTCCGGTCGCCACGCTAGGCGCCGTACGTCGGAGCGCCGGGCTCCTCCTCGGAGCCCTGGACATAGCGCAGGACGCCCCACATGCCGTGTTCGTCGGCATGTGGGGCGTCGTTCACGCACCCCTTGAGCTCCTGGCCGAGGGCCTCGGTGTCGATGCCGGAGCCGATCAGCACGAGCTGGGTCAACCGGGCGTCGGCAGGCCCCCAGGGCTCGGGGTAGAACCGCAGGAACCGTCCGACGGCGTGCACGGCGTACCGGTTGAGGGGGTCGTACGGCCCGAAGTCGACGTACCCCTTGATCCGGTACAGCCCCTCCGGCCGGCCGTCCAGGAAGCGCATGAGCCGGCGGGGTTCCAGGGGGGCCGCGGAGGTGAAGGGCAGGCTGTCGTATCCGGCGTGCAGGTGACCGGCGTGGTCGTCGTCGCCCGCGGTGGGCTCGTGCAGGTCCTCGAAGGACAGCTGCCCGAGCCGCTCCTCGCTCGGCCTGCAGTCGAAGAGGAATTCCGGGTCGATGCGGCCGTAGGTGGCCGGGACCACGGCGGCACGGTCCGCGAGGGACCGCACCAGAGCGGGCACCCGGTCACCGTCGCCGGCCCGGTCGAGCTTGTTCACCACGACCAGGTCGGCGAGGGCCAGGTGCCGGTCGATCTCGGGATGCCTGGCGCGGGTGTCGTCGAACTCCGCGGCGTCCACGACCTCGACCAGGCCGCCGTAGACGACCCTCGGGTGCTCGGCGGCCAGCACCATCCGCACGAGTTCCTGCGGTTCGGCGAGCCCGCTGGCCTCGATGACGATCACGTCGATGCCCGTGGCCGGGTCGGCGAGCCGGTCCAGGTAGACGTCGAGTTCGCTCGCGTCGACGGCGCAGCACAGGCAGCCGTTGCCGAGCGAGACGGTCGAGTCTCCGAGGGCGCCCGCGACGGCCATCGCATCGATCTCGATGGCACCGAAGTCGTTGACGATCGCCCCGATACGGCTGCCTCCGCTGCGGTGCAGGAGGTGGTTGAGGAGGGTGGTCTTCCCGGAGCCCAGGAACCCCGCGAGCACGACGACCGGGATCTGCGGACCGCTGCTGTTCCCCAACGGGTGACCTCTCTCCTGTGGACGGCTGCCGGACCAGGATAGGAGGGCGTCGGCGCCGGCGGGCGCGGGTCAGAGGGCGGCCGGTACCGCGACCGGCGGCTGCGGTCCCACGTAGCGCGCCACGGGACGGATGATCTTCGAGTCGGCCGCCTGTTCCAGGATGTTGGCGCTCCATCCCACCACCCGTGCCGCCGCGAAGGTGGGGGTGAACATCTCGCGGGGAAGCCCGCAGAGTTCCATGACCACGCCGGCGTAGAACTCGACGTTGGTGTGGAGTTCACGGCCGGGTTTCAGCTCGGCGAGGATCGCCTCGACCCGGCGTTCGACCTCGACGGCGAAGTCCACGCGCGGGCCGCCGAAGGCGAGGGCGATCTCGCGCAGCATCCGTGAACGGGGGTCCTCCGTACGGTAGACGGCGTGCCCGAACCCCATGATCCGGTCACCGGCGAGCACCCGCTCGCGGATCCAGGGGTCGATACGGTCCGGGGTGCCGATGGCGTCGAGTGTGTCCAGTGCCCTGCTGGGCGCGCCTCCGTGCAGCGGGCCGGACAGGGCGCCCACGGCACCGGTCAGGCAGGCCGCCACGTCGGCGCCGGTGGAGGCGATGACGCGAGCCGTGAAGGTTGATGCATTGAATCCATGATCAATGGTGGAGATCAGGTATTGCTCGACCGCACGGGCCCGCCGGGGCTCGGGCTCCTCACCCGTGAGCATGTACAGGTAGTTGGCGGCGTACGGCAGGTCCTCGCGCGGCTCGACCGGGTCGAGGCCCCGCCCGAGCCGGTGAAGCGCGGTGAGCAGTGTGGGCACCGTCGCGCAGACGGCCACGGTGTCGGCACGGCGCCGGTCGGCGTCGATGTCGTACACCGGGCGCAGCCCCCGCGCCGAGCCCAGCAGGGACAGGGCCGTACGCAGCCCGGACAGCGGGCCGGAGGCGCGGCTCGCCGCGGCGATGGCGGGCAGCGCCGCGGCGACCTCCTCGGGCAGGTGCCGCAGCGCCGCCGTCTCGGCGGTGAAGGCGGCACGGCGCCGCGCGTCCGGGAGCGTGCCATGGACGAGCAGGTGCCAGACGTCCTCGAAACCGCGGGTCCGCGCGAGTTCGACGGCCGAGTACTGGCGGTAGTGGTAGAAGCCCTCGCGTCCCCGGACGTCACCGATCTCGGTGTCGGTGACGACCACGCCGGCGAGGCCGCGCGGCGCTTTGACGAGGGGGGTTGCGGTGCCGTTGATGGCCATGGTTCTCCTCCCTGGACTTGATCCGACTGTCCATGCTTGACTGATTTCTTGTCAATATTGATTTGATCAATGAGAGCGGATCAATGTGTGCAGAGACGGCTACGGTGACCCTCATGCACGATGACGAACCCGCTCCCGGCCGTCCCGGGCGCAGGCTGACCACCAAGCAGACCGCCGAACTGCTCGGCGTGAAGCCGGAGACGGTGTACGCGTACGTGAGCCGCGGCCTGCTCAGCAGCAGACGCGAGCCCGGCGGCCGTGCCAGCACCTTCGAGGCCAGGGAGGTCGAGGCGCTCGCCCGGCGCCACCGGCGGGAGGCGGCCGGGACCCCGGGCTCCGGCGGTGACCTGTCCGTCCGGACCCGCATCACGCTGATCGAGCGGGACAGGTACTACTTCCGCGGCGTGGACGCCGTCGAGCTGGCACTTCGTCACTCCTACGAGGAGGTCGCCGAGTGGCTGTGGACGGGCCGGCTCACTGCGGGCGTCACCCTCACCGCGCCCGGCCGCACCGTGGAGGTCGCGCGCCGAGCCGTGGACGCCCTGTCCGACCACGCCTCCCCCACCGACCGGCTGCGCGTGGCGGCCGTCGCCGCGGCCGCCGAGGACCCGCTGCGCTTCGACCTCTCCGAGGACGCCGTGCTGAACACCGCGCGGATCCTCATCCCCACGCTCGTCGCCGCGCTGCCGCCGGCCCGGCGCGACCACCAGGACGGCGACCGGCTCGCCCAGCGGCTGTGGGGCCGGCTCACCGGCCGTCCCGCCGACCAGGCGTCCCTGCACGTCCTGGACACGGCGCTCGCCCTGCTCGCCGACCACGACCTGGCCGCCTCGACACTCGCCGTGCGGGTCGCCGCCTCGGCCCGCGCGCACGCCTACGCGGCCGTCTCGGCCGGGCTCGGCGTCCTGGAGGGCCCGCTGCACGGTGCCGCGAGCGGCGCCGCCCACCGCATGCTGCTCGACGTGCTCGACCAGGGCACGGCGGTCCCGGTGATCGCCGACGAGCTGCGCGCGGGCCGCCGGATCCCCGGGCTCGGCCACCGGCTGTACGCCGGCGAGGATCCACGCGCGCGTGTGCTGTTCGACCTCCTGGAGCAGGTACCGCACGCGGAGTCCGCCCTGCTCGCCGCCCGGGACATCGCCGCCACGACGGCCCGGCACACCCCGCTGCACGCCAACGTCGACCTGGCCCTGGCGGTGTTCACCGCGTCCAGTGGCATGCCCGCCACGGCCGGCGAGACGATCTTCGCCGTCGCACGGACCGCGGGCTGGATCGCACACGCCCTGGAGGAGTACGGCGAGCGCCCCCTGCGCATGCGCCCGGTGGGGCACTACGTCGGCCGGCGGCCCCCGCAGCCGCTCCCGGAGTAGGCCGCCGGTCCATGGCCGCCTCCACCGGCACAGGCACGCCCTCCCTGCGCAGGACGCGACATGGCCGGAAGTCGCCCCAGGGGCAGTCGGATTAGGCTCGCCTCTGTGAGTAGGTGTGCGACCGTCTCCCGGAGCCTCGACGAGCCGGTTTCCGGTACGGCGGCCACGGCGACGACGTGGCTGCTGCTGGAACAGCCCGGCCCGTGGGGCGCCAAGGCGCTCACTTCGAGCCACCTGGACCGGACACTGGGGCGTGCGCTGGAAGCGGCCGCCGAGGGAACCGGCGTCCGTATCGCCCTCATCCGCCGCCCCGGACGCCACGCAGACCCCGGCAGGCCCGCAGTGCGGCAGATGTACGCCGCGCACATCGTGCCGGGCCGGGTGTGGCTGCACAGCGCCACCACCCGCGATCCCCGGCTGCTGCTCGGCCTCGACTTCGCCGCCCTCGGAGCCGGCGACCACCGTTCCTTCGGCGCCGCACTCGGCGGACGGCCGCACCAGGGCCATCCGCTCGCATTCGTGTGCACCAACGGCAAGCGCGACCGCTGCTGCGCCCTCTTGGGCCGTCCGCTCACCACCGAACTGTCCGCCTCGGGCGTGCGCGGAGTCTGGGAGGTCACCCATCTGGGTGGACATCGTTTCTCGCCGACCGTGCTCGTCCTGCCGTACGGCTACGCCTACGGCCGCGCCGAGGCGCACACCGTCAAGGAAGCGCTGGACGGCGCCCAGGAGGGGCGCGTGGTGGTCGAGGGGTGCCGTGGCTGCTCCGCCTGGGAACGGCCCGGTCAGGCGGCCGAGCTGGCCGTCCGCTCGACGGCGGGCGAGTACCGGGCCGGCGTGCTGAGCGTTGTGCGGACCGACGGCGAGGCCCCGGACTGGGAGGTGACCGTGGGGCACGCCGACGGCCGCCGCTGGCGGGTGAGCGTGGTGCAGGGGGCGTCGCTGCCGCCCCGCCCGGAGAGCTGCGGCGCGGCGGTGCTCGGCTCGCCCACGCGCATGGACGTGATGGCGGTGCGCGAGCTGAGGCCGACGACGCCGGCGAGCTGACGACCGCTCCCTCCAGCAGCGACCGCCTCTTTCGGCGATCGGTCAAGAGATCCCCAGCCCACCCCCTGGGGACCGGCGCGCGGATCCACGTACCGTCGTGGCCATGAGCCCGACTCCCCCCGCCCGCCGCCTGCGCCTGGGTCTGCCACGGCGAGTGTTCTCGCAGGTGCTGCTGATGCAGGTGGCGATCGCCGCGGGGGTCGCGGTACTCGCGACAGGACTGTTCCTGGCGCCGCTGAGCAAGCAGCTGGACCAGGAGGCGGAGCGCCGCGCGCTGGCCATCGCGCAGACGACGGCACAGGACCCGCAGATCGCCGAGGGCGTCCTGACCACCCCGCCGACCGCGAACGGCCCGGTGCAGAAGGAGGCCGAGCGGATCCGGAAGGCCACGCACGCCCAGTACATCGTGGTGCTGGACACTCACTGGGTGCGCTGGTCGCATCCCACCGTCTCGAACATCGGCCGGAAGGTCTCCACCAGCCCGAAGGACGCCCTGAAGGGCAAGGAGGTCATGGAGATCGACAGGGGCACGCTGGGCCGCTCGGCCCGCGGCAAGGTGCCGCTGTACGACGCCCGGCGCCGCATCATCGGCGCGGTCTCGGTCGGTATCGCCTACGACAGCGTGCGGGCGCGGCTGATCAACGCCATCCCGGGGCTCTTCGCGTACGCCGGCGGCGCTCTCGCGGTCGGCGCGCTGGCCGCCTGGCTGGTCTCCCGCCGGGTCCAGCGGCAGACGCGGGACCTGGCCTTCTCGGACATCTCGGCGCTGCTCGCGGAGCGCGAGGCGATGCTGCACGGCATCCGCGAGGGCGTGGTCGCCCTCGACCGCGGCGGCCGGATCCGCCTGCTCAACGACGAGGCGCGGCGACTGCTGGGGATCGGTGACGAGGCCGTCGGGCAGACCCCCGACGAGGCGCTCGGTACGGGCCGCACGACGGACGTGCTGGCCGGCCGGGTGACCGGCACCGATCTGCTCACCGTGCGCGGCCAGCGCGTGCTGGTCGCCAACCGCATGCCCACCGACGACGGCGGCGCCGTCGCCACCCTGCGCGACCGCACCGAGCTGGAGCAGCTGGGGCGTGAACTCGACTCCACGCGCGGGCTGATCGACGCCCTGCGTGCCCAGGACCACGAGCACGCCAACCGCATGCACACCCTGCTCGGCCTGCTGGAGCTGGAGATGTACGACGACGCCGTGGAGTTCGTCGGCGAGGTGGTCGGTGACCACCGGGTCACCTCCGAGCAGGTCACCGAGAAGATCCAGGACCCGCTGCTGGCCGCGCTGCTGGTCGGCAAGGCGACCGTCGCCGCCGAGCGCGGAGTCGCGCTGTGGGTGTCGGAACGCACCTGGCTGCCGGACCGGCTGATCGATCCGCGGGGCCTGGTGACGGTCCTCGGCAACCTGGTGGACAACGCCCTCGACGCGGTCGCCGGCACCCTGCACACGCGCGTGGAGGTCGAGGTGCGCACCGAGGGCCGTACGGTCGTCCTCAGGGTGCGCGACACGGGCCCCGGAATCCCGGCGGACCAACGGGAGTTGGTCTTCACAGAGGGCTGGTCGACCAAGCAGCCGCCCGCGCACGGCAAGCGCGGCCTCGGACTGTCGCTGGTGCGCCGGCTCGCCGAACGGCAGGGCGGGAGCGCGACGGTGGGAGCGGCGGAAGGCGGCGGCGCGGAGTTCACCGTCGTCCTGCCGGAGGCGCTGACCGAGCCGGAGCCGGAGCTGGAGCCCACGATCCCGGAGCAGTCCCCGGGGCCCGCCGCCGTCGCCGAGGAGGAGGCGCGGTGATCGAGGTCCTGGTCGTCGACGACGACACCCGTGTCGCCCAGGTCAACGCCGCGTACGTCGCGAAGGTGCCGGGCTTCCACGTGGCCGGCGAGGCGCACAGCGCGGCGGAGGCGCTGCGCCAGGTGGAGACCCTGCCGCGGCTGGACCTCGTCCTGATGGACCACTACCTGCCCGACGACACCGGTCTCGCCGTCGTACGGGAGATGCGCCGGCGCGGCCACCAGGCCGACGTCATCATGGTGACGGCGGCGCGTGACGTGTCGACCGTCCAGGACGCCATGCGGCAGGGGGCGCTGCAGTACCTCGTGAAACCGTTCGCGTTCGCCGGTCTGCGCGCCAAGCTGGAGGCGTACGCCGCGCTGCGGCGCACCCTGGACGGCGGCGGCGAGGCCGAGCAGGCGGAGGTGGACCGCATCTTCGGCGCCCTGTCCGCGCCGTCGGGGCCGGGGCTGCCCAAGGGGCACTCCCCCACGACGGCCGACCTGGTGCGCCAGGCGCTGATGAACGCCGAATCACCGCTGTCCGCCCAGGAGATCGCCGAGCGCACAGGGTTGAGCCGGCAGACGGCCCAGCGATATCTGAAGCTGCTGGAGCGCACCGGACGGGCGCGGCTGACCCTCAGGTACGGCGACGCGGGCCGCCCCGAACACCGTTACGTGTGGGCGACCCGCGTCTGAGCGCGATTCATGCAGGGGTCACTTGACCGCCTTGACGAACTCGGTCGTGTACGTCTTGCTCAAGTCGACCTTGGCATTCTTGATGTCGGGGTTGAACGCCTTGAGGACCTTCTCGACGGTCTCGGGGCCGCCCTCGGGCATCACGCCGTCGTCCGTGAACATCGGCAGGGTGCTCTTGATGGCCTGTGCGTAGAGCGTCTTGTTACCCTGGGAGTAGTCGGCGGGCATCTTTGCGGCGATCTCGTCGGCGCTGTGCGTGGACATCCACTTGAGCGTCTTGACGAATGCGTTGACCAACTTCTGGACGGTGTCCTTGTGTCCGTTCACCCAGTCCGTCTGCATGTACAGACTTGACGACGGGTACGGGCCGCCGAGTGCCTTCTGCGAGCCCTCGGGGGTGCGCATGTCGAGGAGCACCTTGCCGGCCTTCTTGTCCAGGATCGTGGCGACGGTCGGATCCGTCGTCATTCCGGCGTCGATCGAGCCCTGCTGCAGCGCGGAGATGAAGGTCGGACCCGCGCCGACGGCGACAGGGGTGAAATCGCTGGACTTCAGACCGTTCTTGACCGCCAGGTACTTGGTGAGGAAGTCCGTCGAGGAACCAAGGCCGGTGATACCGAGCTTCTTGCCCTTGAAGTCCTTCGGTGAGGTGATGTCCTTCGCGCGCTTGGTGGAGACGACCTCCACCTCGCCGGGCGCGTGCGAGAACTGCACGACGGACTCCACCGACTTGCCCTTCGTCTGCAGGTCGAGCGTGTGGTCGTAGAAGCCGACGGCGCCCTGGACCTGGCCCGAGACGAGTGCTGTCTCGGCCTGGACACCGGCGGGCTCACTGAGGAGTTCCACGTCGAGGCCCTCGGAGCCGAAGTAGCCGAGCCGCTGGGTCAGCATCGCCGGCAGGTAGATGACCTTGTCCAGGCCACCGACCATGATCTTGAGTTTCGTACCCTTCCCATCGCCCTTGCCGCCGGCATCGGCGGAGGTGCTGCCGGCCGCGTCATTGGCACAGGCAGTCAGGCAGGAGAGGGCCAGCAGGCCGGAGGCGGCGAGCGAAACGTATCTGGCGGTCTTGCGCATGGCGGTTCACGTCCTTGTGAGAGGGCGGTACGGGCAGAGCGGCGTGGAGCACCGGGCCTCGGGGGCGGGGCTCAGTCGGAGTGCGCCGGCTTCCACCGGAAGATGCGGCGCTCGGCGAAGGTCAGCAGGCCCTCGGCGGCGAGGGCGACGACGGCGAGGATGACCATCGCGGCGTAGACACCGGCGGCGTTGAAGGTGCCCTGGGAGGCGGCGACGAGCAGGCCGATGCCCTTGGTGGCTCCGATGTACTCGCCGACGATGGCACCGATGAGGGCGAAGCCGAAGCTGACGTGGAGGCTCGTGAAGATCCAGGAGGTCGCCGACGGGATGACCACCTGAAGCGTCACCCTGCGATTGCTCGCGCCGAGGATCCGGGCGTTGGCCACCAGGTTGCGGTCGACTTCACGGGCGCCCTGGAAGGCGTTGAAGAACACCGGGAAGAACACGAGCACCACGGCCGATGCCACCTTGGAGGCGGGGCCCAGACCGAACCAGATCAGGAAGATCGGGGCCAGCACGATCCTGGGGATGGAATTGAGCACCTTGACGTACGGCCCGAGGACGTCGGCGAGGAAGGCGATCCGCCCCAGGGCGATACCGAAGAGCACACCGGCGACCACACCGATGATCCAGCCGAGCAGTGCTTCCTGCAGCGTGGCCCAGATCTGCTCGCCCAGCGAGCCCTGTGCCGTTCCGTGCATCACCCAGGTGTGGATCTGGTCCCAGATCTGCGAGGGCATCGAGAAGTTGAACGGATCGATGATCTTGGCCCGGGACAGCCCTTCCCACAGGCCGAGCACGGCCACCAGGAGCAGCACCCGGGCGGCGGAGACGACCAGCTTGCGTCTGCGGGCGGCCTGGGCCCGCGACTGGGCGCGGCCCGGGACCTTGGCCGTGTCGACGACCGGCGCGGTGATGGCCTCAGGCGACATGGGCGGCACCCCTCTCGCGCGTGATGCGGACCTCTTCACCGAGGGACTCCCAGATCTCGCGGTAGATCTCGATGAACCGCGGCTCCAGGCGCACCGACTCGACCTTGCGCGGCCGCGGCAGGTCGATGTCGAAGACCTGCTTCACGGTCGCGGGTCCGGCGGTCATCACGACGACCTTGTCGGCGAGCGCGATGGACTCCTCCAGGTCGTGGGTGACGAACACGACGGAGGCGCCCGTGCCCTCCCACAGCTCCAGCAGCTCGTCCGACATCAGCGCCCGGGTCTGCACGTCCAGCGCCGAGAACGGCTCGTCCATCAGCAGGATCTCGGGGTCGTTGACGAACGTGGCGGCGAGGGCCACGCGCTTGCGCTGACCGCCGGAGAGCTGGTGCGGGTAGCGGTCCTCGAAGGCGGCAAGTCCGACGCGGGCCAGCCACTCTCGGGCCTTCTCCTTGGCCTCGGTCTTCGGCACACCCCGGAAACGGGGCCCGGCCATGACATTGGACAGGACCGTGCGCCAGGGGAAGGTGGCGTCCTGCTGGAAGACGAAGCCGACCTTGTCGCCGGCCCCGTCGACCGGCTCGCCCGCCACCAGCACCTCGCCCTCAGTGGGCTCCTCCAGGCCGCTGACCAGCGTCAGCGTGGTGGACTTGCCGCAACCGGTCGGGCCGACGACGGCCACGAACTCTCCGCGCCCTACGGTGAGGTCCAGGCCGTGCACAGCCGTGTGCAGCCCCCCGGACGGGGTTCTGAAGGTCTTGCCGGCGCCCCGCAGCTCGATGGCGGGGCTGGTGTGTGCGCTCATGGGCCGGGACAGTAGGTGTGGCCCCGGCCACGACAGCAGTCTTGTGAGCACAACCAGTTCTTTTGCTCGCAAGAACCTGTTGTGCTCATTTTGCTCGCGCTACAACTGCGGAGCCGAACACGGGCTCTGCGCTCGTCGGCCTTGAAGGAGAGGCCTGATGATTGACGTCCTGATCGTGGACGACGACTTCCGCGTCGCTGAGATAAACGCCAAGTACGTGGGAAAGGTTCCCGGCTTCCGGGTGACCGCCCGCGCACACAGCGCCGCCCAGGCTCTGGCCACGGTCGAACGCGGTGCCGTCGACCTGGTCCTGCTCGACCACTATCTGCCGGACCAGACGGGTCTCGATCTCGTCCATTGCATGCGGGAACAGGGCCACAGCACGGATGTCATCATGATCACCGCGGCCAGTGATGTGACGACCGTCCAGCAGGCGATGCGCCTCGGGGCGCTGCACTACTTGGTCAAACCCTTCACGTTCGCCGCCCTGCAGGCCCGCCTCGACTCCTACGCCGCCCTGCGTCGCACGGTCGACCGGGTCGGCGGCCGGGGCCTGACCGGGCAGGAGCAGGTCGACCGGATCTTCGGTGCGCTGCGGACATCACCCGCGCCGTCCGCGCCGGGCCTGCCGAGCGGGCACTCGGAGCCCACGACCGATCTGATCTGCGGTGTGCTGCACCGCGCCTGCCAGCCCCTGTCGGCCCACGAGGTGGCCGCCAGGACCGGCCTGAGCCGCTCCACGGCCCAGCGCTATCTCCGCCACCTGGAACAGGTCGGCCGGCTCCGGCTCTCCCTGAAGTACGGCGACACCGGCCGGCCCGAACACCGGTACGCCTGGGTGGCGCCGTAGTGATCCCTGCGGCGCACTCATGACCCGCTGGTCCCGTGACCGCGTAGTTCGCCGGACTGGTGGTCGTGGCGGTTGGATGTGCGGTGGGGTCCGGCCGTCCGTGGAGGCGGGGCGGCTGAGCCGCCTTGCGCAGACTGACCGACCAGGAGGGGCAGAAGCTGCGGCAGAGGGTGGGCCGGGGCAGCACCGGCTCGGTGCGTACCGGCGCGCGATGACGCTGCTCGCCTCGACGGGCGCAACAGGATGCCCGTGGTGTCCCACCTGGTGCCGGGCCGGCGAGGACACCGTCTGCATCCTGCTGGCAACCTTTCCGCCCGCACCGGCGCCGGCATCCGCCGCTGGGCGAAGAAGAACAAGGCCGAGCTGTACTTCACCCGACCTACGCCTCCTGGGCCAATCCGGTCGAGGCCCGCTTCGGCCCGCTGCGCCAGTTCACCTGGTCAACTCCCACCGCCTCAGCCACCCGGCACAGACCCAGGTCCTGCACCGCTGCCTGCGCCGGCACAACGTCGACGCCCGCCACCGCCTGCTCGCCGCGCAGCGCAAGGAACGCGCGCGCAGCCGCAGCGGGACGGGCAGCCGCTGGGGCGGATGCCCCCTCGCAGCCGCAGCCTGAACTCGAGTGGGCCCCTCGCGTCACCTTCGCCAGAACAGGTGGTGCGTCACGCCGCTGGGGCTGGGCACGACCTCCAGGTGGAACCGGTCGAGCAGCTCATCAGGGGACTCCCAGAGCCGTAGTCCGGACCCGAGCTTCACCGGCGAGACCGCCACATGCAGGGTGTCGACAAGGCCGGCATCAAGGAACTGCCGGATGGTGGTGACCCCGCCACCGAGCCGGACGTCCTTGCCCTGCGCCGCTTCCCGCGCCCGTTCGAGGACTGTGGCCGGGTCGCCGTCGACGAAGTGGAACGTGGTGTCGGAGAGCGTGAACGAAGGACGCGTGTGGTGGGTCATGACGAACACCGGAGTGTGGAACGGGGGCTCCTCCCCCCACCAGCCGCGCCACCCATGATGCTGCCAGGGTCCGCGCTGCGGCCCGAACTTGTTGCGGCCCATGATCTCGGCACCGATGTTGTGTGCGAAGTCTCGCGTGAAGTAGTCGTCCAGGCCCCGGCTCCCCCCGGGATCCGTGCGCATGGGCCAGCTCGCCGTGGCTCCGGCCCAGGCGAACAGCCTCTCGGGATGGTCGAGGCCGAACGGCCGCTCGAGACTCTGGTGCTCACCGGCCCCGATTCCGTCACTCGAGACGTTGAAGTTCATGACTCTCAGCAGTTGATCCACGTGTGTCCTCATCCGGTCCTGTCGCATCATCGTGTGGCGAGGCGCCGCACATCATGACGTCGAACGGGACGCGGCCGAATCGACAACGGCCCGCAACTCTTTTCCAGCGACGCGTCAGGAAGCGGCCGCGTTACCGGTGTGACCGTCATGGACGCGGAGGGCATCGAGGTGGACGGGGGGCGGCCGCCGCGACCCCTCACATGCGTCGCAACTGACGACACCGCCCGTCCAGCCGTTCCAACCGCCGACCCGGCGTACCTTCCCGGCCAGGGCACTAAACAGCTCCGGCTCCGGTCAGCGACCGCACCTCCGTCTCCGCGTACCTGGCCTCGTCCGCCGCCTCGTCCGAGGTGATCGTGCCGAGCCAGCCGGCGAGGAAGCCGAGCGGGATGGAGACGATGCCCGGGTTCTGCAGCGGGAAGTACTGGAAGTCGACGTCCGGGAACAGCGAGGCCGGGCCACCGGACACCACCGGCGACAGCAGCACCAGCCCGATCGCCGGGATCAGCCCGCCGTACACGGCCCACACCGCGCCACGGGTGGTGAAGCCGCGCCAGAACAGCGAATACAGCAGGACCGGGAGGTTCGCCGACGCGGCCACGGCGAAGGCGAGACCGACGAGGAAGGCGACGTTGAAGTCACGGGCCAGCAGGCCGAGCCCGATCGCCGCGATACCGATGCCGACCGCGGCCCACCTGGCCACCGCCACCTCGCTGCGTGCCTTGCCGCGCGACCGCCGCAGCGACGCGTACAGGTCGTGCGCCACCGAGGCCGACGAGGCGAGCGTGATGCCCGCGACCACGGCGAGGATCGTGGCGAAGGCGACGGCGGCCACCACCGCGAACAGCACCGTGCCACCGGTGGAGCCCGCGCCGCCACCCAGGTCGAGGGCGAGGAGCGGCACCACCGTGTTGCCGGCCGCGTTCGAACCGCGCACCGCGTCGGACCCCAGCACGGCAGCCGCGCCGAAGCCGAGGACGATCGTCATGAGGTAGAAGCTGCCGATCAGCCCGATGGACCACACCGCGGAACGGCGGGCGGCCCGTGCCGTCGGGACGGTGTAGAAGCGGGACAGGATGTGCGGCAGCCCGCCCGTGCCCAGCACCAGGGCGAGACCGAGGCTGATGAAGTCGACGCGGGCGGTCCAGGTCCCGCCGTACTTCAGTCCCGGCGCCAGGAACGCCCTTCCGTGACCGCTGCGGTCCGCGGCCGTGACCAGCAGCCGGTCGACGTCGCCGTGGAAGCGGAGCAGAACGAGCACGGTCAACGCGATCGTGCCGCTCAGCAGCAGGACCGCCTTCACGATCTGGATCCAGGTGGTGGCCCGCATCCCTCCCAACGACACATAGATCACCATGAGGGCACCGACCCCGATGACCGCCCACGCCTGCGCGGCCCCGCTGGTCCGCCCCAGCAGCAGCGCCACCAGGCTGCCCGCGCCGACCATTTGCGCCACCAGATACAGAACGGACACCGTCACCGAGGAAGTTCCCGCGGCGATCCGCACCGGCCGCTCGCTCATCCGCGCGGCCACCACGTCGGCCAGGGTGAACCGCCCGCAGTTGCGCACCAGTTCGGCCACCAGGAACAGCACGACCAGCCACGCCACGAGGAAGCCCACCACGTACAGCATCCCGTCGTACCCGTACAGCGCGATCAGCCCGGTGACCCCGAGGAAGGACGCGGCGGACATGTAGTCACCCGCGATGGCAAAACCATTCTCCATGGGCGAGAACAGCCGCCCTCCGGCGTAGAACTCCTCCGCGGAACCGTGCCGGCGACGGCTCACCCACGTCGTGATTCCCAGGGTGACGGCCACGAACCCGCTGAACAGCAGCAGCGCCAGCGTCTGATGGTGTCCGGTCACGAGGCACCTCCGCGCGCTTCGCGAGTCAGTTCCTGGGTGTCCCAGCGCAGCTCCAGCGCCGCCCGGTCCCGCCGGAGCCGCGCGTGCCGGGCATAGGCCCAGGTGAGCAGGAAGGTGGTGAGGAACTGTCCGAGCCCGGCCAGCATGCCCACGTTCACCGCTCCCGCCACGGGCCGGGCCATGAGCCCCGGCGCGGTCGTGGCGGTGACGACATAGCCCACGTACCACGCGAGGAAGGCGGCGACTCCCGGCACGACGAACCGCCGGTACCTGGTGCGCACCTCCTGGAAGGCCGTGCTGCGCTGCACCTCGACGTACACCGCACGAGAGCGAGCCGCCGTTCCGTCCGGCTCCTCGCGGGCGGGCGGCACCGCCGACCCCGGCACACCTGTCCCTGTCGGCTCGCCCCAGCCCGAGGCCAGCTCGTCGTACCAAGGGTCCTCGTACGCCACGTCGCGGGGGGCCACGCCGTGATCTTCCTGATTGTCGGCCGAACTCCCGGGGCCCTCCCCGGGACCCTGGGCACGACCGTTGCTCGACTGCATGCCCAAGGATGGACAGATCGGGAACTTCCCTGACTCTTCTTCCCCCGGCTCTTCACCCCATCAGGTGACTCACTGCGTGGGCGGCTGCACCAGGCCCTTGCTGTACGCGTAACGCACCGCCTGCGCCCGGTCCTTGATACCCGTTTTGGAGAAGAGGTTGTTGATGTGTGTCTTCACGGTCGCGGTCGACACATGCAGCTTGCGGGCGATCTCCTGATTGCTGAGCCCCTCGGCGATCAGCAGCAGCACCTCGGTCTCCCGCGCGGTCAGTCCGTCGGACGCCGGCTCGGCGGTCGCCGGCGGACCCGGCTCGGGCTGCGACAGGCGCTCCAGCAACCGGCGCTGGACACTCGGCGACAGCCCCGCGTCCCCCGACAGCACGCTCTCCACGGCGCGTACGATCTCGTCACCCCCCGCGTCCTTGGTCAGGTAGCCGCGGGCGCCGGCACGCAGCGCCGGGAACAGCGATTCGTCGTCGGCGTATGTGGTGAGCACCACGACCTGGGTCCCCGGGTACTGCGCCCGGATCCGCCGGGTGGCCTCCACGCCGTCGCAGCGGGGCATCCTGAGATCCATCAGGACGACGTCCGGTGCCAGTTCTCCGACCAGTCGCACCGCCTCCTCGCCGTCTCCCGCGGAACCCACGACCTCCACGCCCGGCAGCAGTCCGAGCAGCATCACGATGCCCTCCCGGACCACTGTCTGATCGTCGGCGACCACCACCCGTGCGGGCTTCTTCTCCCCCTCCGTCTCCGTCATACGGGCACCTTCAGCGTCACCGCGAACCCCTCCTCGTCCGGCCGAGCGTCCAGTGAGCCGCCCAGCAGCTCGGCACGCTCGCGCATACCCAGCAGACCGTACCCGCCTCCGGCCCCTGTGAGTTCGCCGGGCCGCCCGCCCGAATCCCGCACGTCCAGGGTCACTTCGTGCTCGCTGTAGGCGAGTCGCAGGTGCACTTTGGCGCCCTGGGCATGCTTGCGGACGTTCGTCAGCGCCTCCTGAGCGACCCTGCGCACGGCTTGGGAGGCCTCGACCGGCAGGGGTCTGCGCTCACCCGTCACGGTGACCTCGGCCCCCTCGGCCCCGATGACCAGTTGGCTCAGGAAGTCCTCCAGCGGGGTCAGCTCGCCCCGCAGCGCGGACAGGGCCTGCCGGGTCTCGGCGAGTCCGTCGCGGGCCATGCCCCGGGCGGCCACCACCCGCTCCAGGATGCGTTCGCGGTCCGCCCCGTTCTCGATCAGCAGCCGGGCCGCCTCCAGGTGCACCAGCTGTGCCGAGAGGCTGTGGGCCAGCACGTCGTGAATCTCCCGTGCGATGCGCGCCCGCTCGGCCAGCGCCGCGGACTCCGCCTCGGCAGCGCGGGCGGCGCGTTCCTGGGCCAGCAACTTCTGCGCGTGGCCGCGGGCTTCGGCGTCCAGCCGCAGGACGTAACCGGCGAGGGCCATGCCGGCCACTGAGGCAGCCGTGGTCAGCCAGACGTCGTTGTTGAAGGCGGAATACGCGGCCAGACCCACCGATGTCACCGGGGCCGCGGCCGCCAGCGGCAGCCGCTCCAGGGCGGCGATCCCACAGCCGCACCAGATCACCAGGGCCGGCCCTCTGAACCCTGTGGCCTCTGCGGCGACCGCCATACCCAGGAGTGCGCTCATCAGCGCCAGGGAGGGCACCAGCCGGTGCTGGTAGGTGGTGCGGAAGAAGGCCCAGGCGAGGCCACCGGTGACGAGCACTCCCGCCATCGCGGCGACTGCGCCCCAGATGCCCACGTGCTTCTGGTTGTACGCGCCCCACAGCAGCAAGGCGATCACCAGGGTCCTGACGGCCCGGGCGAGCATGCGCCGGGGGCGTGAGATTCCCTCGCGAGCGAGCGCCTCCCGCGACGGCCAGCGTGTCCAGGCGTTCTCGGTCACGCGCGTTCCCTCCTGACCGACGGCATGGCGTCACCGTACGCCGGGGCGAGGTGGCTGGCCGGGCCGAGGGACCGCGCCCGCCAGACCAGGACCCCGCCGCGGACCAGGAGGGTTCCGGCGAAACCGAGCATCAGCGCGGAGCTGTCCTGGTGCAGGCCGAGCGCGAGGCCGAGGGCGAAGAGACCGATCCGCAGCGCGATGCCGACGGCCCACACGACGGCACTGGCCTTGGTGCTCTTGGACCACACGACACCGTCCGGCTCCGTCCAGATGCGGGTCGTCCAGGCCCAGCCGGCGCCCATGACCGCACCGATGAGCAGCTCCACCGCGAGCAGTACGACGGATTCCACACGGTGGTGGGCGTCGAGGATGCCGGGCTCGCGCAGCGCGACGACTGCGAGGATCAGGGGAAGCAGCCACCAACGCCGGTCCGTGTCGATCGCGCGAGCGCGGAACTGCCGCGCGATGACTATGGCGGCGACGGCCACGATCACCAGCGCGTTGACGAGCCCGGACATCAGATCCTCCGTGAGCGAGTAGGCGGTGCCGGAAGCGGGTGCCGCCGACATCTACGAAGCTACGGAAAACCGCAGGCCGGGAGATCGGAGCCGGGGTGGATCTCGGGTGGAAACCCGGAGCGTCCCGTCTCCACCCGGGGGTGCAGATCCCAGAGGTGCGGAGGCCGTGGGTGCCGATAGGGGGCGGAGGAGGACGCGGCGTTCCGGTGGCGCGGTTCCGGGTCGGCAGGTGCCTGCGGGCGCTGCCCCGCTCGCTGCCGGGTACCAGCGGCCGGACGTCCCGGGCGGGAGAGGGTGTCCGTACGCGGTCCGCACCTCATCGGCGTACCCCACCGGCTGTCGAAGGAAGCCCGCAGGCCGGCCGGCGCAGGAAGACCGTCCCGGCTGACGACGCAAGACGGTCCGCCCGGCCGGGAGGACCGACGGGCCTGCCAAGGCAGGCCACGTCACTCTCCTCCGGCCACCGAGTCTCCTCGTCCTCGCCCCTGCCTCTCCCGCCGGCTCGCCCGGGCAAGCCCCGTGGGCTTCTCGGGCGAGCCCCGGCCGGCTGAGCCCTGTCGCGGGGACTAGGCGTCGATGCGCGACCGGTCCAGCGTCGCCGCCGAGCTGGAGATGAACTCCTTGCGGGGCGCGACGTCGTTGCCCATCAGCAGGTCGAAGACCTGTTCCGCGGCTTCCAGGTCGGACAGGTTGATCCTGCGCAGCGTGCGGTGACGCGGGTCCATCGTGGTCTCGGCCAGCTGGTCGGCGTCCATCTCGCCCAGACCCTTGTAGCGCTGGATGGAGTCCTTGTACCGGATGCCCTTGCTCTGGAACTCCATGAGCTTGTCGCGCAGCTCGCGGTCGGAGTACGTGTAGACGTACTTGTCCTGGCCCTTCTTCGGCTGGACGATCTCGATGCGGTGCAGCGGCGGCACCGCGGCGAAGACCCGGCCGGCCTCGACCATCGGCCGCATATAGCGCTGGAACAGCGTGAGCAGCAGACAACGGATGTGAGAGCCGTCCACGTCGGCGTCGGTCATCATGATGATCTTGCCGTAGCGGGCCTGGTCGATGTCGAACGTCCGGCCCGAGCCCGCTCCTATGACCTGGATGATCGCGCCGCACTCGGCGTTCTTGAGCATGTCGGTCACCGACGACCGCTGCACGTTCAGGATCTTGCCGCGGATCGGCAGCAGCGCCTGGAACTCGGAGTTGCGCGCCAGCTTGGCCGTACCGAGTGCGGAGTCGCCCTCGACGATGAACAGCTCGCTGCGGTCGACGTCGTCGCTGCGGCAGTCGGCGAGCTTCGCCGGCAGGGACGAGGACTCCAGGGCGGTCTTGCGACGCTGGGCGTCCTTGTGCTGGCGGGCCGCGACGCGCGTACGAGCGGCGGCCACCACCTTCTCCATGACGACTCGGGCCTGCGCCGCGGCGTCCCGCTTCGTGCTGGTCAGGAACGCCTTCAGTTCCTTGGTGACCACGTTGTTCACGATGCGGCGGGCCGCCGAGGTACCCAGGACCTCCTTGGTCTGGCCCTCGAACTGCGGCTCGGCCAGGCGGACGGTCACCACGGCGGTGAGGCCCTCGAGGGCGTCGTCCTTGACGATGTTGTCCTCGGCCACGCGCAGCAGCTTCTTGGCACGCAGCACGTCGTTGAACACCCCCGTCACGGCCTGCTCGAAGCCGGAGACGTGGGTGCCGCCCTTGGGGGTGGCGATGATGTTCACGAAGGACCGGACGGTGGTGTCGTACCCGGTGCCCCAGCGCAGCGCGACGTCCACGCCCAGCTCACGGGTGACCTCGGTGGGGGTCATCTGCCCGTGCTCGTCCAGGACGGGGACGGTCTCCTTGAAGGTGCCCTTGCCGGAGAAACGGAGGACATCGCAGACCGGCTTGTCGCTCGCCAGGTACTCGCAGAACTCGCTGATGCCGCCGTCGAAGCGGAAGGACTCCTCGCCCTTGCTGCCGCCCTCGCCGAGGCCGAACTCGTCGCGGACGACGATGGTCAGGCCCGGCACCAGGAAGGCGGTCTGGCGGGCCCGCTGGTGCAGCGTGTCCAGGGAGAGCTTGGCGTCCCTGAGGAAGATCTGGCGGTCGGCCCAGTAGCGCACGCGCGTGCCGGTGCGGGTCTTGGGGACCTTCTTGGTCTTGCGCAGGCCGCTCTTGGCCTCGAACTTCGCGTCGGCGCCGTCGGCCGTGAAGGCGCCCGGTACGCCACGCCGGAAGCTGACGGCGTGCGTGTGGCCTCCCCGGTCCACCTCGACGTCGAGACGGGCGGAGAGGGCGTTGACCACGGAGGCACCTACGCCGTGCAGACCGCCGGAGGCGGCGTACGAGCCGCCGCCGAACTTGCCGCCCGCGTGGAGCTTGGTCATGACGACCTCGACGCCGGACAGGCCGGTCCTGGGCTCGACGTCCACGGGGATGCCGCGGCCGTTGTCGCGCACCTCGACGGAGCCGTCGTCGTGGAGGATCACCTCGATACGGTCGCAGACGCCCGCGAGGGCCTCGTCGACGGAGTTGTCGATGATCTCCCACAGGCAGTGCATCAGCCCACGGCTGTCGGTCGAGCCGATGTACATGCCCGGGCGCTTGCGCACGGCCTCGAGGCCCTCGAGGACGAGCAGGTGCCGCGCGGTGTAGTTGGAGCCGTCCCGGTCTGCTCCTGCCAGCAGCGCTGTGGACGGCACGGACGTGTCGGCGGTCACGCGGTTCGCTCCTCGCTGAATTTCAGTTGGCCCCCTACTGGGTAAGGGGCGGCTTCGGTCGCCGCTCAGAGGGTACCGAGGCCTGGTAGAGCCGGTGTAACGCCACCCTCGTCGGGAACTCAGACTAGTCCAGGCTCGCATGCATGTTCGATCCCTCGATGGAGTGAAGTGCATATCACGTTCCCTTGGAGGCATGAACCATTTAGGCTCCGGGCACGTCCTCATGAACAACAGGCAACCCGGCCTGGAGGACCTAGACACAACACTGCGCGAAACCGTAAGCACCACAAGAGACGCACTACGGCACATTCGCCGCCAACCGGCAGCAAACAGCCGCCCCGGAAGATTTTTTCGAGGAAAAGCCACGAGCGGGAACGTTTTCGGGCTGGTTGGATGTTGACCCTGGTACGACAGCTCGTCGAGCTAGAGAAGAGGCGACGTGACTACTGTTCTGACCCCCGCGAGCCCGCTGACGGCCGCCGATCGCTGCGACCGCTGCGGCGCCCAGGCATACCTGCGCGTCGTCCTGCTGAGCGGCGGAGAACTGCTCTTCTGCGCCCACCACGGTCGCAAGTTCGAGCCGGAACTCAAGAAGATCGCCGCCGAGATACAGGACGAGACGGAGCGGCTGACGTCCGTTCCGAACACCTCGGAAGAAGAGCGCTGAATCTCGCACACACGACGAGCCAGCCCCGGCACAGGCCGGTGAACGGGCGGCCACTCCTCTCCAGGGGTGGCCGCCCGTGCTCTTGTCTGCGTGCGAAGGCTCAGAACTGCCCCTGAGGCCTCTTCCGGCCCTCTGAGGCCCCGCCCAGGGCTGTTACGAGGGAGACGCGCGTGTACACGCCAGGGCTGCCCGCCTTGCCGCAGCCGCTTCCCCAGGAGACGAGCCCGATCAGCCGCCCCGCCGCCACCAGCGGGCCGCCACTGTCGCCCTGGCAGGCGTCCGGGCCACCGGAGGTCCGCCCCGCGCAGAGCATGCTGTCGGCCCGGTAGGTGCCGAAGGTACCGCCCGAATAGGCGCGGGCACACTGCTCGTCGGGCAGCACGCGCAGCTGTGCGGCGTGCAGCCTGCGCGCGTAGGCGCCCCCGCCGGTCGTGTCCCCCCATCCGGAGACCAGCGCCTGCGTGCCCGGGGCGTAAGCGTGGTCGCCCGCGCCCGCCATGGGGACGACCGAGCTCTGCGGCAGCGATTCGGCCAGCGTGAGTACGGCGAAGTCGCCGGTGTTGGTCCGGCTGTCGTACGCGGGGTTGATGCGGACATCGCGTACGGCGACCTCCTGCCCCTCGTGCGAGAGCAGATCGGTACGGCCCGCGATGACCCGAAGGTCGCGCACTCGGTTCGGGGGCGCTCCCAGGACCTCCTCGGCCATGCAGTGGGCCGCGGTGAGCACCTCCGTCCGCGCGATCGCCACGCCTCCGCAGAACTGACCCGCCCGCGTACCTCCGAACCGGTCACGGCTGGACAGCGCGACTGTCCACGGGGCCTGCGAGACATCGATGGGGAAGCCCCCGACGACCACGCTGTCGGCGGCCACGGGGACCGCGCTCACCAGCGGTACGACGGTCATGGCGGCCGCCAGCGCCAGCGGCCGGACCAGCGCCCGGGCAAGGGAACGGCGCATACGCAATCCTCACTCTCGGTTCGTACCGGAGAACCAAGAGTGATCCACAGTGCAGCCGCGCGCAGCCCGAAGGCCCGGCTTCCCCGAGGGGAGCCGGGCCTTCGCCGCGGGTTACGACCGCGACCTAGTCGAGGTAGTCGCGCAGCACCTGGGAACGCGAGGGGTGGCGCAGCTTCGACATGGTCTTGGACTCGATCTGGCGGATGCGCTCACGCGTCACGCCGTACACCTTGCCGATCTCGTCGAGGGTCTTCGGCTGACCGTCGGTGAGACCGAACCGCATGGAGACGACGCCGGCCTCGCGCTCGGACAGGGTGTCGAGAACGGAGTGCAGCTGCTCCTGCAGGAGCGTGAAGCTGACGGCGTCGGCGGGGACGACGGCCTCGGAGTCCTCGATGAGGTCACCGAACTCGCTGTCACCGTCCTCACCCAGCGGGGTGTGCAGCGAGATGGGCTCGCGGCCGTACTTCTGGACCTCGATGACCTTCTCCGGGGTCATGTCGAGCTCCTTGGCCAGCTCCTCCGGGGTGGGCTCGCGGCCCAGGTCCTGGAGCATCTGGCGTTGCACACGCGCGAGCTTGTTGATGACCTCGACCATGTGCACCGGGATACGGATGGTGCGGGCCTGGTCGGCCATGGCGCGGGTGATGGCCTGACGGATCCACCAGGTGGCGTACGTGGAGAACTTGTAGCCCTTGGTGTAGTCGAACTTCTCGACCGCGCGGATCAGACCGAGGTTGCCTTCCTGGATGAGGTCCAGGAAGAGCATGCCGCGGCCGGTGTAGCGCTTGGCCAGGGAGACCACCAGACGGAGGTTGGCCTCCAGGAGGTGGTTCTTGGCGCGGCGGCCGTCCTCGGCGATGATCTCCAGCTCGCGCTTCAGCTTCGGCGCCAGCTTGTCGGCGTTGGCCAGCTTGTCCTCGGCGAACAGGCCCGCCTCGATGCGCTTGGCCAGCTCGACCTCCTGCTCGGCGTTGAGCAGGGGGACCTTGCCGATCTGCTTCAGGTAGTCCTTGACCGGGTCGGCGGTGGCGCCAGCCGCGGCGACCTGCTGCGCGGGCGCGTCGTCCTCGTCCTCGTCGGACAGGACGAAGCCCGCGTTCTCGGCGCCCTCGGGCTCGTCGGCGACCTTGGTGTCCTCGAGAACCTCTTCCTCGAGAAGCTCGGCGTCGTCCTTCTTGGCCGTGGTCTTCTTGGCGGCCGTCGCCTTCTTCGCGACGGTCTTCTTGGCGACCGCCTTCTTGGCGGCCGTCGTCTTCTTGGCGGCGGCCTTCTTGGCGGGTGCGGCTTCCTCGGCGGAATCGGCTTCGGCGGCGACCGGGGCCGCGGGCGCCGCGGGGGCGGCCGTGGTGGCGGTGGCCTTCCTGGTCGTCACCGTCTTCGCCGCGACCGTCTTGGTGGCGGTGCGCTTGGCCGGGGTCTTCGCTGCGACGCTCTTGCGGGTGCGCTTGGGCTCTGCGGCACTGACCATCAGCGTCACACCCTCTTCCTCAAGAATCTGGTTGAGGCTGCGCAGTACGTTCTTCCACTGAGTGGCCGGAATCTGGTCAGCTTCGAAGGCCCGACGCACATCGTCGCCGGCGATCTGCCCCTCAGCCTTTCCCCGCTCAATGAGCGCCATGACAGAGACGGACTCGGCGATCTCCGGCGGGAGCGTACGGGATGTGCTGGCCGACACGAACAACCTCTCGGAACGTTGGAAAACGGCTTCCGGCACCGTCCACTGCGGACAGGAGCCGACCACCGGCCTGGGGATGGGCCGACGGCGCGGGCGGGGGCCGGGAAGATGCACAGCGCCTGTCATGGCGTCCGTATTCCCTTCGCGGCTGTCACCTCTTAGGTCATCGCGCTGTTCCCACGAGCGTTACGCCCAATCTGCGT
Organism: Streptomyces sp. NPDC046759; assembly: GCF_040645475.1. Lineage (NCBI taxonomy): Bacteria > Bacillati > Actinomycetota > Actinomycetes > Kitasatosporales > Streptomycetaceae > Streptomyces > Streptomyces sp. NPDC046759. The sequence continues at coordinate 37,013 of NZ_JBEYYJ010000002.1, read as the reverse complement.
GGCCCGAGTCACACCCCGTAAGCGATCAAAAGCAGTCATACATGGACAGAGCGATCACCGTGGTCGCCGTCGCCGGTCACGCGGCCCGAGGAGGGCCGTCGCGCCGCTGGACCCTGCCGGACCGCACAGGGTCCGGCAGGGTCCAGCGGCGGCCGACAACGAGCCCGGCGCCGCCACGAGCACCACGAGGACGCCCCACACCGGCGACCGCACCGCCCTGACCGCGGGGTCAGTGCTCGCGCGGGGCGGGCACCACGCGCTCGACCTCGGGGTGGACCTGAAGCAGTTGGCGCATGGCCGACTCGGCCGCCGTGCCGTCGCCGGTACCGAGCGCGTCGACGATCCGCGCGTGCTGCGCGAGCGACGCCTCGTTCGGCCGGTCACAACCCGTGACCGGACCGCCCGAGACCTGGAGGGCCGCCGAGACGATCCCGGAGAGGTGCTCCAGCATGCGGTTGCCGGCGATCTGGATGAGCAGCCCGTGGAACTCGTTGTCGGCGCGCGAGTACGTCAGCGCGTCGCCCTGCGCCATGGCGTGGCTCATGATCTCGACCATGTCACAGAGGCGCTGCTGCACCTCCTCGCGCCCGTGCCCGGCGGCCAGGCGGGCGGCGAGCGGCTCGATCGTCCAGCGCAGCTCGCTCAGCTCGCGGCGCTGGTCGTCGCGCTGGGGCCCGAAGGCCCGCCACTCGATGATGTCCGGATCGAGCAGGTTCCAGTCGCTGACGGGACGTACGCGCGTGCCGACGTTGGGGCGGGCGCTGACCAGGCCCTTGGCCTCGAGGACGCGGAGGGACTCACGCACGACGGTGCGGGAGACCTCGAAGCGCTGGCCGATCTCCTCGGGCACCAGCGGACGGTCCGCGCCGAGGTCACCTGAGACGATCATCTGTCCCAGCTGCTGGACGAGTTGGCCGTGCAGCCCGCGTCCGCGGCTGCCCGCGGCCCGCCGGCCGACGCGGCCCAGTTCTGGATCCGCGCCTTCCCAGGAGGGTGCGCCGACGCGATCGGCCACGTGGGGCTCTGCGTAGGGGTAGCGGTCGAGTTCGCCCGGGCCGGCCAGACCGGAGTCGGAGGAGCGGGCGGCGGTCATCATGGTGTGCGCAAGGGTACTCACGGATCCTTTGTCGGCGTCGCCTCCAACTCCCTTGAGGTCTTTGGTGAAAAGCACACGAAAGGGTGATCGCTCACCCCGTCGCAATTGACGCCTTATCGGAAAGAAATGGGCTTTCCAACGGGGAGTTGCGGGCATGCGAGATCGGAAGTGGACTCATACGCGTCACCGGAACCGGGCGCGCAGCGTCGTGCACACATAGGCGCACAACAGCGCCGACAGGGACAACGCCAGTGCGCCGCCCACGGGTTGGGCAAGCACCCGGGCCATTCCGAGCAGGTAACGCTCGCCTCCGAAGGGCCACTGCAGCAGAAGAACCTCCCGCATCCGCGCCGGGAATCCGGCGGCCATGTGCAGGGCCGGCCCCTGCATCGCCTCGTGCACGAGGGGGACGACGACAACGGGTACGGCGAGTACGGCGGCCAGGCCACCCGTGGTGGACCGGAACACGCCGGCCGCCAGCACACCGGCCCAGGCGCAGCCGACGACCAGACCGAACCAACTCGTGCCCAGCGCAAGCCAGTCCGCGGGAACTCGCACCAGTTCCCGTCCGTAGACGATGTAGAGCGCTTCGGCGTCGCAGCCCATGGTGAGGAAGGCCAGCAGCACCGCGGTGGCTCCGGAGACGAGCAGTTTCGCGGTGAGCAGTCCCAGCCGGCGGGGCACGGTGCCGCGGTCCGCCGCGAGGGCGGGGTGACGGAACTCGTCCCCGAAGGCCAGCGCACCGAGCAACCCCGCCGCGAGGGCTGCGGGCGGCAGCGGCAGTTCACGGGGCCACGCGGCGAACAGCCGCGCCCGCGGAGTGTGGCCGATCCTGGCCAGCAGTACGGCGGTGAGCGCGGACACCACCAGCGCGGCACCGCAGGTCAGGAAGCCGACGCCGATTCCGGCGGCGCGCCGGATCTCATAGCGCAGGGGGCGGAGGGGGCTGGGGGCGGGGCGGACGGAGATCGGTGGCGGAAAGGGAGACAGGGGATCAGGGATGGAGGTGGCGTCGGGGCGGACGGCGGGCAGGTCCTGCAGCGGACGGGCGCCGGGGATCCTCGCGCCGGGAAGGCGGGTGCGCAGGGCGGAGATGCACGCTGCCGGGGCGCTCTCGCGTCCGGCCTCCGGCTCCTGGGCCGCGACCACCGCGTGGCGCCCGGCGTCCGTCGTGGTCCTCGCCTCGGCGGCCCGGCCGCCGTCGGCTCCCCCGAGCACCTCGGCGGGCACCGTTGCGGCGCCTGGGCCGGGCTGGGCCTCACCGGCGTATCCGGCTCCGCGGCGCGAGGTCTCGCCCGTTGCCGTAGCCGCGTCGGCCGGTGACCTGCCCTCGGCGGATTCGTGCGAGGTGGTCTCCATGTGCGCTCGGCCCGGTCGGTCCTCGGACGTCTCCCCGAGCGGCGTCCGATCGCCACTGGGACGCCGCATCCGCTCCCCCGCCGACGGTTCCTCGTCCGCGAAGACGTCGGACATGGCCTGCCGCGTCGCCGAGGTGTCCGTTGCCTCCTCCCGCCCCGCCACGGAGAAGCCGAACGGCGTCGTGCTTCGCGCTCTCGACGAGGGACCCGGCGCTGTGGTGCCCGGCTCTCCCGACGACTGACCGGACGCAACAGGGGCCTGCCCCGACGCGGTTGAGTTCAACGCCGACACGTCGGCCTCCGCCGACGCGAGCGCGACCATCGCGGTGCCTGACGCGGACGCCGCCAGACCCATCCTCGCGGCCCTCGGCTCCGTCGCCGACAGTCCGCGCAGCGTCGTCTCCGTAGGCGCGGGCGACGCGGCCGGCCCGGCCCCCGTCGCCTCCCCGTGCCTCTCGTCCGCGCTCGCCTCCCCGTGCCTCTCGTCCGCGCTCGCCTCCCCGGACCGAGCACCGGGCTCGAGACCGACTCCCGAGCCCATGTCCCCCACCTCGTCGGCGAGTTGATGCACAAGGATGCCGTGGCGGAACGCCGTCTCACCGACATCGGCGGTGGTGGAGCCGTACACCGACAGGCGATTGCCCCCCTCCCGTACGACCTCGACGGACCGGCGTGCGGTACGGGCCTCCTTGGCAAGCAGGGCGGCCAGGCGCGCGGCGTGCGGACTGCGGACGGCCACGCGCGGGCGCAGCCGGGTCCGGGCGAACTCCGCGGCCTCCTGGTCGGCCACAACTCTGCCGCCGTCGAGCGTGATGACCCGGTCGGCCGTGCGCGCGGCCTCCTTGGAGTCGGCGGTGCTGAAGAGCACCGTGCCGCCCAGGTCGGCATGGGCGCGCAGCATGTCGTGCACCCACTGCGCCTCACGGGAGGAGAGGTTTGTGGTGGGTTCGTCCAGGACGAGGGTGTGCGGATCGGGCAGCAGGGCGCAGGCCACGCCGAGTCTGCGGTCCATGCCACGCGAGAGTGTTCCGAGGCGCTCCTCACGGAGGCTGACCAGTCCGACCGCTTCGAGGACCTCGTCCGCCCGTCGCGCGGGAACGCCCGAGGCCGCGCACAGCATGCGCAGGTGCCCGCGGACCGACCGGGCCGGATGCCCCGGTACATCGCCGAGAAGCACGCCGACTTCCCGCGCCGGGTGGGCGATCCGGTGCAGAGGGCGCCCTCTGAAGTAGGTGATGCCGCGCCCTGGTTGGAGCTCGAGCATCAGTCTGAGCGTCGTCGTCTTGCCCGCGCCGGCCCCTCCGAGGAGCACGGTGACATGCCCCGCGCTCGCTTCGAAGGAGACATCGTCGACTGCAGGCGGGTGCGCCTTGCGGGGATTGCTGGTCAGTCCGAAGGCCTGGATCACCTGCAGCAAGATAGCGTGCTGTGTCTGTTTTTTCGGTTATCACCCGATCTACTACCACGGGTGGTGCGAATCGACCCGGTTAATGTCCGCCGTTCGAGGGAGCCGGCACCCTGCGTGCGCCCACTGCCCGCCCGACCGCCGCGCGGACGGCCGCCGCTGCGCCTCAGACCTCGGGACGCAGCATCGGAGGGTTGAGCAGGGTGGCGCCGCCGGCCCGGAAGAGCTGCGCCGGCCGACCGCCCTGGCGTGTGGTCGTGCCTCCCGTGGGGACGAGGAATCCGGGGGTTCCGGTGACCTTGCGGTGGAAGTTGCGGGGGTCGAGGGCCACTCCCCACACCGCCTCGTACACCCGGCGCAACTCGCCGACGGTGAACTCGCTGGGGCAGAACGCGGTGGCCAGCGAGGAGTACTCGATCTTGGACCGGGCCCGTTCCACCCCGTCGGAGAGGATCTGGGCATGGTCGAAGGCGAGCGGTGCCACGGGCTCGCCGTCGCGGCCGTAACCGCCCTGCTGGAGCAATTCCTCCACCGGCGCCCAGCGCGCGTTGCTGGCGTCGCCTCCTGCGCGCGGGGCGGGCAGGTCGGGCGCGAGCGCGAGGTGCGCGACGCTCACCACGCGCATACGCGGGTCCCGCTTGGGGTCTCCGTAGGTGGCGAGCTGCTCGAGGTGGGCTCCGTTGTCGTGGGCAGGGGTCGAGGGGTCGTGTGCGCACAGCCCGGTCTCCTCGGCGAGCTCACGCGCAGCCGCCTGGGAGAGATCCTCGTCGGCCCGTACGAAACCGCCGGGCAGCGCCCAGCGCCCTTGGAACGGTGGCTCCCCCCTGCGTACCGCCAGCGCGCACAGGGCATGGCGGCGCACGGTCAGCACGACCAGGTCCACGGTGACGGCGAAGGGCGGAAAGGCTGACGGGTCGTAGGGCATGCCGCGATCATAGTCGTCTGCCTGACGATAAACACTCCCTTCCGTGGCCGCATCGCTGGTGGTTCCGCTTCCTTGTGGTGTCGGGTGCAGCAACAGCTCCTGCTCTTCGCTTCAGCGGCGTCATACGAGGTCACACTCCCCGTTGCAAGCCGACCGCCGCCTCCCCGACCATGGCCGGCCCCAGCCGGCTGAGGCGCACGGAGCAGGGGGCACCGGCGACGCGCAGCCCGCTCAGACCGAGTTCCCCGAGCGGTGCGCTCCGGACGGGGCAGAGGGTGACCGTCCGTGCAGGGGTGTCGGGGCGGATGCCGGCGAGCGAGGTGAGCGTCATGATCACGGAAGCCGCCGCGGTGGCCGCGGGCCGGCACCCCGCCGGGTGCGGGAGCAGGGCGCTCCCGGCGGCCCGCTGCTCTCCGGCGAACATGTCCGGCAGCCGCTGTCCGAAGCGCTCCGCCGCGTCCAGCAGACCCCTCAGCAGGCCGCCCGCCTCCTTCTCAAAGCCGGCGGCTGCCCGTGCGGACACGGCGAGTGCGGTGTCGTGGACCCGGACGGCTCCGGTCCGGTGGCCGAACGGGTCATGGCCCGTCTCCTTGGCACCGAGACTCGGCAGTCCCCAACCTGCATCCATGGCGGGGGCACCGAGCAGCCGGGCGAGGTGCTCGGTCTGTATGGAGTCGAGCAGACCGGCGGCCAGCCGGCCGGAACCGAGCAGGCCGGTGTCGAGGAGGTGGACGGTGGTGGAGCCTAGATGCGGCACGAGCCGACCGTCCGGCGTCAGGGCCGCGGCAGGCCGTCCGCCGCCGTGGTCCTCGACCCAGAAGTCGGCGCGGAAGGCCGTCCGCAGAACCTGGGCCCACTGGCGCAATGCGGTGGCGCCGGGCCGGTCAAAGGCGTCGAGGAGAGCGGCACCGAGCAGGACCGCCCGGTACGCGTGGGCCTGAGTGTCGCAGCGGGCCGGACCCCCGGCCTCCTGGCAGGGAGACACAGATCAAGGCGGTGTGCGTGGGTGGCAGCTCGGTCACCGGACGGCCGACCCGTTGCACGGGCACCGCCGGGCGTGCGACGGGCCGGCCGCCGCGGTCCTCGGGCGGAGCCGGCACCGGTGGCCTGCCGCGGCCTGCCGAGGTGTGCGGCGCGAGCCCCTTCGAGGCCGGCGGGGCGCCGATGGTCTGCCGTGCCGTGAAGGCGGCCCCGTCCGCCGGCGACCGCTCGCGCCTGCCCCAGGGCGATCGTTCGCGGTCGGCCGCGGAGGGCGCGGTCGGCTGCTGATGCATGGGGTGGCTTCCTGCGCGCTCGCGGCGCCTCGGACATGCGGGGCGGCCTGCGGGACGCCCGCGAGGACAAGGGTCGTACGGCGGAAGGTCCTGTTCAGGCGTTCCGCCGCACAGGTGAACGGAGGGGGCTCGGGTCACGACTCGCCCCGGGGAAGCCGGTGGATTCACGCCGGGACGAGAGGGTGGTGGCGCCGCTCGGACCCGCTGCGAGCCGGTGCCACCAACGGACGGGTGACGGGCCCTCGCCTTCGCCGCGAGCAGTCGGGCAGGGCCGAAGGGGTCGGCGCGTCACGCGGCATAGCAGAGTGCCGTCGCCACGTCGGCACCTCCTGCGAGACAGGTTCGGCAGCAGGCTCCGGATGCGTGCGCCGCGTTCCGCGGTCTCCGTCGATGTGCCAGGTGTCTTCCCCGGGGAGAACCGCTCGACGAGGTCTCCCCCGGCACTTCCCCGCACGGCGCTCACCCCTCGCCCTCGGGCCTGCCGTGGTCGTTCTCCGGCCGGGCGGAGCCGGGCGTGGCACCACCCGGCTCCGCCGCGCGTGTGCGCGTGCCGCCGAGGACACGGCTGCCGGGGCGCGAGGTTTCGGCTGCCGAGAGACCTGGGCGGGAGCCGGCCGGCCTCCGCCGTCCACCCGCGGACCGAGCTGCGGGAAGGTCACCGCGGGCGGCAGATCGTGTTCGACGCCGGCGGCGGATGCCCGTCCCTCGGCCCGTCACGGCGTCCTGGTCGTCCCCTCGGGCGCTCGCTCCGGGCGCGGTCTCATCGGTCGCCGCAAGCTCGGCCGGTGCAGTCCTGTTCCCGGACTGCGCCTCTGCGTCCTCCGGTGTGTGCCGCGTGCGGTCCACGCGCTCGCCGCGCAGGCAGCGGCGGATCGCTTCCGGGTCGAGGCCTTCGTTGCAGGCCTGGTGCAGCAGCCGGGCGAACAGATAATCGGGGTCCGTCCCCAGAGCCATGGCCAGCGCCTCACGGGCCTCCAACTCGTCACCGGCCGACCAGGCGACCCAACCGGCGAGGGTCAGTGGAGCCGCTGCGTGCTCGCCGTAAGGCCCGACGCACCGGCGGGCCAGGGCGCGCCAGAGCCGGAGGGCCGGGCCGGCCTCGTCAGCTTCCATCCACGCCGCTGCGCGGTCACGGGTCGTGCGGTCCTGGAGCCCGAGGATCAACGTCGCCGCCTCGTCATGTGTGAGCAGGCCGTCGTCGCGCACGTCCGCCGGATGCGTGCCGGACACCGGTGCAGCGGCGGCGAAGCGGCGCATGATCCGCTCGGCGAGGGCCAGGGTCTCCTCGGCCACCTCCGCGCGGGACGCCTCGTCGAGAATGCGGGGCACCAGGGCCATTCCGGCGGCGTCCAGGGCGATCTCCTGGTCCAGGGCCGCGGTCGTCTCCCAGGGCTGCAGCCTGGCGCGCAACTCCCGGAGTGTGCCGCGCACTTGGATGCCTGCGTAGGTGGCCGCAGCGGCCAGCACGGATGTGCCGGGCAGCCCCATCGGCGAACCGTCCTCGGGGCAGCAGGTCTCGACCGGGCAGCAGTACGACCAGAAGCGGCCGTCGGAGATGCACAGTGCCTCGATCACCGGTACGTCGAGGTCACCGCACTTCGTGCGCAGCAGGTGGGCCAGCCGCTCGAGTCGTCGTTTGACGTCGCGGCCGGACTCTCCCGGGGACGGTTCCTGGCAGACGTAGGCCACCATCCGTTCGGGCCGGGCGCCCCTCCGTTCGCTGCCGATCACCAGTCCGCGAGCCAGCTGGCGTGCCGCCGCCTCCCAGTCCTCCTCGTTCGCGGGGATGCCGAGCCGGGCCCGGCCGCCGAACCTGCCTGGGCCTTCCCGGTCATGGAGGGCCACCAGCACCATGCTGTCCTCCGGGCGGTAGCCGAGCAGATAGGGAAGGGCGTCGGCCAGCTCGGCGGGGGTGCGCAGGGTGACTTGCGCACCATGCATGGAGGGTCCGGTGAACGGCTCCTGTCCCGAGACACCGCTGTTCTCGGACGGTCCGGTGGTTTCGCTGTGATTCGTCATGTGCTGACGATCTCGCGGACTTTAAGGTTCCGCTTGAGCCTGTGGACAACTCGAATCAGGAACACGACAAACGCATCCCGGTTGTCCACAGTCCCTGGCCGACGCCCGCCCAGTTCTCGGCCGCTTCGCGGATTCTCGGCCCCGTAGTTGACGGCGCATCAGGACGCCGTCACTGTCCGGTGCCGGGGCAAGGAGGTCGACAAGGTCGACGACGGCGGCAGGGTCGACAAGGTTGACGACGGCCCGATCGTAGAACCGATCTGCCTTCACACCACGTCCGGCCGAGGGCTTCTACCAAGCCCGCTTCGGAGCGGTGGCCGCAGGCCGAGTTCCGGGAGGCGAGGGCGGAGGATCTGCCGTTCGCCGATGGAAGCGTTCGCGGCTACCGTGCCGACAAGGTCTTCCACGTACTTCAGGAGCCAGGCCGCGCCGTGGCGGAGGCACGACGGGTGCTCTGCCCGGGTGGCAGGATCGTCCTGGTCGGCCAGGACTGGGACGCCATCATGATCGATTCGGATGACGCGGCGCTCACGCGCAGGATCGTGCACGCCCGCGCCGACCTCCTGGGCACGCCCCGCGCCGGCCGCCAGTACCGCAGCCTGCTCCTGTCCGGCGGCTTCGACGATGTCACGGTCGAGGTGCACACCAGCGTGTTCACCGACCCCGCGATGCTGTCGCTGACCGCGAGACTCGCCGAGCCCGCCTGCGCCAGCGGCGCCGTCGACCGGGACCAGGCGGACGAGTGGCTCGCCGAACAGCGCCGACGCGCCGACGTCGGCCGCTTCCTCGTCGCCATTCCGTTTTTCGTGGCCTCCGCCTCCGCCTGACAACGGCTGACACTCGGCGAGACGCTGGTCAAGGCGGGTGACGGCGTGGCCGTACCGACGATGCCCGCCTACCACGCCCGTCTCCCGACGAGCTCAATCTCCTGCGGGAAACGCCGTCAAGCGCATCGCGTTCAGCCACAGCCGCACCAGTGCCCGGCGAACGACCTGCGCCGCCGGACGTGCCGGCGATGGTCTGCACGACACTGTTCGACAAGGCCCCCACGCTCACGCCAGCCGTGCCCAGGCGGAGTTGACGTGCGAGTACCACTCGATACAGGCGTTCGGACCGACGGAAATGCCGGTCACCTGTGAGGAGTGACGGCCGCCGCACGCGTACCTCGGCAGCGGGCGGGCAGCGGGCGCGGCGGCCGGGCCAGTGGCCGATGTGGACGGTGCCACGCCCGACGGTGACACGTTCACCGGCGCCGCTCCTCCCCCGGGGCCTGCTCGCAGCGGTGCGGTTCCGGTGAGCAGGACAGCGCTCCGCAGGTCGGATACAAGCGGTCGCCCGCGCCGCAGGTCGGATACCCATGTCCCCCGTACGGCGCGAAGGTTGCGTCAACTCAGGATTGACGGAAAGCGGAGTGACAACCAAGGGTTGACGGGCGCAAGCCTGACAACCTAGGGTTGACACATGACGCAGATCACACCACCGGTCAAGCTCGACGAGCTGATCACGGCGATCACCGAAAACCACACCGGCACCCTCGACCAGCTGTCCGGCGCGGTCCTACTGGCCGACCACATCGGCGAGGTCGCCGACCATCTCATCGGTCACTTCGTCGACCAGGCCCGTCGTTCGGGCGCGTCCTGGACCGACATCGGCCGCAGCATGGGTGTCACCCGGCAGGCAGCCCAGAAGCGGTTCGTCGGCAAGCCCGACGCCAAGCCGTCGAACGCTTTCGAGAAGTTCTCCCGGCCCGCACGCAGCGCCATCATCGCCGGCATGAACGAGGCCAAACTGGCCGGCAACGCCGAGATCGTCCCCGCGCATCTCGTCCTCGGCCTGCTCTCCACCGAGGGCACTGCGGTCGACGCCCTGCGAGCCCAGGGCATCGACCTCGGCCAGGCGCGCGAGACGCTGGCGGCGACCCTGCCGGCGCGCAGCGACGCCGATCCGGTGCTGATTCCGTACGACGCCCACGCGAAGAAGGCGCTCGAACTGGCGTCGCGGGTGGCCCTGCGGCTCGACGACGACGGTGTCGGCACCGGCCATGTTCTGCTGGGACTGCTGGAGGAGGAGGACGGCGGCGGCGTGCTGTCCGCGCTGGGCGTCGACGCGGCGGCGGCCGAGAGCTTCGTAGCGGACGCCGCCGGCGAATCGCCCGTCAACCGGTAGCGGAACCGTCTGGAACCGTCCACAGACATCGTTCACAGACATCGTTCCCAGACATCGGTGTGCCAGCGGTGCGTTCCCGAAAGGGAACGGGACCCCCGGGAGAGGTCGCGCCTGTCGAAGGTGACACCTCACCTGGAGGCTCTCGCCCCTCAGCAGCACCTCAGCCACCCGCTTGCGGTGCCCCTGCCATCTCCATCCGTAACAGAAGCCTAGGCACGATAGTCGTGATCTTGCCTGGTCACGGACGAAGAAGCCCCTATTTCGGCCTCGGCAAGCAGCTCTGCTACGCCGCCGGGCCGGTGCATGACGGGTACAGACCGGTCAGGACAGTCAGCCGCCCGCGGCGAGCACCAGCGGCAGGACCTGGCCGGCCCCCGCTTGCCGCAGCAGGCGGGCGGCCACCGCGAGGGTCCAGCCGGAGTCGGTGTAGTCGTCCACTAGCAGGACGGGCCCTGGGGTACGGGCCAGGGCGCCGGCCAGGTCCTCAGGGATGGTGAAGGCGGCGGCCAGTGCCCGCAGCCGTTGAGCGGAGTTGCTGCGTCGTGCCCTGTGCGCGCCGCTCGGCCCGGCGTACGCCAGGGTGCCCAGGAAAGGAAGGCGCCCGATGTTCGCGACTCCCTGAGCGAGGGAGTCGACAAGTCGGGGGCGGGACAGGGAGGGTACGGCGACGACCCCTACTGGCCGGGCAGAGGCGTCCGGGCCGTCCGACATCCAGCCGTCCGGGGAGCGCGCCCAGTCGGCGAGGACCGTCACCACGGCCTTGAGCACGTCTTCCGGGACGGGGCCGTCGGGCGCCTGTTCGGACAGCAGCGGGCGCAGCCGGTTACCCCAGCCGATGTCGGACAGCCGCCCCAGACCCCGGCCGGGGGAACACTGCTGCTGGGCCGGGATGCGTCCCTTGAGGTCGATGCCCAGTGCGGGCATGCCCGTCGGCCACATCCGGCGCGGCTCGACCTCCACCCCCGGGCGGCCCAGTTCCTTCGTCGCCCCCGCCAGGGTCTCCGCCGAGACGGCAGCGTCGGCCCAGGCACCCGCGCAGTTGTCGCAACGGCCGCACGGCGCCGCCTCCTCGTCGTCCAGCTGGCGACGCAGGAACTCCATGCGGCAGCCGGTGGTGGTGACGTAGGAACGCATGGCCTGCTGCTCGGCCGCACGCTGCTCCGCCACCCGCGCATAGCGCTCCGCGTCGTACACCCAGCCCGAACCCGTGGCCGTCCATCCGCCCTTCACCCGCCGCACGGCGCCGTCCACGTCCAGCACCTTCAGCATCGTCTCCAGCCGGCTGCGCCGCAGATCCACGGAGCCCTCCAAGGCCGGCACGGACAGCGGCCGCCCCGCCTCGGCGAGGGCCGCGAGGGTCTGACGCACCTGTTCCTCCGGCGGGAAAGCGGTCTCGGCGAAGTAGCGCCAGATCGCCTCATCCTCCTTGCCCGGCAGCAGCAGCACCTCCGCGTGCTCCACCCCGCGGCCCGCGCGACCCACCTGCTGGTAGTAGGCAATGGGAGAGGAGGGCGATCCGAGGTGGACCACGAAGCCCAGGTCCGGTTTGTCGAAGCCCATTCCCAGCGCGGACGTCGCCACCAGCGCCTTCACCCGGTTGTGCAGCAGGTCGTCCTCCGCCTGCTGACGGTCGGCGTTCTCCGTCCGGCCCGTGTACGAGGCCACCTCAAGGCCGCGCTGCCGCAGGAACGCAGTGGCCTCCTCGGCCGCGGCCACGGTGAGCGTGTAGATGATTCCGGAACCCGGCAGCTCGTCCAGATGCTCCGCCAGCCAGGCCATCCGGTGCGCGGCGTCCGGCAGCTGCACGACGCCCAGGCGCAGGCTCTCCCTGTCCAGCGGGCCGCGCAGCACCAGAGCCTCGCCGCCGCTGGTGCCCAGCTGCTCGGCCACGTCCGCTGTGACCCGGGCGTTGGCGGTCGCCGTGGTGGCCAGCACCGGCACGCCCGGTGCAAGCTCGGCCAGCATCGCCCGCAGCCTGCGGTAGTCGGGGCGGAAGTCGTGGCCCCAGTCGGAGATGCAGTGCGCCTCGTCCACCACCAGCAGGCCCGTCGTGGCCGCGAGCTTGGGCAGCATCTGCTCGCGGAAATCCACGGAATTAAGGCGTTCAGGGCTTACCAGGAGAACGTCGACGTCCCCACGTTCGACCTCCCCGTAGATCGTCTCCCACTCCTCCGGATTCGCCGAGTTGACGGTGCGCGCATGGATGCCGGCCCGCGCCGCCGACTCGACCTGGTTGCGCATCAACGCCAGCAGCGGCGAGACGATCACCGTGGGCCCGGAGCCGCGTCGGCGCAGCAGAGCGGTGGCCACGAAGTACACGGCCGATTTGCCCCACCCTGTGCGCTGCACCACCAGCGTGCGACGACGCTCCACCACCAGGGCCGCCACCGCCTGCCACTGGTCCTCCCGCAGCCGCGCCGCCCCCGTCGGATCACCGACCAGCTCGGCGAGGATGGCGTCGGCTTCGGCACGCAGCTCCAGTTCGTTCATGCCCCCATGCAACCCGACGCCACGGACAATCGGCCACTTCACCCCACGTGACGGACGGCACGCCGCCTGCCCCACCAGCCGCCCGACGAACGGATCGAGCCGGACCGAGGCCCCCGGCCCTCCGGCCTGGCGGTGACGTTTTACCAGGTCAGGGCGTAAGTTCCGCTCTGAATTACATGCCACCCCCAGGTCGGTGGACCGGAGACGCTGAGCACCCCGGACTTCCGCGACCAGGTCCTGCCCAAGCTGTCGTCCACCACCGGCCTGCTGGTCGTGGACGAGGCCCACTGCATCTCCGACCGGGGCCACGACTTCCGTCCCGGCCACCGGAGACTGCGCACCATGCTCGGCGACCTCCCGCCCGGCGTTCCGGTACGGGCCACCACCGCCACGGCCAACGCCCGGGTGACCGCGGATGTCGCCGGCCAGCTGGGCACCGGCGGCGCCTCGGACGCGCCGGTGCGCGGGCCGCTGGAGCGGGAGAACCTCAGCACGGGCGGACGGCCCCTGTCACTGCCCTCGCTCGAGCCCTGGTCGAGCTGCGCCGCTCCCGGCTGGCGACCATGCTGAAGGTCTCGACGTGGACGGAGCGGTCCGCCGGGTCAAGGGCGGATGGATCGCCGTCGGACAACCCTCGTCGTACGACGCCGAAGGCTACGACTGGATCGGCCGGCAGCGCGCGGCCGAGCAGGAGGCGATGCGCGCCCACGCGTCCACCGCCGAGTGCCGCACCGAGTTCCTGCAGCGTCAGCGGGACGAGGGCGCCAAGCCCTGCGGCCGCTGCGACAACTGTGCCTGCTCACGCTCCTCTTCACCGCAGGCACGTCCGCGTCGGCGGTGGACGCCGCGCGAAGCGACCTCGGCCGGGCCGGAGTCGAGGTGGAGCCCCCGCCGCATGTGGCCGACGCGCCTGCCGGCCATCGGCATCGATCTCAAGGGACGCGTTCCAGCCGGTGAAAAGGCCTCATCGGGGCGGGCCCCGGGGCGACTGTCGGACATCGGATGAAGCAACCGGCTACTGCGTCCGCTCCTCGCCGCACGGACACCAGGCACCGCTGTGAGGACACCAGGCACCGCTGTGCGGACACCGGGCACCGCAGTGCGGACGATGTGGTGCGAGCCGTGGCCGGTGTCCTGGCCGACTGGGCGAAGGGCCCCGGCGGCTGGACTTCCGGTGCGCCCGACGCCCAGCGACGGCCGGTGGGTGCCGTCGCCGTCGCCTCACGAGCCCGGCCCTTGCTGATCGAGTTCCTGAGCGCCGGGATCGGGGAGATCGACCGGCTGCCGCTGCTCGGGTCCATGGAGTACACCGAGGGCGTACCGTGGGTGCCGCGCAGCAACAGCGCGCAGCGGCTGAAGTCCCTCACCGGCGCGCTGACGGTGCCACCCCGCTTGGCAGCGGCGCTCACCGCGGCCGACGGCTCCGTACTGCTGGTCGACGACTTCACGGAGACGGACCGGACCTTCGCGGTCGTGGCGCGTCTGCTCGGAAGGGCCGACGCACGGGCGGTGTTGTCGCTGGTCCTGGCCGTCCAGGGCGGACCGCACGCAGACCGCGGCAGCCGAAGGCGGCAAGGCCGGTCGCCCCATGCGTCAGCAGGCCGAGCTTTGGGTAGGGATATAAGCCACGCACCGCCAGATAACAGTCGGTGGCCCCAATTGCTCGTTGCCGCATCCAAGTTCGGCAGGAAGAATTGAGGTCCGCTCCCCGCGCGGCTCGTCCGTGATCGGTCGGGCTCTGTTGCGGTGCGCGGTCCCTCGAATCCGACCTCGCCCGCAGTATGGGCGCGTAGCCGAAGGGAGGAACGTGACCTTCGGATTCGCCTCGTCCTCGGCGGCCTCGTTGTCGACCTCCGCGTCCGCCGCTTCCGCCAGTCGTCTGCTCGAGCCGGCCGAATGGTCCGCCGCCGGAATCCCCCTGCTGCGCAATCCACGTGAGGTCGTCAGCGGGCTGCATGCCCGGCACCGGCCCCGGCCGTCCACGGCGATCGTGGCAGTGCTCGATCCGGAAGAGCGGCTGTGCGCCAGTGCGTCGTTCATGCGTCGTCCGTCCCCGGCCGACGGCTGGATGTTCCGCAACACCGTGCTCGCGCAGTTGCGCCGGATCATCCCGCACGACCTGAGACGCCGGACCCCGGTGCGCACGGCCATACTCGTCTACTGCCGTGAGGGCGATGCGCGTTGGACGGAAGAGGACGGCGCCTGGATGTGGGGCCTGCGTGATGCCTGCACACTGCACGGGCTGCGTTGCGGGGCGTACGTCACGCTGACCCACGACGGCTGGCATGTGCTCGGTGAAGGGCGCAGCGGACGCCGCCCCAACGCCGACTCCGCACCCGAGCCTTTCGCCACGTCCGAGGCCCCGCCACTGGTGTCACGCACCGGTGGCCCGGTCTCCGAGGTGCTGCGCCGCGCGGCGGCTCGCTGAAGGGCCCTGAGGGCACGGCAGCAGGTCAGGGCTCTCCACCCGGTCCGCTTCCGACTCCGGCCCCCCCTGCAAACGGCGAGTCCACCGTCCGCGGCTCGACCACCGGCACGCCGCGAACGAGCCGCTCCGTGCTCCAGCGGACGCGCGCATCGCCCCGGGGGCCTGAGGAACGCGGGCATCGCCCCGGGAGCCTGAGGAACGCGGACGCCGGCCCTGGGAACGTGAGCGCGACGCCCCGGCGGGACACGCACCGGCATCCACCGCCGTACCGAGCGGTCGTACACGCGGTACGTGCCGTACGAGATCGACTCCTCAAGTGCCCCCGGTGTTGCCACGCGGGCGTCGCTCGCGGACGAGCCTCGGCCGGCTGTGGCAGCCGGTGCGGCGGGAAGCCGTCCCCATGGGCGGAACGGCCACCGGTCGTCCGGGCATGCCAGACGCCACGCCGTGCGGACAGGCGCCCCAGCGGCTCCTTCGTCACCCCGGTGCCCCGAGGCACGGGCCACGACTCAGACGCCGGCGCCCAGCACCGAGTTGATCTGCTGCGGGTCGCCGCAGACGATCAGCAGGGCACCGGCCCGGGTGTGGGCCAGCGGAAGGGCCGAGGCAGCAGCGGAGGCAGGGCCTCCGTTGACGGCCACGACGACCACGGGGCGGGAAGCGGCGCGCGAAGCGACGGCGGCGTCCGCGTAGAAGACGTCGTCACCGGCATCGTGCTGCGCCCAGTAGGAGGCTTCACCGAAGGACAGTTCGTGTTCCGCCCACGGGTGCTGCGACCCGGTGGTGATCACGAGCACGTCGCTTGGCGCACGGCCCGAGTCCAGCAGCAGGTCCACCGCCTCCTCGGCGGCGTCGAGCGCACCCTCGGCCGAAGCCGGGATCAACTGGATCTGCGGGGTGGCCGGCGTGGCGGCGGGAGCGGCCGGGCCCGACGGGGCCGGCTTGGCCGGAGACACGTCACGCGGCGTGCGCTGCGCCGGCGGCGCGGGCCGCACAGGGCCGGGACGACCGGGGCGGGACGGAGCCGCGGGGCGGGGGCCTGGTACGGGGCGAGGGGTCGGCGCGGTACGGCCGCTGGCCGGCGTGACGCGGGGACCCTGGGCACTCTCGTGAATCTGAGGCTCCTCGGGAATGAGAGGCATGAGCTGATATTTATCAAACATTGGTGCGGCGCGGGTGACCGGGTGGCACATCAGTGCGATCGGAACCGTCAGAAATCGAAGCCGAGCTGACCCTCGATCTCCGGAACGCTTCCGTCCGCCCAGCTGCGGACCTTCTTGAGGTGCCGCCACTGAGGCAACGCATCAAGATACGCCCACGACAAGCGGTGGAGCGGGGTGGGCCCCCACTCCTGCAGCGCGGCCTTGTGCACGGGCGACGGATAGCCGGCGTTGTCCGCAAAGCCGAAGTCTGCATGGTCGATACCCAGTTCGGCCATCATTTTGTCGCGATGGACCTTGGCTATCACCGACGCGGCGGCCACGGCCACGCACGACCGGTCGCCCTTGATCACCGTACGCACCCGCCAGGGGGTGCCGAGATAGTCGTGCTTCCCATCGAGGATGACGGCTTCGGGGCGGACCGGCAGGGCGTCCAGGGCACGGACCGCGGCGAGTCGCAGCGCAGCCGTCATCCCCAGGTCATCGATCTCGTCGGGAGAAGCATGTCCCAGCGCATAGGCCGTCACCCAGGTCCGCAGGGTCTCGGCCAGCTCCGTACGCCGCCTGATGGTCAGCAGCTTGGAGTCGGTCAGCCCCTCGGGCGGGCGGCGGAGTCCGGTGATCGCGGCGCAGACGGTGACAGGTCCGGCCCAGGCGCCGCGCCCCACCTCGTCGACACCGGCAATGACCTTCGCTCCGGTCGTGGCGCGCAGGGAGCGCTCGACGGTGTGTGTAGGCGGTTCGTACGGCATGGCGCCCTTAGCGTACGCCGCCCGGGTCGTCGCCCGACACCCCGGTCGCACGAGCCCCGCTCCGATCACCGGCGAGCGGGATCACCCTCGGCAGGGCCGCAGCAGCGGAAGCATCAGCTGGTCGATCATCTCTTCGAGATCCCGATCACTCCATTCGCTCGTGCACATCTTTGAGCGATACATCATCATGGCGGGAACGGCGTCGAAGACATAGCCGTTGGCCGCGTCCGGGCGGACTTCTCCTCGCTCTATTCCGCGAGCGATGACCTCACCCAAGAGCTTGACCGTCGGCTCCACCACACCGCCGACGATCACCTCATGAAAGCGCTCCGCCTGGACTTGATCGCATTCGTGAATGACGGAACGCAGCGCCACACCAGGGCGCGAGTACATGATCTGCCGCACCCGCCGGCACAGTGCGAGCAGGTCCTCGCGCACACTGCCGAAGTCCGGAGCCGTCCCCACCGGAGGAAGTCCGGCCACCAGGGCGTCTGCGACGAGGTCCTCCTTGGAGGGCCAGCGGCGGTACACCGCGGCCTTGCCGGTCTGGGCGCCGGCGGCGACTCCCTCCATGGTCAGCCCTTTCCAGCCGACCTCACCGAGCTGTTCCAGTGCGGATTCGAGGATCGCGCGCTCCAGCACCACACCGCGCCGACGAGGGGACGCCGCCCGAGCGGGAGCGGCCGTCCAGCGCGAGGTAACCATCTATGTCTCTCCAGCATGCAAGGGAAGCGGGGATGTGGGGGCGGGTGCACCACGCCGCAGCAACAGGGGGACGCGAGGCGGGACACGGGATTAAGTGAACGCTTGCGTTCACTGTTGGGTACTCACTACCGTGGACGCGACAGTGAACGCCAGCGTTCACTAATGCCTTTGTGGGGGACCCATAGTGACAACCTCTCAGCTGCTCCAGGAACCAGAACCGGGCGTGGCCCGCCGGGATGGGCATCCCGGCATCGCACTCACGGTCATCGCGGCCTGCCAACTCATGGTGGTACTCGACGCGACGATTGTGAACATCGCCCTCCCGCACATTCAAGACGCACTCAAGTTCAGTACGACGGATCTGACTTGGGTGGTCAGCGCCTACACGCTCACCTTCGGCGGCCTGCTGCTGCTGGGTGCGCGGGCCGGTGACATCCTCGGCCGCCGCCGGGTGTTCATGGCCGGCATCCTTCTGTTCACCTTCTCCTCCCTGCTGGGCGGTCTTGCCCAGGAACCCTGGCAGCTGCTGGCTGCACGGGCCTTGCAGGGCGTGGGCGGCGCCATCGCCTCGCCGACGTCGCTGGCGCTGATCACCACGACCTTCCCCGAAGGCCCGGAACGCAACCGGGCCTTCGGCGTGTTCGCCGCCGTGTCCGCGGGCGGCGGCGCCATCGGCCTGCTGGCGGGCGGCATGCTCACGGACTGGCTCGACTGGCGGTGGGTGCTGTTCGTCAACGTGCCCATCGGCGTGCTGATCGCCTCGCTCGCGCCGCTGTACATCAACGAGTCCCAGCGCCACCCGGGGCGTTTCGACATCACGGGCGCACTGACCTCGACGGTGGGCATGGCCTCGCTGGTCTACGGCTTCATCCGCGCCTCGGAGGACGGCTGGCGAGACGGCCTGACCCTCGGCTCGTTCGGCGCGGCTGTGGTGTTGCTCCTCGCGTTCGTGCTCACCGAGATACGCGCGAAGGAGCCGATCACCCCGCTGAAGATGTTCACGGACCGCAATCGCTGGGGCACGTACGTGATCATGCTCAGCCTCGCCGCGGCGATGTTCGGCATGTTCTTCTACATCGTGCTGTTCGTGCAGGACGTGCTCGGCTACAGCGCCATCAAGGCCGGTCTGGCCTTCCTCCCCGTGACGGTCGCCATCGCGGTCGGTGCCGGCCTGTCCCAGCGCTTCCTTCCTACGCTCGGCCCGAGGCCGTTCATGATGGCCGGCACGGCGCTGGTGGTGATCGGGCTGGTCTGGCAGACCTTCATCCGGCCGGACAGCTCCTACCTCGGCGGAGTGCTCGGGCCGATGCTGGTCTTCGGCTTCGGCATGGGCCTGAATTTCGTGACGGCCACGGTCACGGCGGTGTCCGGCGTCGCCCAGCACGAGGCCGGTGCCGCTTCCGGGTTGCTCAACGCCATGCAGCAGGTGGGTGGTTCGCTGGGGCTTTCCATCCTGACGACCGTGTTCGGCTCGGCCGCCAAGAGCGAGGCGAAGAGGCAGCTGCCGAAGTTCCTCGCCCACAGCTCGCCGGAGCAGCAGGCACACTTCGCCAAGACGCACCAACTGCCCGCGCCCTGGGGACACGACGTACTCGCCCACGGCATCTCCACCGCCTTCGTGCCGGCCGCGGCGATGGCCGGGGTTGCGTTCCTCACCTCGTGGCTGGTGATCAGGGTCCGCAAGAGCGATCTCGACTCCCTCGCCGGCGTGGCGGGTCCCGGCATCGGCTGACCCATCCCGGACCGCACGCAGCCGTGGTGGGACCGGCCGCCGCCCGGGGCCGCACGTCGGCTGCGGCGAGCCGGCCGGCCGCACCCGCATCAGGGACAGGGCGGAGACCAGCACCAGAACCGGCACCACGTACGCCATCTCAGCACCCCCTCCGGACGTCGCTCTTCCACTGTCCGCCGCCCTTGGCGCCGCAAGCCGCGGCAAGGGCGGCGGACACAGGAGGAACGGGCGGCGGTCACGGAGAGTTCCCGGTCGGCACGGAGAGTTTCGAACTCCCGTGCCGGACGTCCGAGGCACCGGGGCGGGCCACACGAAATCGGCCGGATGGCCGTTCTGTCTTGGCCGGCGGATCCGTCAGAGTCCGGTCGGCACCCAGCCGGGCAGTGCCTCGGAGTGTTCCACCCACTCGGCGGGCGGGGTGCCGGCCTTGCCGGAGGCGAGCACGCCGCCCACGATCGCGCAGGTCGTGTCCACGTCGCCGCCTGCTCCGGCCGTCGTCCAGAAGGCCGTCTCATAGTCACCGAGGCTGCGTGCGGCGGACCAGAGGGCGAACGGGACGGTGTCGTGTGCGGTCGTACGCCGTCCGCATCCCAGCACCGCCGCGACGGTGCCCGCGTCACCGTAGTCGAGCATGTCCCGAGCACGCCGTAGCCCCTGACCGACGGCGCTCTTCGGCACGAGGGCGATGACACCGTCCAGGAGGGACTCGGGGCTTGGCGGGCCGTCCGGCGAGCCGACCAGCGCCGCCGCGGCGGCCACGGCCATGGCGCCGACCACGGCCTCCCGGTGCTGGTGGGTGGGGTAGGCCGAGATCTCCGCCTGGTGGGTCGCCTGCTCCGGATCGTCCGCGTACCAGGCGCCCAGCGGCGCGATGCGCATCGCCGCTCCGTTGCCCCAGGACCCCCGTCCGTTGAACAGCCCGGCGGCCAGCTCACGCCAGTCCCCGCCCTCCCGGACGAGTCTCAGCAGCCGGTTGACCGCGGGCCCGTATCCACGGTCGAAGTCGTGGTGCTCGGCGAAGGAACGGGAGAGGGCGTCCTGGTCGATGCGCTGGTGCTCGGCGAGCACGGCGACCACGGAGCAGGCCATCTCGGTGTCGTCCGTCCACTGCCAGGGCGCCGCCGGCAGCTCGCGTCGTTTCAGCAGGGGATAGTTCGCCGGAACGAAGAACTGGGAGCCCAGGGCGTCCCCCACGGCCAGCCCGCGCAGGCTCGCCAGAGCGCGCTCCAGGCGCCCGGAGAAAGAGGAGTCAGCGGTCATCGCTCTGCCACCCTATCCGCTCACCCAGTACGGCACCGGGTCCCGCCAGCGCTCGAAGGGACGGTCGAGTGTGTACCTGCCGTCCTCTCCGAGAACGAGCATGCGCATCTCGGCGTTCCCGGGGTTCGACAGTGACTCGAAGTCCGCGACCGTCCAGTGGAACCAGCGCATGCAGAACAGCCGCATCGCGAGTCCGTGCGTCACGAGGAGGACGTTCGGCGGATGGTCCGGGGCCTCGAAGCTGCGGAAAAGACTTTCGAGGAAGCCGCCGACACGGTCGTACACGTCCGCGCCGGACTCACCCTGCGGGAACCGGAAGAAGAAATGGCCGTACGCGTCGCGGTAGGTCTTCTGCAGGCGCACGTCGTCGCGGTCCTGCCAGTTGCCCCAGTCCTGCTCCCGGAGCCTGGGCTCCTCACGGACCCGTATGAGATCGGGGTCGAGGTGGAAGGCGCGGAGCGTCTCGTGCGTCCGGCGGTACGGGGAGACGTACACGCTCACGCGTTCCCTGCCGAAGACCTCCCGGAGCGCCTTGCCGGTCTCCTCCGCCTGCCGCCAGCCGCGCTCGGTCAGCGCGAGGGCGTGGTCGGGCTCGCGCTCGTACACGGAGTCGTCGATGTTGCCCGTCGACTCGCCGTGCCGGACAAGGACGATGCGCCGTGGTCGTGCCATGCCAAAACCCTAGATCGAGCGAGGGAGAGTCGAGCACTCGTACGGGCTCCATACGGCGTAGGTCACACGAATACGGTGCCCGGGGCCGTTCCTGGACCACGCTGGGGGCTTCTTCGAGCCGTTGGTTCGTTATTCAAACGTACGGCTCTGACGTCATACCGTCCATGACGGCTCCAGCTCCACGATGTCACCGGAGAGCCTCGCGACGTCGGCCTCGGTCTGGGCGCGCAGGGCCAGACGTTCCACGCGCTCGGTGCGGTACTTGCCGTGTTCGGCCGCCGACCGCCACATCGACAGGACCAGGAACTCATGCTCGGGGGCTTCGGCGAACATTCCACGGATCATGCCGGGCGAACCGGCCATCGCGGGGTTCCACACCTTCTCCTGCATGAGGGTGAAGTGCTCGACGCGCTCCTCGTGGATCCGGCACAGGGCCACGCGGATCAGATCGGCGTCGGTGAACCGCGGTTCGAAGCCCGTCTTCACGTCGAAGCGGTATTCGAACAGCTTGACCCGGGCGTCCTTGAACGTGCCGGACTGAGCGGCCGCCAGGCGGTCGTGCGAGCGTGCCATGAAGGAGTCGTAGAAGGCGCGGCTCTCCCAGAAGGCGAAGATGTGCGCCACGCCCGGGCGCCGCCGGCTCCAGCCTCCGCCCTGCCCGCGAAAACCCGGCTCCCCCGGAAGCCCCGCCCATTTCCGCTGCCCCCGCTCGAAGCCGCGGCGGTCCACCACGGTGCAGCGAATCCACTTGACCAGCACCGCGCCATCGTAAGGCCACCAGGCGTGGCGTCGGTCACGCTCCGGCGGAGATCGCCCGCGCATGCGCCCCCGCGCGCGTGGCACGATGGACAAGGAACCCTGGCTCCGGGGGAGTTGGGGACCGAGGCAGCCACTCGGGGGAAGGGGGAGCCTGTTGACCGGCTTCAGCAAGGGAATCCGCAAGGTCGAGGTCGGGCTGAAGTGGGACCCCAGTCCGGTGGGGCAGCCGCCCACCGATCTCGACATCGTCGCCGCCACGTTCGTGTCGGGCGACGCGTACGGAACTCCTGCCTATCTGGTGCACTTCGACAGCCGCTCACCGGACGGCACGATCTTCCTCAACCGGGACAGCACGGACGGCAGGGGCTTCGGCTGGGACGAGGTCATGACGCTGGAACTGGACCGGCTCGGCGACCAGTACGCGCGCGTGGTGGTCGGCGTCGTCATCCAACAGCGGTACGGGCGGAGGACGTTCGCCGACGTGCTGAATCCGGCCATGCGCGTCCGCGAGGGATACACCGTGCTGGCCGAGGACGACTTCGGCTCGGTGCTCGGCGCGACGGCGGCCACGATCGCCGAGTTCGTACGGGACGGCTCCGGGGAGTGGGCCTTCCGTCCCGGCGTGCACGGCTTCGAGGAGGACCCGGCGACGTTCACCCGGGTCATGGGCAGAGCCCAGTAGCGGTAAGGGGCGCCGGCAATGGCCGGCGCCCCTTACTTCACTTCAACGAACCGCGTCGTCAGCTGCAGCCGCTGGTGGAGCCGCAGCCCTCGCAGATGTAGCAGGAACCGGCCCGCTGCATCTTCGTGCCGCAGGAGAAGCACAGCGGGGCGTCGGCCTGGATGCCCAGCTGCATCTCCACCAGCTCGGCGCTGGTGTGGGCCTGCTTCGGGGCGGGCTTGGCCGCCTCGGACTCGGCCTTCGGCGCGGCGACCGCCTTCAGCTCCTGGGCACGCGGCGCCGACTGGGCCAGGCCCTCGACGTCGACCTCGTCGTCGGCCGGCTCGTAGGAACCGGTCTCCAGGTGCCGCTGACGCTCCTCGGCGGAGTGGATGCCGAGCGCGGAGCGGGTCTCGAAGGGCAGGAAGTCCAGCGCCAGGCGGCGGAAGATGTAGTCGACGATCGACTGCGCCATCCGCACGTCCGGGTCGTCCGTCATGCCGGCCGGCTCGAAGCGCATGTTGGTGAACTTCGAGACGTACGTCTCCAGCGGCACGCCGTACTGCAGGCCGACGGAGACCGCGATGGAGAAGGCGTCCATCATGCCCGCGAGAGTCGAGCCCTGCTTGGACATCTTCAGGAAGACCTCGCCGAGACCGTCGTCCGGGTAGGAGTTGGCGGTCATGTAGCCCTCGGCACCGCCGACCGTGAAGGACGTGGTGATCCCCGGGCGCCCCTTGGGGAGGCGCTTGCGGACCGGGCGGTACTCGACGATCTTCTCGACCGTCTCACGGATGGTGGCCTCGGCCTTCTCCGTGACCTCGGCCTTCTCCTTCTCCTTGGTCTTGGCGGAGAGCGGCTGGCCGACCTTGCAGTTGTCGCGGTAGATGGCGAGCGCCTTGACGCCCAGCTTCCAGGCCTCGAAGTAGATCTCCTGGACCTCTTCGACGGTCGCCGTCTCCGGCATGTTGACCGTCTTGGAGATGGCACCGGAGATCCACGGCTGGATCGCGGCCATCATGCGGACGTGGCCCATCGGGGAGATGGCGCGCTCGCCCATGGCGCAGTCGAACACCTCGTAGTGCTCGTGCCTGAGGCCCGGGGCGTCGATCACGTTGCCGTGCTCGGCGATGTGGGCGACGATCGCCTCGATCTGCTCCTCCTGGTAACCCAGGCGGCGCAGGGCCTGCGGCACGGTGCCGTTGACGATCTGCATCGAGCCGCCGCCGACCAGCTTCTTGAACTTCACGAGAGCCAGGTCGGGCTCGACACCGGTGGTGTCGCAGGACATCGCGAGACCGATGGTGCCGGTCGGGGCGAGGACGGACGCCTGGGAGTTACGGAAACCGTTCTTCTCACCGAGACGGACGACGTCCTGCCAGGCCTCCGTGGCCGCGGCCCACACCGGGGTGTCCAGGTCGTCCATGCGGACGGCCTTGCCGTTGGCGTCGGCGTGCTGCTTCATGACGCGGTTGTGGGCGTCGGCATTGCGCGCGTAGCCGTCGTACGGGCCGACGACCGCGGCCAGCTCGGCGGAGCGGCGGTACG
Source organism: Streptomyces sp. NPDC046759 (assembly GCF_040645475.1). Taxonomy (NCBI): domain Bacteria; kingdom Bacillati; phylum Actinomycetota; class Actinomycetes; order Kitasatosporales; family Streptomycetaceae; genus Streptomyces; species Streptomyces sp. NPDC046759. The sequence continues at coordinate 12,603 of NZ_JBEYYJ010000002.1, read as the reverse complement.
CCGTACCCGTCATCAGGGAGGTGATGGCGCCGGCGAGGGCGCGGCCGCCGTCGGAGTCGTACGCGTGGCCGGTGGCCATCAGCAGGGCACCGAGGTTGGCGTAACCGATCCCGAGCTGGCGGAACGCGCGCGTGTTCTCGCCGATCTTCTGGGTCGGGAAGTCCGCGAAGCAGATCGAGATGTCCATCGCGGTGATGACCAGCTCGACGACTTTCTGGAAGCGCTCGGTCTCGAAGGACTGGTTGCCCTTGCCGTCGTCCTTCAGGAACTTCATCAGGTTCAGCGAGGCCAGGTTGCAGGACGTGTTGTCCAGGTGCATGTACTCGCTGCACGGGTTCGACGCGGTGATGCGGCCGGACTCGGGGCAGGTGTGCCAGTTGTTGATGGTGTCGTCGTACTGGATGCCCGGGTCGGCGCAGGCCCAGGCGGCCTCGGCGATCTTGCGGAAGAGCGCCTTGGCGTCGACCTCCTCGATGACCTCGCCGGTCATGCGGGCGCGCAGGCCGAAGTTGCCGCCGTCCTCGACCGCCTTCATGAACTCGTCGTTCACGCGGACCGAGTTGTTGGCGTTCTGGTACTGGACGGACGTGATGTCGTCACCGCCCAGGTCCATGTCGAAGCCCGCGTCGCGCAGGACGCGGATCTTCTCCTCTTCCTTGACCTTGGTCTCGATGAAGTCCTCGATGTCGGGGTGGTCGACGTCGAGCACGACCATCTTGGCGGCGCGGCGGGTGGCACCACCGGACTTGATGGTGCCGGCGGAGGCGTCGGCGCCGCGCATGAAGGAGACCGGGCCGGAGGCGTTGCCGCCGGAGGACAGCAGCTCCTTGGAGGAGCGGATGCGGGAGAGGTTCAGGCCGGCGCCGGAGCCGCCCTTGAAGATCATGCCCTCTTCCTTGTACCAGTCGAGGATCGACTCCATGGAGTCGTCGACGGACAGGATGAAGCAGGCGGAGACCTGCTGGGGCTGCGCGGTGCCCACGTTGAACCAGACGGGGCTGTTGAAGCTGAAGATCTGGTGCAGGAGGGCGTAGGCCAGCTCGTGCTCGAAGATCTCGGCGTCGGCAGGCGAGGCGAAGTACTTGTGGTCCTCGCCGGCCTTCCGGTACGTCTTCACGATGCGGTCGATCAGCTGCTTGAGGCTGGTCTCGCGCTGCGGGGTGCCCACGGCACCGCGGAAGTACTTGCTGGTGACGATGTTGACCGCGTTCAACGACCAGAAGTCGGGGAACTCGACGCCACGCTGCTCGAAGTTGACCGAGCCGTCGCGCCAGTTGGTCATGACGACGTCACGGCGCTCCCACGACACCTCGTCGTACGGGTGCACGCCGGGGGTGGTGTGGATACGCTCGATGTGCAGTCCCTTGTTCCCCGCCTTGCCGCCCTTGGCTCGGGAACCTCGTGCCGGACCGCTCGCCGTCTCTGTCATGCCGCCTCCCTCTACGGGCAAAAACGCCCTGAAGTGCCCCGTCTGTTCCCGTGGCACGGTGGTGTGTCTTGTGTTGCGGGCACCCTCGGATACCACCCGCAACGGGTCTTGAATCGCCGCCTCCCGGCCGGAACCCGGCTCTCCTCCCGGTTTCCGGCCCGCCGGTCAGTCGGCGGCGTGGGCGGGCACGGGGACCTGAGTGGTCCCGCCGGGCCCGCGATCGTCTTCCTGGCGCCCCGATCCAGTGTCTTCCTCGTCCGCGGCGGGGCCTCGCGTCGCTTCCCTCAGCTCCGCGATGGCGGCCTCGAAGTCCTCGAGCGAGTCGAACGCCCGGTAGACCGAGGCGAATCGCAGATAGGCGACGAGGTCGAGCTCCTGCAACGGGCCGAGTATGGCCAGCCCCACGTCGTGGGTGGTCAGCTCGGCGCTTCCGGTGGCCCGCACCGCCTCCTCGACCCGCTGGCCGAGCTGGGCGAGTGCGTCTTCGGTGACAGGCCGCCCCTGGCACGCCTTGCGCACGCCGTTGATGACCTTGGTACGGCTGAAAGGCTCGGTGACTCCGGACCGCTTGATCACCATGAGCGAGCACGTCTCCACGGTCGTGAAACGACGGGAGCAGTCAGGGCACTGGCGACGCCTGCGGATCGACGTGCCGTCGTCGGTCGTACGACTGTCGACCACACGGCTGTCGGGGTGCCTGCAGAAGGGGCAGTGCATGATCTCCAACCCTCCTCACAGCAGACTCATGAACCTCACCGGACCCACGGGCCCCGCGAAGCAGCCCTAAGCATAGGCGATCGCGGAGCCGTCTCAGACCCGGGGGACCACAACTTGTGGGCTGCTGTAGCCATCCAACCACTAGATGTAGGGCTTGGCTCATACACCGAGGCAGGCTCGCGTGTCGCAGGGAAGAAAGCGGACTCACCGCACACAGGCGGCGCACCGGGGACACGCGGGTGCAGACCCGTGTCGCCGTGAGGCATACGGAGATACCGTGGGCGCCGCAGGGAGGACGCGTGGGACTCCGGCACACAAGCAGACCCGGAACCCGGACGGGCAGGCTCCGGATGGCAGACTGAGGCGACGGCCCACAAGGTCGGCACCCCAGCGGTGAAGAGTACAACAATGGGCGCTTTTGTCCGCCAGGTGGCGCGTTAGCAATACACCCAGACACATGATCTCGGCAGGTGAATCGCACTTTTTCACTCGAACGTGTGTTTGGCGCAACCTTTCGAAAGCAACTACCGTTGTGCAGCAGGGAGACCATCGAGAGGGGCCGACGTGACCACCACCGCAGACAGTGCCACCATCACTGCCCAGGACCGCTCCCCGGGCCGAGTCGAGCCGGTACACGTGATGAACGAAGCCACGAATCCCGAGGGCCACAAGCGCTCCCTGCCGGGCCGACCTCCCGGCATCCGAGCCGACAGCTCCGGACTCACCGATCGGCAGCGCCGCGTGATCGAAGTCATCCGGGACTCCGTTCAGCGGCGCGGCTATCCACCGTCGATGCGGGAGATCGGTCAGGCCGTAGGGCTCTCGAGCACCTCCTCGGTCGCCCATCAGCTGATGGCGCTGGAGCGCAAGGGCTTCCTGCGCCGCGACCCTCACCGCCCGCGCGCGTACGAGGTGCGCGGCTCGGACCAGGCCGTGACCGTGCAGCCCACGGACACCGCCGGCAAGCCCGCCGCGTCGTACGTCCCGCTGGTGGGCCGCATCGCGGCCGGTGGCCCCATCCTCGCGGAGGAATCCGTCGAGGACGTCTTCCCTCTCCCCCGCCAGCTCGTCGGCGACGGTGAACTGTTCGTCCTCAAGGTCGTCGGCGACTCCATGATCGAAGCTGCGATCTGCGACGGCGACTGGGTCACCGTGCGCCGCCAGCCGGTCGCCGAGAACGGCGACATCGTGGCAGCGATGCTGGACGGCGAGGCCACCGTCAAGCGCTTCAAGCGCGAGGACGGCCATGTCTGGCTCCTCCCGCACAACGCAGCCTATGAGCCGATCCCAGGCGACGACGCCACCATCCTGGGCAAGGTCGTCGCGGTGCTGCGGCGCGTGTGACGCCCGCGGCGGGCAGGCCGACGGCCGCTCGCACCCTGACCGGGCCCCGGAACCCCTGCGCCGGTTCCGGGGTCCTGCTGTGTCAAGGCCAGGCCGGTCCCCCGGCGTCCTCGACCGCCGAAGGCAGCCCGGCCCGCGCCGGTCGGGCCACTCCCGCGATCACCTGGGGATCACTTCGCCTCGGCCGCCTGCTGCGCTTCGCCAGCCTTGGCCGCCGCGTCGATCGCCGCGAGCGACTTGCGCACCTGGTTACGGTCCGTGGTGTACCAGAAGTCCGGCAGTGACGTCTTGAGATAGCCGCCGTACCGTGCGGTGGACAACCGCTGATCCAGTACGGCGACCACGCCCCGGTCCCCCGACGCGCGCACGAGCCGGCCGGCGCCCTGTGCCATGAGCAGGGCCGCGTGAGTGGCGGCCACCGCCATGAAGCCGTTGCCGCCCGCCTCCTCCACGGCCTTCTGCCGGGCGCTCATCAAGGGGTCGTCGGGGCGGGGAAACGGGATCTTGTCCATGACGACCAGCTGACAGCTGGGGCCCGGAACGTCGACGCCCTGCCACAGCGACAGGGTGCCGAACAGGCACGTCTTCGGGTCGGCCGCGAAGTTCTTGATCAGTTCGCCGAGGGTCTCCTCGCCCTGGAGGAGGATCGGGAACTCGGGGATCCTCGAGCGCAGTTCCTCCGCCGCGAGCTGTGCGGCCCGCATCGACGAGAACAGCCCGAGGGTGCGGCCGCCGGCCGCCTGGATGAGTTCGGTCAGCTCGTCGAGCATGTCGGAACGCTCACCGTCACGCGCGGGGCGTGCGAGGTGCTTGGCGACGTAGAGGATGCCCTGTCTGCGGTAGTCGAAGGGCGAGCCGACGTCGACGCCCTTCCACTTCGGCAGGTCCTCACCCTCCACGCCCTCGGGGCCGAGCCCCAGGGAAGCGCCGACGCCGTTGAAGTCGCCGCCCAGCTTGAGGGTCGCCGAGGTGAGGACGACGGCGCGGTCGGCGAAGAGCTTCTCCCTGAGCAGGCCCGAGACCGACATGGGAGCGATCCGCAGGGACGCGCCGAAGCGGTCGTGCCGCTCGTACCAGACGACGTCCCACTCCGACCCGTTCAGGACCCTCTCCGCGACGTCGTGCACCGTCTCCACCGAGGCCAGCGCCTGCTTGCGGACCGCGTCCTCGTCCTGCACCGACTTGTCGCGCGTGGCACCGATGGCGGAGATGACCGTACGGGCGGCGTCCCGGAGCGCCATCAGCGCGTAGCCGAGGTCCTCCGGGATCTCCTCCAGACGGCCCGGCAGGGCCAGCTCCATCAGCCGCTCGAAGCCCTCGGCGGCGGTCTGCAGCTGATCGGCCGCCTTCTCGTTGACGAGCTTGGCGGCGCGGCGCACCGCCCGGTTGACCTGGCCTGGCGTGAGTTCGCCGGTGGCGACGCCGGTGACGCGGGAGACGAGTTCATGGGCCTCGTCCACGATCAGTACCTCGTGCTGCGGCAGCACCGGCGCGCCCTCGATGGCGTCGATGGCGAGCAGCGCGTGGTTGGTGACCACGACCTCGGCGAGCTTGGCACGCTCGCGGGCCGTCTCGGCGAAGCACTCGGCGCCGTACGCGCACTTCGACGCACCCAGGCACTCCCGCGACGACACCGACACCTGCGCCCAGGCCCGGTCCGACACTCCCGGAGTGAGATCGTCCCGGTCACCCGTCTCCGTCTCGTCCGACCAGTCGCGCAGCCGCAGGAGGTCCTGGCCCAGCTTGCTGGTGGGCGCCGCGGCCTCGAACTGGTCGAAAAGACCGTCCTCCTCGTCCTGCGGCATGCCCTCGTGCAGGCGGTGCAGGCACAGGTAGTTCGACCGGCCCTTGAGCATCGCGAACTCCGGGCGGCGGCGCAGCAGCGGGTGCAGGGCCTCGACCGTGCGCGGCAGATCGCGCTCCACGAGCTGGCGCTGCAGCGCGAGCGTTGCCGTCGCGACGACCACCCGTTCCCCGTGCGCGAGCGCCGGCACGAGATAGCCGAGCGACTTTCCGGTGCCGGTGCCGGCCTGGACCAGCAGGTGGGATCCGTCGTCGATCGCCTCGGCGACCGCTTCGGCCATGGTCACCTGGCCGGGGCGCTCCGTGCCACCGACGGCAGTGACAGCGGCATGCAGGAGTTCGGGAAGTGAGGGCTTCGTCATAGCCCGACCACCCTACGGCCCGGCACCGACAAACGGGCGGTCACGGCGGGGGCGGAGGGCGTGATCAAGGCCGGACTCCTGGGTGGGTCGAGGAGCGGAGAGGACGAGGCTGGGGGCCGGGGCGGGGTGAAGGCTGCAGGCCGGCACAAGGCTGGGAAGGGGCCGGCACGACGCTGGGAAGGCTGCCGGCTGGGGTTCCGGAGGGCCGGGCCGCGGCTTGGGACTTCGAGTCCGAGCAGATGACCGGACCGTGACAGGGAGTGGGGCGAGGACGGGCGGCGGCAATGCGGCGGAGAGAAGGGATGCGGGCGATGCCGTGGGGCGGTGGGCCCCCGTTCGAGAACTTCCCGGAACGAGGGGAACTCCGACGGCCCGTCGCGCGTACTACATGTGAACGCGCCGTCACGTGGCGCTACAGAGCATCGCGCAGGACCCGGTCCCGGATCATGAGGGCGGCCCGCTTGCCCGGCAGGTCGACCTCGTCCGCGTACCGGAAGCCGGCGCTCAGGAACGCTGCGACGGAGGGGGTGTTGCGAAGGTCGGGTTCCGCCACGATCCGTGCGCACGCGGGGCGCCGGTCGAGGATCAGATCGGCTACGGCTCGCAGCAGGGCGGATCCCAGCCCCCGCCCTCGGTCCTCGGCCCCGCCGACGAGCAGGTGGATCCCGGTGTCATGGGGGCGGGCCGGGTAGTGGCGGGCCAGCGGATCCAGGTCTGCCCGGTAGATCTCCCAGTAGCTCATCGGTGTGCCGTCGAGTACGCCGAGACAGGGCACGCTGCGCCCGTCCCCGTGGAGCCGGGCGCGCAGGTGGTCCTCCGTCCGGCTCCGGGGCCCGGCCAGCTCCCAGAATTCCGCGACGGCGGGGTCGTTCATCCAGCGATGGACGAGCGGGATGTCTTCATCGAGACGCACGGGAAGGAGCTGGAAGGTGCCGACGCGAGTCACCGTCGGGCCCCACGTGTGGAGTTGGTCCAGCAGATACGTGGTCCCTGCGGCGAAGAGAGCGAGGAACTCGGCGGGCAGATGCAGGTCCAGTGTGTCCTCGCAGTCCCCGTCGTCGTCCTCGACGGCGAACCCGGTGAACGGGGCGCTCCGGATGCCTCTGCCCCCCGTCCGGGGAGCGGCGGAACCCTCGTGGACAGGGGCGCCTGTGCGGACAGGGGCCTCTGTAGGGGCGGGCCCGGCGCCGGCGTTCGCATCGGTGGGAGGCATGGTGCGCTCCTCTCAGGAGACGAGGTGGGTCATGGTCCTCGGAAGTGCGGGAGACGGTTCGGTTCGCTCAGGAATGAAGGGGGTTGGCGATGGTGACGTAGACCGACTGGGTGTCGACCGGGCCGACGAGTTCGTCCAGGCCGTGCAGCCGGGTCAGGAGGTTGGCCTTGCAGCGCAGCACGGGTGAGTCCAGCAGGTGGTGGGGCAGGGAGGTGCGCAGGGCGGTGGGTCCTGCGGCCGCGTCGCTGAGGAAGCGTCGGAAGGCCGCGAGGAGAAGTCGTTCGTCGGCCAGCCGTTGGGAACCGAACGCACCGATGAGACCCAGCACGTTGTTGATGGCGAGGTAGTAGGCGAAGCGTTCGTCGGTGACCTCGTCGGACACGAAGGTGTCACTGCGCTCACCGATGCCGGGCAGCCGGGCATCCAGTTCGGCTCGCCGGGACTCGCGGAAGTAGTAGCCCTGGTTGTCGCGGTAGCGGCCGCCGGCGGGCCATCCGTGGCCGTCGAGCAGAAGCAGGGTGTTCTGCTGGTGGGCTTCGAGAGCGATGCCGGCCTCGCCGTCCAACCACAGCACGGGACGGACGACCTGCTCCAGGTACCGGAGGAACCACTCCGCGGCAACGGCTTCGAGGGACCGGCCGGTGCGTGCGGCGAGCCTCGTCACCAGCTGGGCCAGTCGGGAACGCATGGCCCAAGGCACCTGTGGTGACGAGGAGTCGTCCTCGGGTTCGGCAACGGGCCGGGGCGAGACGAGTCCGGCGACGCAGCCGACGTCTTCGGTCGGCACGAACGGGTTGTGCCTGATGAGGACGTCGAGTCCCGGCACGGGTCGTCCGTCCGGGGCGTCGACGGCGAGCCACGCCGGGTCGCGGACGACGTCGAAGCCGGGATGGACGGCCTGCCACTGCTTGGACAGGCCGGTGCGCAGCAGTCGGTGCACCTCGACTCCCCGATGGAGTTCCTTGCGCAGGTTCTCCCGGCGGGAGTTGGTGATGCGCAGGCCGAGCGACAGCTTGAGCATCGCGGCGGCACCGGTTCGGTGAACGGTGCGTACGGAGGAGGTGGGGTGCCAGCGGGTGCCGAGCGGACCGAGGTCGCGCAGGAGCCCGGAGTCGAACAGGGCGGCGACGGCTTCACGGTGGCGCAGTTCGCGGGCCTGCCACGGGTGCAGGGGGACAGCGGAGTAGCCGTCCGGGAGGTGAAGGTCGGTTCCGGCGAGGCGCCGGGTGAGGTGATCGGCGGAAACGAGACGACCGCGCTCGGTCCAGGCCGAGTCCGTGGCGAGGAGAGAGGGGGCGACGGCCACCCAGTGCAGCGGAAAGGAGCCGCGCAGTTCCGGTGAGAACAGGGAGGCTTCGCGTTCGGTCAGGCCTTCCCGGCTCTTGGGGGCCGGGTGGAGGGGGTGACCGAGGAGCAGCGCCTGTTCGGCGCAGAGGAAGAGGTCGGAGGTGTCGTCGGTGGGGTGCTCGCGACGGTCACGGATGAAGGTCGCCGTGCGGCGGAGGGAGTCGGCCACCCTGGCCACGAGATCGCCGTCGTCGTGGAGGCCGGTGTGGATGGAGGTCCGGGACCGGGTGAGGGAGGTGCTGCTGCCCGTGCCACCGGAGGTCTCCCGGGCGAGCAGCGCTGCCAAGGTGACGGCATCGACGGGAAGGGCGGTCGCGGGGGCGCTGGTCAGCCGTGGCGGGCCGAAGCGGTGCCAGCCCGTCGGGGACCAGTGGCGGACCGGCACGAACAGGGAGGTGCCGCTGGCCGGAAGCAGGAGGTGAAGGATGCCGTCCTCGGGAGCGCCGAGGTCGTTCTCGCGTACCCAGCACCGCAACAGGTTCTCGACGGTGGCGGCCTGGGCCGCGGTGCGGGGGTCGGGATGCTCCAGCAGGTCGGAGCCGGGCTCGGTGACCCGGGTGAGATCCACGGTGCGCCTCTTCTGCTGCGGAACCGCATCGGCCAGCGGCACGGAAGAGGCCGGGCTGGCGGAGTCTCCCTGGTCGTCGGGACCGCTGGAGCTGCCGTCGGGAGTGGGGCTGGCGTTCATGACGGCTCCTCTTGGCCGGCTGGGGGTGTGCGGGGCTCGTGCCGTCGCTCGGTCGCCCTTTCTCCGAGACCGACGGTCGCCGCGGCGGTGGGTCTGGCCGCGTCGCGGGACCGGTTCGACGGGGAGAGCGGATGTGTACGGAAGGGCTGGGGGTGGGTCATGGGAGGCCGGATCGGGCCTGGCGTTCTTGTGAGGAGGTGCAGGGGATGAGGGAGGCAAGGGGTGCGGGAGGCTGGTGCCGGCTTCGTGCGCCGGGCGGTGTGGGTGCCGCCTCAGCCCGCGCGCTGGGCCGGGCCGTGCTGTCGGCTGCGGTGACGGCCGTGGTCCTCGTGGGTGCGGGCCACCGCCGCCACCGCGTCCGCCAGGCGGTCCACGACCGCTGCGGCCTGCTCGTCGCTGATCGTGAGCGGAGGAAGCAGCCGGACCACGGCCGAGTGGCGGCCGCCGAGTTCCACGATCAGCCCGCGTTGGAGACACTCCCGCTGGACGGCCACGGCGAGCTCGGGCGCGGCCGGGTGCGGGGTGCGGGTGGGCTCCGGACCTGGAGGGCCGGGGTGGTGGCCGGCGGACTCGGTACCGTCGCATTCCGGGTTCACCAGCTCGACCCCGATCATCAGCCCCCGCCCCCGCACCTGCCCTACGCATGCGAACGTGTCGGCCAGCTGCCCGAGTTGGGTCAGCATGCGGGCACCGAGCTCGGCGGCGCGTCGGGCGAGGCCGTTCTCCCGGACATAGGTGAGGGTCGCGGTGCCCGCGGCCATGGCGAGTTGGTTGCCCCGGAAGGTTCCCGCGTGCGCGCCGGGCTGCCAGACGTCGAGATCGTCACGGTAGACGATCACCGCCAGCGGGAGGCTGCCGCCGATGGCCTTGGACAGCACCATGACGTCGGGGGTGATGCCGCTGTGGTCGACGGCCCAGAAGGCGCCCGTCCTGCCCACTCCGGTCTGGATCTCGTCGGCGATCAGCGGGATGGACCGGTCGGCCGTGAGCTGCCGCATGCGGCGAAGCCAGTCGTCCGGCGCGGGAATCACGCCGCCCTCGCCCTGGACGGGTTCCAGGATCATCCCGGCGGGCAGGGGCACGCCCGACTTGGGGTCGTCGAGGAGGGACTCGGTCCAGCGGGCGGCGAGTTCGGCGCCGCGAGGTCCGCCGACGCCGAAGGGGCAGCGGTAGTCCTGGGGGTAGGGCAGCCGGGCGACCTGGACGTCACGGGCACCGCCGGAGGCGGCCAGGGCGCCGGCGGTCATGCCGTGGTAGGCGCCGGTGAAGGCGAGGATGCCGGTGCGGCCGGTCGCGGTCCGGACCAGTTTGAGGGCCGCCTCGACGGCGTCGGTGCCGGCCGGTCCGCAGAACTGGACACGGCCCCGGTCGGCGAGACCGGGTGGGAGGGTGCGGAACAGCTCGGTGATGAAGGCGTCCTTGACGGGAGTGGCGAGGTCGAGGACCGCGAGCGGAGCGCCGGAGTCGAGGACTGCGCGGATGGCTTCGAGCACGACCGGATGATTGTGGCCGAGGGCGAGTGTTCCCGCGCCGGAGAGGCAGTCCAGATAGCGGCGGCCGTCGGCGCCCTCGATGGTGAGCCCTCGCGCCCGGACCGGGACGATGGGCAGGGCCCGGGCGTAGGTGCGGGCGGAAGACTCGCGCGCCGACTGGCGTCTGAGAATTCCCTCGTGCACGCCACGAGCTTCCCCGTGCATGCCTCCAGCCATCGACTCCGTAACGGCCACGGCTTGCTGTCCTCCCGCTGTCCAGAGGCGACTTGTTCCCACGGGGACCGGATGCAGGCAGCTGGCCCCCCACCGCTACAACCGCGGACGGGTCGACGGGTTACGGCTTCGCGCAAGATTGTTTCAAGAGCGGTGGGACGGCCCGCTCGGTGCGGTGCCGTGCGAGCGTGGTCGGCCGGCGGAGCGCGGGGTCCGTGTGCCGAGGGCCGGCCGTCCGGACAGGGTGTGGAGACGGGCGGGCAGGTGCGGATGTCGGTGCGGTGACAGTGCCGAGTGGACGTCAGATGGGGCAATCGGCGAATGGTTGTCCTGGTCAGACGGCTTGTAGCCGAACCGTTGCCGTTCCGTCGGAAGTCCCCCACAGCGAGCGCATAGTGTGTGTTGCCGTTCCGAGAGGGTCGTGAGACCGGCATGAACTCCCCGTGGGTTCACGGCCGGTTGCGCGGCCGAAGCGCCGAGTACCTTCACAGCAGGGGGAGTCAAGAGCATGCGATCCATACGGCCGTCGTTCAGCGTTCGGCGAGGGAGGGGTCCCCGACGTTCCTCCCCCGCACTGGCGGCGGTCGCCCTCGCCTCGGCGCTGGCGCTGACCGCCACCGCCTGCAACGGCGACGACAAAGCCGACGACAAGCCGACCGCCTCGGCGACCGTCGCCGGCACCGGCGACGGAAAGATCAGGATCCCGGACGACCTCAAGAAGAGGCTGAAGGAGCACGGGATCGACATCGACAAGTGGAAGAACGGCGCCTGGAAGAACTGGAACAAGGAAGACTGGCTGCGCGAGGCCAACGACTTCATCAACCCGATCATCAAGGGTCTGTGGGACCCCGACCGGATGCGCCACGCCAACGACCCGACCAAGGGGGTCGACGACAACGACATCTCCGGTGACCAGGGCGTGACCGACCCGACCCCGCAGCCGGTGAAGGCCCAGGCGGTGGCGCCGCCGTACCACACCAGCGCGGCCGCCTCGGGCAAGGTGTTCTTCGACTCCCCCGAGGGCCACATGGTCTGCTCGGGCACGGTCGTGGAGGACCCCGCGCACCCGGGCAAGTCCAACCTCGTCTGGACGGCCGGTCACTGTGTGCACGCCGGCAGGAACGGCGGCTGGTACCGCAACATGGCCTTCGTGCCGTCGTACAACAACGCGGGCAAGTCGGCCGCCCAGCTGCAGCAGGCCGGCAGGCCCGAGGTGGCCCCGTACGGCGTCTGGTGGGCCGACGCCGCGCGCACCTCGCAGCAGTGGATCGACCAGGGCGGTGAGAGCGGCGGCAACGGCGCCCCGTACGACTTCGCGGTGATCCATGTGACGCCGGAGCAGGGCAACGGCGGCGAGTCGCTGGAGGAGGCCGTCGGCGGTGCGATGCCGGTGAACTTCAACGCCCCGGCGGTGCCCAAGGTCAGCAGCATCACCGCGTCCGGCTACCCGGAGGCGGCTCCGTTCGACGGTCAGCTGCTGTACCAGTGCAAGGACAAGCCCGGCCGCCTGTCGATCAACCGGTCGGACCCGACGATGTACCGGATCGGCTGCACCATGACGGCCGGTTCCTCCGGCGGTGGCTGGGTGGAGACGGGCGCGGACGGCAAGCCGGCGCTGGTGTCCAACACGTCCATCGGTCCGGTGACCTCGGGCTGGCTCGCCGGTCCGCGGCTGGGTCCCGTGGCCAAGGGTGTGTACGACTCGGTCAGCAAGCAGTTCGCCGGGCGGTAAGGGCGGCGGTTGCGCCGTCTCGCCGTCGGCGCGACGGCGCGGGCGGCTGACGGTCGTCGTGGATCGTCCGCGCCCACGCGCCAAGCCGCATGTCGGTACGGCCCCGCGCCCCTGTAGGCGCACGAACGGTCCCCTCCCTGAGAAGCACGCAAGGCCCGCTCCCTCCTCGGCGGTTTCTAGGGGTCGTCGCAACACGTGGTCGTGTTGATCAGGCCGCGAGCAGTTTATGCAGGCGCTCGGCTGGGGTTTCCCAGCCGAGCGT